>CALXOT010000001.1 GCA_944390085.1 uncultured Succinivibrionaceae bacterium
CATCAGGTCGGAGCAAAAAAGCCCGTTCCTGAATTCTTAGAGAGTATTGGACATGATCAAAATGTGCGACACCCGCCGCTTTCATCCCCAGGCTCACGCAAGGGGAATTACGCGGCATTAGTTAAAAAATACAGCTCTTCCTGCTAAGATAGGCAGCAGTTGTTTTTGAGATTGTGGAAAAATGAGCGACTTTAAGGTGGCCGCGGTGTCAAGCGCCGCTTCGGGTAATAATATACAGGCTTCAGGACAGATCCGGGTGCTGGTGGTCGGTGTGGGTGGCGGTGGCTGTAATGCGCTGCAGCACATGATCAATCAAAGCGTGGCCGGGGTGGAGTTTATTGCCGTCAATACTGACAGCGTGGCGTTGGCGCGCTGCACTGCCCCTACTAAGGTGCAGATCGGCGTCAACCTGACGCAGGGACTGGGTGCAGGTTGCAATCCCAATATCGGGCGCAAGGCCGCTGAGGAAAGCCGTGAGGACATCAAAAGACTGCTGCAGGGCGCTGACATGGTGTTCATTACTGCTGGCATGGGCGGCGGTACCGGTACCGGCGCAGCTCCCCTGATAGCTGAGATCTCAAAGAAAGAATGTCAGAAACTGACCGTAGCGGTGGTCACCAAGCCCTTTAAGTTTGAAGGCAAGCGCCATGCGGTCAATGCACTGGCGGGGATCAGCGATCTGTCAAAGCATGTGGACAGCCTGATTGTGGTGGACAATAACAAGCTGTTGTCCAACCTCGGCGCCAATGTTTCCATCATCAATGCCTTTAATGCAGCCAATGACGTGCTGTACCGGGCAGTGTTCGGAGTGGTGGATATCATCAATAACGCCGATTACATTAATGTCGATTTCAATGACGTGCGTACCGCCATGCTCAATAAGGGTATGGCCGTGATCGGCATCGGCCGTGGCAAGGGCCCCACCTTTGTGGAGGATGCCCTGACTCAGGCCATCCGCAATCCGCTGGTGGAAGACGTGGACATCAAGTCTGCCACCGGCCTGTTGGTGCACAGCCGCGTCAGTCCCAATTTCTCCATTGCCCGCTGGCAGGAGATTCAGGAGGCCATCCAGAATTATGTCTCTGATGAGAGTGATGCTGCCAGCAAGACAGGCATGAGCTTTGATGAGAGCCTGGAGGAGGACGAGATCATCGTCACCATCATCATGACCGGCATTTCATCCCAGCCCCTGTCCAGCACTGAGCAGTCAGCTGCTGCCGCCCGGGCTCAGTCTGCTGCCAGGCGCCAGGGCAATGCGCTGCCCCAGGATCAGGGAGGCTTTTTCAGCCTGTCACAGGGGCATCAGTTAAGTGCCGTATTCGGCGCTAAGGCCTCAAGCGCTGCACAACCTGCCCCCGGGCAGAGTGCTGTGGCTGCTCCTGCTGCAGTACCCGCCGGCACCGGCCCTGCGCTGCAGTCTGATCCGGCAAGCTCAGCCACCCCGGCTGCAGGTGCATTCTTTGCAGGGGGACTTACGGCAGCTGCCGCAAGTCAGGGCGGCTTTGCCCCGGCTGCGGCCTTTGGCAGACCGCATGAGCAGGATGAGTCCGGTATGGCAGCTCCCTCCGGGGCGCAGGGCTTTGTTGCCCCGTCAGCAGATTCAGAAATCAGGTTTGACTCTCCCCTGCAAGGTACGGCAGATGAGGGCGCAGATCTGTGGGAAGTGCCGCCCATTTTGCGTAACCGCGCAGACTGAAGCGCAAGCGTGGCTCCTGGCAAACACAGGGCGCGTAAGTTAAGAGCACTCTGTCCTGAAAGCCTGGGCAGGCAGGGGGTTTAAAACAGGCTGTTTGCAGGCGCAGGGTGTTTGCATTTAACTAAAAAAGCCAGGCTGTCAGGAAGAAAAAAGGGAAAAATTGGTGAGACTTGCGTAAAGCCCGGCCTCTGGCTGCAGCTTTGCAAAGCCTTACAGTAATGTGCCGCATGGATTTAAACAAGGGACAGGAACCTAACTGGGGACAGTATCAGCAGCTTGTGCTTGACTTTGGCAAGCTTAAGGAAGTCGGGGCTGGCAATGAGCGCCGCTGCTTTATTGATCCTAAGGAGCCGGGGCTTTTATACAAGCTGTCAAGACCTGGCCGCAGTCGGCAGACCCGCCGGGAGATTGCCTATTTCAGTTTCCTAAAGCGCCGGGGGGTGCCTTTTTCGCATATCCCGGAGTTTTATGGAGCCTTTCGCTGCCAGGAAGGGATTGGCCTGTTGCAGGAATTTTTGATCAGTAATGAGCTTTATGAAACCTGGCCGCTTTCTGCTGCGCTCTACAATCCGGAAATTAACCAGAGACTGAACCTGCCGCTGCGCCTGCAGCAGGCTTATCTGGATCTTAAGGCTTATTTTTTGCGCTATAACGTGCTGCCCTCAGATCTGCTGCCGCACAACCTGATGCTGCGCCAAAGGCGCGCTGACGGAAAGCTTACGCTCTATCTTATCGATGGCTTTGGCTCGCATCTGCTGATCCCGATCAATAACTACATAAGACCCCTTGGTGCCCGTACCATTGAACGCCATTGCCATAAATTCTGCGACAGCATCAACCGTACCTTCAGGGGCAGGCTGGAACTTTTGCCTTAATTCACAGTCAAAGACTGCAGCAGTATGCAAATATATTGCGTAAATTTTGCACTAACCTAAAAAAAGACAGTCGTTTGTATTAAAATACAGCGATGTATGTAAATCACCATAAGAGCAGCAACAGCTTTAGCTGGTGGTGTGGCGTAAAGATTTTGATATAGGGTAACGCTTAGTCATGAAAAGACAGCGCACGGTAAAACAGGCTTTCTCCGCAGCTGGCATTGGCCTGCACTCGGGCTCTAAGGTGACGGTGAATTTCCGTCCGGCTCCGGCTGATACCGGCATTATCTATACCCGTACTGATCTGAATCCTCCGGTATCGATTAAATGCGAGCCTGAGGCGGTACGCGATACGCAGTTATGTACAGCGCTGGTAAATATGGACGGGGTGCGCATTTCCACAGTGGAGCACCTGACTGCAGCCCTCTCTGCCCTGGGCATAGATAACCTCTACATTGACGTGAACGCCCCTGAGGTGCCGGTGATGGACGGTTCGGCTCAGCCCTTTATCTATCTGTTTGAGGCTGTGGGGGTGCAGGATTTGCCTGAACCCAAGCGTTACCTGCGCGTGGCACGCAAGGTGCGGGTGGAGGATGGTGACAAGTGGGCTGAACTCAATCCCAGTGCCGGCGGCTTCCAGCTTGATCTGACTATTGACTTCAATCATCCGGCCATGGAGCGTGAGCTGCAGCATTTTGCTTTTAATTTCACCGGCCGTGGTTTTGCCTCTGAGCTTTCCCGGGCCCGTACCTTCTGCTTTATGCGTGATGTGGAGTATATGCATGCCCATAACCTGGCCTTAGGCGGCTCACTGGAAAACGCGGTGGTGCTCGATGACTACCGGGTGGTCAATCCCGATGGTCTGCGTTATCCCAATGAGTTCGTCAAGCACAAGATGCTGGATGCCATTGG
The DNA here is from genome assembly GCA_944390085.1 of uncultured Succinivibrionaceae bacterium. Taxonomy (GTDB): domain Bacteria; phylum Pseudomonadota; class Gammaproteobacteria; order Enterobacterales; family Succinivibrionaceae; genus Avisuccinivibrio. The sequence goes on from CALXOT010000001.1 coordinate 3,484, forward strand.
TGATCTCTACATGTCAGGGCACAGTATCCTTGGCAGCTTCAAGGCCTATAAGACCGGGCATAAGCTCAACAATATGCTGCTGCGCGCCTTTTTAAGCGACGCTCAGAATTATGAGCTCATATCCTGGAGCGATGAGCGGGCAGATGAAAGGGCAGAGACCTTTGAGTTCATCGATGCGCGCAGCACTGAGCTTGCTTGACTGTAACCTTGCGGCAGCTGACGCTGATCTTTTTGCTGTGCAGGCCCGTGGTGAAAACCGCGGGTTTTTGCATCGGTTTTATAAAATTTTCTAAACAGGGCAGGGTTTAAGGCATGGGACAGCAGCTGCAGATTAAGGCAGGTTGGCTGCAGGGGATCCGGCAGGTACCGACCTGCCGCTATGGCAGCAGGCCGCAACCCCTTGAGATCTCGCTTATCGTGATTCATGGGATCTCACTGCCCCCGGGCAGCTTTGGCGGGCCTTATATCGATGCGCTGTTTACTCATACCCTGGATCCCAAGGCTCATCCTTATTTTGCCGGCATTGCCGATCTTGAGGTGTCCACCCATCTGTTGATCCGCCGTGACGGTTCCATCACGCAATATGTGTCCTTCCTGGACCGGGCCTGGCATGCCGGGCGCTCGGCCTATAAAGGGCAGGCAGAGTGCAATGATTACAGTGTGGGTATTGAGCTGGAGGGAACAGATACCGAGGCTTACACTAAGGCGCAGTATCAGAGTCTTAAGGCTGTGATAGCCGCGCTGCGTGCTGAGTATCCTGACATCGGGAGCCGCATTGCCGGGCATTGTGAGGTGGCGCCGCTGCGCAAAACAGATCCGGGCCCTGCCTTTGACTGGAGCTGGATTGACAGAGCTTCTCTGCCTTAGATAAAAGACGGGCGTGATTTGCTGACAAGCCCCCTTGTCTTGTCAGGTTAAAGGCTGAGATCCTTGTCAAAAATAAAGGTATTGAACGCCCATTTGCCCTTACCTTCTGCAGGTGGGGTAAAGTCCATCTTCTGCTGCAGGCGCAGCCGGTAGCCTGCATGCGGGTAAATGCCGTAATTGCAGTTTTCATCGGTAAGCAGGTACAGGCGCTGCGCCTTACCCTTACGGGCAATCTCCTCACTTTTGGCAAGTAACATCCGGCCCAGTCCCTGTCCCTGCAGTGTTGGATCGACAAAGAGCAGGATAAGCTCGCCATCTGATTCCTGAGCCTGAGCCAGATTGCGCAGGATGGCGTAATTTTGTTGGTAGCATTGCTCATATGCACTGCCGGCGCTGCAATGTGGATCGGCGGCAATATCCTTACTGTTTTGCTTCTGCAGTGCCCGCAGGTCTGTCTTATCGCATAGCGCCGTCTCCCCGGCAGGCTGTCCGCACCAGGGCAGGCTTAAGATAGTGGCCCCAACCGGTTTGTCATCCTGCAGGCACACCCAGGCGCTGTCTGCCTTGATAAGGCAGCTGAGCAAATAGTTAAGGCACAGCCGCCTTTCACTGTGCGGGTGTTCCTGGTCGTAGCAAAACCAGATGCGGCTTAAGGCCAGGCTTAAGGGCTCAATATCCTCAAGCAAAAACTCGCGCAGGTTAAAAACAGGCATGTGATCTCCCTAAGCAGGGTCTGGGATGGCAAAGCATATGTTCAGCACCCCTATTGTAGGGCATGGCTGGTGCGCAAAAAAGAGGCTTTAGGCTGCACTGATCTGGGCACGTGCTACAATCGGCACAGATTGGTTCGTTTTTTCAATACCAGCTAAAAGTGTAAGCAAAGCCCCTTGGGGCTGCGCTGTGCCCTGATCCCTTAAAGGATGCAGGGAGTGCGGCCTAGGGATTCAAGCAGGACAGATGACATGGAACAGAGCAGCTATCTTAGTGATTATTTCATGCAGGCCAATGAACGGGCGCGCCTGGGAGCTGAGGCCCTGCCGCTTAATGCAGCGCAGATGCAGGAACTTGCACAGCTGTTGCAGGATCCGCCAGCAGGCAGTGACAAGATCCTACTACAGCTTCTAACCAACAGGGTTCCGGCAGGAGTGGATGAGGCGGCTCAGGTCAAGGCAGGTTTTTTGCGTAAGCTGCTTGCAGATGAGGTGAGCTCTCCTCTCATCAGCAAGGAACAGGCTATTGAGCTTTTAGGGTGCATGAAGGGCGGCTATAACGTGCCGGTGCTGATAGAGCAACTGCAAAAGCCTGAACTTGAAGATGCAGCGGTCAGAGCCCTGGCCAGGACCCTGTTGATTTACGATGCCTTTGATGAGCTGTGCTCGCTGGCAAAACAGGGGTGCCGCGGTGCCCGCCGGGTGCTTGAGTCCTATGCCGCAGCCAGCTGGTTTACCAGTAAGCCTGCGCTGGCAGATAAGATCACTTTGAAGGTCTTCAAGGTGGCAGGTGAGGTTACCACCGATGATCTGTCACCGGCCACAGACGCCTGGTCCCGTGCCGATATCCCGCTGCATGCGCTGGCCATGCTTAAGAACTCACGCCCTGATGTCAAGGCCGATGAAGAAGGGGTGAAAGGGCCGATGAAGCTTATCGCTGCATTAAAGCAGGATGGTTATCCTCTGTGCTATGTGGGCGATGTGGTGGGTACCGGCTCTTCGCGCAAGAGTGCGGCCAATTCCCTGATCTGGCATATCGGCCATGATCTGCCGGGCATTCCCAACAAGCGCGGCGGCGGCTTTGTGTTGGGCGGCAAGATCGCGCCTATTTTCTACAATACCTTAGAGGACAGTGGAGCCCTGCCGGTGGAGTGTGAGGTGCAGACGCTGGAGAACGGGCAGCTTATTGATCTGCTGCCCTATGCCGGTAAGGTGCTTGATCATGCAAGCGGGCAGGAGCTTGCCTCTTTCAGCCTGCGTCCGGTACTGCTCGATGAAGTGCGCGCCGGTGGGCGTATTGAGCTTATCTCCGGGCGCAGCCTGAGTAATAAGGCGGCAGCCTTCCTGGGGCTGCCGGCACCGGAATGCTTTGCTAGGGAGCCAGAGATTAAGGGGCAGGGCGGCTTTACCCGGGCGCAGAAGATCGTAGGCCGCGCCTGCGGCCTGGCCGGGGTGCGCCCCGGCCAGTACTGTGAGCCCAGGATCACCACGGTAGGCTCGCAGGATACCACCGGCCCGATGACCCGCGATGAGCTTGCTGATCTGGCCTGCCTTAAGTTCCAGGCCCCGCTGTTCATGCAGTCCTTCTGCCACACTGCAGCTTATCCCAAGCCCGTTGATCTTAAGATGCAGCACAGCCTGCCACAGTTCGTGACCGCACGCGGCGGCATTGCCTTAAAGCCTGGCGATGGGGTCATTCACTGCTTCTTAAACCGCATGTGCCTGCCTGATACTGTAGGAACCGGAGCAGACAGCCATACCAGAATGCCCTTAGGGCTGTCCTTTGCCGCAGGCTCGGGCTTAGTGGCCTTTGCGGCAGCCTCCGGCATCATGCCGCTTGATATGCCCGAATCCGTGCTGGTGCGCTTTAAGGGCAAGCGCCGCCCGGGGATTACCTTACGTGATCTGGTGCATGCCATTGCCTACTTTGCCATTAGGCAGGGACTGCTGACGGTGGAGAAAAAGGGTAAGCGCAATGTGTTCAATGGGCGCATCATTGAAATTGAAGGTCTTGAGGATCTGCCCTGTGAGCAGGCCTTTGAGCTGGCCAATGCCTCGGCAGAGCGCTCTGCGGCCGCCTGTGCCATCCGCCTCAGTGAACACAGCGTCAAGACGTATTTAAAATCAAATGTGGCTTTCTTAAGGCAGCTTGCCGCACAAGGTTATGAGTCAAAGGAGGCCTTGTTGCGTAGAGCTCAGGCCATGGAGGAGGTGTTGCAGGATTTCAAGCCCCTGGATGCTGATCCGGACTGCAGTTATGCGGCTGTGCTTAACATCGATCTTGATGAAATCACAGAGCCCATTGTGTGCGCACCTAACGATCCTGATGACGTGAAACTGCTCTCTGAGGTGGCAAATACTAAACTTGATGAGTGCTTTATCGGCTCCTGCATGACCAATATCGGTCATTACCGGGCGGCGGCAGCTATTTTTGGGCAGGCTGCAGAACAGGTTCCGGTACGGCTGTGGCTGACCCCGCCTACCCGCATGGATCGGGAGCAGTTAAAGTCAGAGGGGCTGTTTGCGGTGTATGCCAGGGCCGGGGCACGCATTGAGATCCCGGGTTGTTCCCTGTGCATGGGTAATCAGGCACGGGTGCGCGACAATTGCACCGCGCTTTCCACCTCTACGCGCAATTTTAAAAACCGCCTGGGGACTGGGGCACAGGTTTATCTGGGCAGTGCTGAGCTCACCGCAGTAAGTGCCATGTTGGGCAGGCTGCCGACGGTGGAGGAGTATTTTGCTAGGGTAGAGCTGTTAAACGGGCAGGAAAACGCAATCTACCGGCTGCTGGATTTTGCTGCAACAGCTTGACCTTAAGTTTACACAAAAAGTTTACATAAACGCCCGCAGCGTGTCGGCGTGACGAAAGTACAGCTTTTGCCGGGCGTTTTGTGTTAGCATTTGACCAATGAACTACCTACGCACTTACGTGCGAGGTTTCGTGAAGACGGTGCCTCACTTTTAGTAAGTACCCATTACTGGGCACTTACGGGCATGTCCACAATGCCCCCATCAGGTCGGAGCAAAAAAGCCCGTTCCTGAATTCTTAGAGAGTATTGTACATGATCAAAATGTGCGACACCAGCCGCTTTCATCCCCACGCTCACGCATGGGGAATT
>CALXOT010000002.1 GCA_944390085.1 uncultured Succinivibrionaceae bacterium
GCCGTAAATGCTGCACTCCAGACGGTTGCGCTGTACGTCAACGCCTGCAGTCAGGATTAGCACGCCATCAGGCAGCCCGTCCTTGGGGTAGTACTCACAGCGAGCCTGCAACTTTTGCCAGCTTTGCTGTTCACTCTCAAAAGGATCAAAGGGCAAACCCAGCTGCAGATTCGTGAACTCCTGCAATCCCTTTCGATCAGAACTACCAACCGCCCGCACATACTCAGTCACCAAATCAATGAGCGGTGTCCACGGAGAATACAGCGCATTTAAATGAAATCCCGCTATATCACTGGAGCGGCTGGGCTTCCATACCCCAGAAATCAGCAAGTCAGGATCAATGCGCCCCTTGTCTCGCAACTGCCCGCCACATTCCGGGCAATTCAGGCTGACGCTATCCTCAATCAGCTGCTTCTTATCGTCAAGCTCATAGTTGACCTGGCTCCATTCCAATACTACCTGCTTGCCGCAGTATGGACAGGTCACATAATATTCACGCTTGTCCGAAAGTTCCCACTCGTGATGGATCTTGGTATCCGAAAAAGTGGGGGTGGAGACCTTCACGATTTTACGGTTAAAGAAGTTGCGTGTGCGTTGTTCGGCCAGCTTAATCGGATCGCCTTCCTTGGTTTCACCATAGCGATCTACCTCATCCATCAGCACCACCCTGATAGGACGGGACGCCAGCCCCGTGGCCGCATTAGAGCCTACCAGTGCGATATAACCGCCACGGAAGTTCTTTTTTAAGATGGTATCTGAGCTCTTACGCGAGCTTTTCTGTCTCTCATCATCAGCAGTGCCACTGATAGCATGACGCAGCACCTCAGTGGCCTGTATCATTGGATCAATACGCTCTTTTGAAAAATCCTGAGCCGCCTCAACTGTAGGCTGCAGCATCAGGATGGGAGAGGGTTCCTGATGAATATAAAACCCCAGTACGTTAAGAAGCAGCTCAGATTTTCCCACCTGTGAAGCGCTCATTACCACCACGCGCTGAGTCGTATGATTGGTAGCAACATTAACGATTTCCCGCAGATACGGTACGCGCGAAGTCCGCCAGTGACCGGGCTCAGGTGAAGTTCCGGCCGGAACGATCCTGTATTGGTCAGCCCATTGGCTTCCTGACATGCGGCTTTTAGGTTTCAGCCCCGTCAGAAAGGTTCTCCTCCACAAACTGGCTTTCGAAGAGGATGCTTTTTGCCAACTCAAGTTCATCTGTCAGAATATCTGTCATCTCAACTTCATTTTTCCCTACCAGCTGCGGCACCATGCGTGCTGGCAACGTGTCCAGGAACTGGTTTAACTTTGAAGCGGTCTGCGCTGCGTCATCCAGCACCGAATCAACAGAAATCAGGGATCCCATGCGGATTGAATTATCAATCTCAGCTTTTTTGGCTTGTTCCTCAAGTAGCTTAACCCTGGCTTCCTGCTCACGTTGTGCAAGATCGTTCTCTTTGGCTTCAGGGCGGCGCTTTTTATCTAAAGCAAGCACCTCAGCTAAGGACAACTTGCCCTGTTCGGTGAAACTGAGTTCAACGGTCTGCTTGAACTGCTGCACCCTGGTAGGGCTCAGTCCAAGAATCCTTGCCGCCTGGCGAACTGAAATAGGATCCTGAATATCATTTTTCTGCGGCATGGTGATCAACAACTGAAAAGCGCACCCTGCACACAAAACCAGTACAGCGCAGAATGTCGCTTATGTAATATTTTTCCTATATTTTTCAATCAAAAGCATGACAACTGCACACTTTTAAAAATTTTTGTGACTAGGGGATGGCCGGGAGTCTGTCGCCTCGCAAACGTTTACGGCGTCACAGTACCTGCTTGAGCAAAGAAGAGTGTGCTAAATTGCTCCTTATACATCTACATTTGCATTACGGAACATGCCAGAACTTGCTCATGTTTCTAAAACATAAAAATATAACGCCACGCATAGACCGCCAGCATAGTCAATGCGATTGCGCCTGCGGACGCGGCAAACACCACAATCAGCCATTGCATGACAATCCAAGGTAATCCTTTCATATACTTCAATAAAACCCATAAAGTCATAGCTGCCAAACTTAAACCGCCGGCTTGTGCTATTCTATTGAATGGTCTTAACAGACTGATAAAGCTTTAACAAACGGTTAAACTTAGATGCCACCACGTCACAATCACGCGCTATCTTTAAGGCTTGATCAGCTCTGACATACGATCCACGTGATTCACTGGGGCAGGCTGGGCAAGGTCTGCAGGAAGTTCCGGCAGACTGGGGCACGTTACCAGAACGTGCGGGCTCTGCGTTGCGCAACCTGTCAGCAGACATAACCCTAATACGCTCAAGAGCATCCTGATACTTACGGTTAATTTCGTCATAGTCAGCAAGTCCTTGCCTTGCGGCTACGTCAGCCGCTTCCTGCCAGTTTTTTTCGCTTTGCCAGGCTTTACTAATCTCTTCCTGAGACTTACGCGCCACCTCTGCCTGATAGTCAGACCATTTAGCCTGCCAGGCGTGATCGCTCCACCAAAATCCCGCTAAAAACGCTGCTATGGTGATGAACACATAAACTAAAGTTTTCATTCGGTGCCCTAGGACATACCTAAATAATCTTTAATCACTTTTATGGCCTCATCTGCCCCATAGCAGATCTCAGAACGGTATCCTGCAAGGCGCAACCGTTCTTGCCATACTTTCTGCTCTGCGCTAACCGTGCTGTAACTCTTAACTTTGCGCTTCATCTCAATAAAAAGGCCATGATGCAAATCTGTCGCCAAAGCCAGCATCAGATCCGGCACGCCCGCACGCACACCCTCATTTTTC
>CALXOT010000003.1 GCA_944390085.1 uncultured Succinivibrionaceae bacterium
AGGAAAAATACCGGCATGTTCTGGCAGATAGTACAATTTGGCGACCGGAGGCATGAAGTTTAAAATACGGGGTCGGTCTTGTGGCTGGCAAATAAACTACCACATTTCGTCGTCACTGGGTGTACTGTCACGCAATAAATTTTCGTGCAATACTGCAGCTATATCTATAACCTTAGATGCAACGGCATGAGTTTTTATCAGCAAAGAGGCCTGATGACGGGCATCAAACCGCATATCTTCAAGCCGTTGCGATAATCCTATAAGAATGCTGTGACGAGCTGCTTCCACATTGTTCCAGGCAGCATGTTCTCGGCTTGATGGGATATAAGCAGAGGCAAATTTAGGACTTAGCCTGAGATAGGCCTTTTTAATTTCAGTGCTGAGCGGATAAGTATCGGTAAATTCCATTTTTACCGGTTCACGGGCAGCTAACTGCGCTAAATGCAGGCTGATAAGTTGCTGATGTTCTGCTTTTTCAAGTGAGGGTAGACAATATTCTTTTTTATTAAAATCTACCTTATAGCATGGATTAGTGCCCAGAAAGGTATAACAGGCCTTAAGGTAGGCAGCTCCTTCTACCGGTAAGGCTGAGGTGTTAATTAGATTGTTCAGGTATTCAAGCTGCCGGGTACACAGCTGCGGCCTGGAAAAGGATGCAATACCTTCAATTACGCGCAGTAGAATATTATAGTTTGCAAGCTTTAACTGCATGCGATGAACAAAAACCATATCGCGGTTGTGCAGTTCCCGCCCGGATTTAAGCAAAGCCTGCACAAAAGAGATATCTTCATCATTGTGTAAGTTGGGCTTTAAAGTCAGTATTAATTGCTGGTTTGAGGGCATAAAGGCTGGGATCATGAACGGGGCAAGTTTAAGCCCGAATTTTTCCAGCAGCTGATTGGTGCCCAGGAAAATCTGTGGACTTTTGCCTAAAAACACCTCAGGGGCAAAAGCTGCAGCATCAAGTGATAGTTTGAGGCATAAATCACCCAAGCTGAGCTGCAGCAGGCGGCGGGAGAGCACTTCTGCTTTCAATTCCTGTATCTGTTTTTTATATGCAGAAGGCAGATCCTTAATGCGGTGCAGATAATAGGCAGCGTCATGCAGTTCAGAGCAGGGTTGCGGTGCAGTCATAAATTATTCCTCAGAGCTTTTGGAATTTTAGCCTGTTTGCTTTACGCTATCAAATTGCAAAAATGCGCTTAAGGCTATATTCTTAATGGCAATACAACTTAAATTTAGTGGAGTTTACGGTGGGCACATCAAAGGACAGTGGCTGGTATAGCGCTGATCTGAGCAAGGGCGAGCTCAATGAGCTTTTTGCCGAGCTTATTGGAGACAGTCAGGCGGCTTTTGGCATAGAGCAGGATGCAGCTTTAAAGAGTACTGCTGTTTTTGCTGATCTGTGGGCTAAAGGCAAACGCGACATCTTAAAACAAATCACTGGCAATATCCTGAAGCATCGTCAGCCAGGAACCATTGATGGGGCGGAGCTACAACAGGAAACTTTAACGCACGTGGCCATGGAAATGGCAAAACTCTCGCTGCATTTTAAAAATACCAAGGGTAAATTTTCCATCATGCAAAGTGCTGCTATGTTTCTTTTTATTACTCAAGGCATGGCTAGACTTGATTTGGTACATTTTGGCAGTCCGGCAGGGGATTTTTATGATTTAAACAATCTCAAGGAGCAGGCGCGCAAATTACGAGCAGATCTTGACGAACAGGAAAGTAAAAGAGCAATTGAGCAGCAGGTTTTACCAGGGCTTTCGGTCAAGGAAAATGAGGAGCTTAAAAACTATAAGGCTAAGCAGCCAGGTATATTCTCAGGGAAAACTTTGTTGGCCGTGTTTGTGGCTGCCATTGTGATTTTGCTGTTTACTATCTGACATAATCTGATTAATTTATATTAGGAAAATTAGATATGAAAAGTTTCAAAATCCTGGCCTTATGCGCTCTTTTATGTGCAGGCAGCGCTGCGCAGGCTGCAGTGCGCCTTGATATCAAGAATGACAGCACTGAAGATTGTTCAGTTGCCCTAAATGCCCGCATCGATCAGACCAAATGGCTGACAGTTGGTTGGTATGTCTATGCCGCCGGAGAGGAAGCTCCGATCATGCTCGATGAGGTTAATGATATCCATGCGGTCTATCTATATCATGATTGCAGTCTAAAAATAAGTGATCGTGATGAGACCAAGAAAGCATGGGTCAAGGTTAATCGTAAGTTCAGTGACACTATCCCGATGGAAAAACAACAGGGATACGAGGAAGTGACCTTTGTGCGCTTACAACAAAACCATTACACCATTCCATCTTTCTAAGCTTTCTTCAAAGAGCCTTCAAAACCTGGCATGACTGTTGCTTATATCCTGGCAGTATAGCTAAGCGGCAATAATTGCCGGCTTAAGGAGGCATTTATGACAGGCCAGGTTGGTGCATTAAACCAAAACTTTGCGGATAGAATTCACAGCGCTTCAGAGCGTAAGGTGATCAATTTAAAACCGCGTTCTGGCAGTGAGATTAGCTTCAGTGATGCCATGAATGCGCTGTTCAGCGGTGCAGGGCAAAGTCAGAAAGTTCAGAAGAACAATATCAGCTCAGATCGTGATTTTTCGGCAGCAAGTTCAGATAACCTTAAGGTACGTGAATTTGCGGTTTTAGAAAACAGGCCAACACAGAGCGACTTTAAGCTCTTGGAACAAAACCCGGCAGCTGAAAGTGATTTTTCTGTGCTTGATGCTTTATCAGACGGTTTGATGTTTGCTTCAAAAATTGCAGGAGCTGTGTTGCCATTTGTCTGATTTGAAAATTTATCAAACTTTGGTTTAAGATCTGCTGCGGCAACGTAAAGCAAGGTAACAGGCATGGCTGCAGAAGATCTTTATCTGGTGCCAGATATTCAGGCAGGGCACTTTCATCAAAGCGAGATTATTGTTAAAAAAAGCCGCTTTATCACTTCTTTGGGGCATACCTACGGTATGGAGGAGTGCCGTGCTTTTATAGCCGCAGTCAGTGCCAAATACAATGATGCAACTCATAATTGCTATGCATTTAATGGTACCAGGCCAGATTCAACGACTGTATGCGGATGTTCTGATGATGGAGAGCCCCATGGCACTGCCGGACAACCCATGCTTAATGTGATCCTGCATTGCGGGGTAGGGGAGATCACTGCTGTGGTGACGCGCTATTTCGGTGGCACTTTGCTGGGAACCGGGGGGTTGGTTAAGGCCTACCAGGATGCTGTCAAAGAGGCTTTAGCCAGCCTGCCTACCATGCAACGATTGATTCCTGCCTATCTTGACTTGCAGCTTGATCATGCAAACACCGGTATGGTCATGCGTTTGCTGCCAGAGTTCCGTGCTCAAATTGTGAAACAACATTTTGCTGCACAAGCTGAATTTACCCTCCTGTTGCCAAAAGCCAGAGCTGCGGAATTTGCTGCTTTAATTCAAGATCGCAGCAAGGGGAGGGCAATTATCAAATTGCATGATCGCTAAATTTGCGCACGTAACATATCTTTTAGCAAGCTAAAAAGCGGATCATCACTATGCAGCGCATGGCGCAGCTCATCCATAATTTTATATTCCAAAAGCTCTGATACCGGCTTTTTATTGGTTTCAACCAGACGTATATAATTTCCGGAAACGTTGATTCTGGCTGCCAGCTGATCGCCTGTCAGACCCATGGACATTCGAATCCGTTTAAAGGTTCTGCCGTCCATTGCACTGTTTCTCCTTTATCTTTCTGCATATTTGTAATAGTCATTTAAGTTTTCCAAAACCTATGCAGAAGGATGAAAACTATTTGTTTTGACATTTTTCCCGGACTAAGGCCGGAGATTCCAGCTGCTGAACAACAGTGCAACTGTTATTAGCTTTAGCTGGTTCCTGCCGCGGGCCTGCCATGAGTTTGCCTGACAGTCCATCCGGACAAATCCTGCCCTGCTTAAGATGTTATGTGAGGCAATAATTAAATTTATTTCATTTATAACATAGATTTACTAAACAGCTTTAAATATAAAAGATTTATTGCACAAAGCGTTACTTTTCTCACAAAAATGAATACAGATTTTAAAAGCCTATTAGGGTTAAGCTAGAAAATTAACTTATTAAGTTGCAAGATAATTGATTTATACCAGCTGATCGTACAGAAAAGTAAACGTTTATGCTGGATGGGTCAATACAATATAAACTTTCATTTCACTACAAAAAATTGCGTTTTATTGCCTGATCCTATACCACTGTCGGGCAGGACAGATCTGTCATGATAAGATGAAAGTGTTCGTACCCGTAAATATTCAGACGCACTAAGACTGAAGATGCGGATAATTGAGCTTATTATGAATTAATTATTTAAATTATTTAAAAGGGATAATTATAAGTGCTGACCGCTCTTATACGGGTGTTGGGAACTGTTTTTTCGCTGTGTTTGTTGTCAGTGCTGATATTTGTACTTGCGCATGCGGCACCCGGTGATCCTTTGCAGTCGTTTTTTGGCAATGCAGCTGACAGTTTGGATGCTGCACAACGCCTGCAGGCGTTGGATGCTTTAGGCCTGAACCGCCCTTTATATCAGCAATATTTTTCCTGGTTGCAACAGATTTTTCAGGGAAATTGGGGAATGTCCCTGATCTACCGCATGCCAGTACAACATTTGTTGCCGCTTTACCTTTTAAATACCCTGATTTTGGGTGGAATTGCTTTTTTACTGATAGCCGTTTTGGCTCTGATTCTTGCTTTAATCTGTGCCCGCTTTGAAGGAAGACTGACTGATCGCCTTATTTGTTCCCTAGGCAGTGCTTCCTATTTCCTACCATCCTTTTGGCTGGGGGTTATCCTGATTTTAATTTTTGCTGTTAACCTGCGCCTGCTGCCACCAGGAGGAGCCTATGATCCTGGTCAGAGTGCAAGTCTTTTAAACCGCAGCATACACTTGTTGTTACCGCTTGCAGTTCTGGTTTTAAGCCATGTCTGGTATTATGGCGCCTTGCTACGCTCACGCCTGTTAGAAGAATTGCGGGCAGACTATATCCTTACTGCCAAGGCTTGCGGTCTGAGCTCGGTGCAGATTCTTATAAGCCAGGCCTTGCGCACCATGTTGCCCTTTATGCTGCAGCTTTGTGCAATAGCGCTGCCGCATATTTTAGGCGGAACCTTTGTGGTGGAGGCTGTGTTTAACTATCCCGGGGCTGGGCTTTTGATAGTGCAGAGCGCTAAAGGACATGATTATAATTTATTGCTTGCCCTAGTGCTGCTAAGCGGTTTTGTAATGATCTGCAGTGCATTGCTGGCTCATATCTTAAGTGCGTACTTCGATTTTAGACTCAGGGCGCGACCGGAGGCCTCATGGCTGCATTAAAGCTTGATAAAAATGAACTTTCACTGTTACGGCCGTGCAGTGAAGAAGAGCTTAGGCAGCTTAATGCCGAGATACATACCCACTCTGTATTGAAGCACCTGTCAGTAAGACAGCAGGCTGGCTTAAGCCAGAAACTTGCTTTGTTTTTGTTAGGCCTTATTATTTTACTGTGTGTGGCCGCGCCTTTAATTTGTACCCATGATCCAACAAAGTTTTATCTTTCTCATTTAAATGAGTCTCCTGGACAAGAGTTCTGGCTGGGAACAGACAGTTTGGGGCGGGATCTTTTTTCTTTGCTGTGTTACGGTGGACGTAGCTCATTGTTAATCGGAACGATAGGTGCGCTGTGTTCCTGTGCTCTGGGGCTTATTATTGGTATTGGCAGTGCTTTGTTTCCCCGGTATGTCGGAGTTTTTTTACAACGCTTGATTGAAATCTGTCAAAGCGTCCCCTCATTGTTATGGATGCTGACAATTGCAGCCTTTATTCCCCGACGGGACGAACTTACTCTTGCGTTGATTATCGGTTGTTGCAGTTGGTTCTCCCTGGCCAGGTTGGCACGTGCAGAAACTCTGCAGTTGCAGGGGGCATCCTTCATGGAAGCTGCAGCTTCATTTAACAGTTCTGTTTTTTTAAAGATCAGGCTTCATTTATGGCCAAGGCTGGTTTCCGTACTGAATTTTGCTCCAGCAGCTGCCTTTAATCAGGCTTTGTTAGCAGAGGCGGTATTAAGCTTTCTGGGCTTAGGTTTGCCGCTTGAGCAATTGTCGTGGGGCTGTGTGCTCAGCCTGTCAGGACGGGCATTGCAGCACAATGCCTGGTGGGTAATTGTTTTTCCCGGCATAATTTTACTTGTAACCATGTTGACTATGACCTTGCTCTGTGCATCATGGCGGATAGAGCATAAACGGCGCTGCAGTAATTTATAAACAGGCCTATATTTGCAAAGACCTTAATTTTTTATTTGATTGATTCAGGCTAAATAAAATGGCTTTTATCATGCATAAGGACAAGGTTAACTCAGTCAAACCAGTTCCACGATGTGCAAGTGGATTTGATCTTATAAAGCTTGTGGCTTTGTGTTCCTGTACTGGACTTTTGTTTGTCAGTTCATGTTTCAGACAAGAACCTGCAGAAATCCCCTCTGTTCCAGTAACTGCAGCGCAGGAGGATTTAAATTCAGGTCTAGTTTTTGCGGGTGAAGGGGTCTTAAGTATCAATCCGCTTATTAACGTGCATGATGAGCTGCCAGGCCTGATTTTCTCCGGGCTGCTAAAGCATGATCTCAGTGGAAAAGTTGTGCCGGATTTATGTTCTTCCTTTGACTATGATCCTAATGCGTTGCGCTATACCTTTCATTTAAAGGACGGGGTGTACTGGCATGATGGTACGCCTTTTACCGCAGCTGACGTAGTTTTCACTTATCAAAAACTGTGTTTTGATCAAAGCTTTATCAGTCCAGCTCGCTCAAATTATCTGGACATTAAAAATGTTACTGCGACAGATCCACAGACAGTAGTAATGGAGCTGTCCGCACCCAATGCAGCTCTACCTGGTTATTTGTGTATAGGGATCTTGCCTGAGCACTTGCTTAAAGATGAAGAGCTGATGACAAGCTTCTTTAATCAGCAGCCAGTAGGTACCGGGCGCTATCAGTTTAAAGAGTGGGATCGGGCTGCCGGACGCATAGAGCTTGTAGTTAATGCAGCTTACTACGGTAAAGTCCCCGCCATTAAACACATTACTTATTGTACTACCGCTGATGAAAGTAATAAAAGCTTGCTGCTGCGTTCAGGTAAAGCAGATCTTGCCTGGTTAAATGCAGAAGACGCAGCCTGGTTCCGCACTCAGGCAGAATTTGAAAATATTGATTTTAAAACTGCGGATCTGCGAACGATCTCCATGGATTTCAGGACCCCGTTCTGGCAGCGTAACCGTGACAGTATTGCCCCTTTAAATTACGCCATAGACAAGGATGCACTGGTACAAAGTGTCCTTTCAGGCCGTGGGATCAGAGCGTGGTCACCCTTGCAACCGCATAAGGTAAATGCCAGCCATGAGATTGATATTTATCCTTTTTCATTAGATAAGTTCCATGCAGCCATGGCATCCCTGGGCTGGGTCAAAGGTGCAGATGGCATTTATGTCAGGAATGGTGAGCGTTTTAGCTTTTCATTACAAGTACGCGAGTATGAGGCCGAACGCGTGGCATTGGCACAGATCTGTGCCAGCATGCTCAAGGATGCCGGAGTGGAAATGCGGGTGCAACTGGTTCCACATTTCGATTTTACCGCAGGGTATAATGCCTGCCTGTATGGAATAGCAGCTCAATATGATCCGGATCAATACTATTCTGTACTGGTAAGTGGCATGAGTGATAATGTCAGTGGTTACAGTAATCCTGAAGTAGATACGCTGCTAAAGCAAGGGCGGCGCGAACTTGACCCGATCAAAAGAGCTAGGATCTATCAGGATTTTGAGCTTGCTTTTTCCCATGATCCTGCTTTCATACCATTGGTATATATAGATGGTAACTATGTAAGCATCAATGGACTATATGGGCTTGATGATCGTATGTTACTGGGGCATCATGCCGCAGGAGTGTTCAGGAATGTAGAAGAATGGACGCTCAGCAGATAAAGTACGGATCTGTTGATCCGATCTTAATCATACACAAACTATTTCTGGATTTTGAACATAATGCCGGCAATATAGAAGCACTGCGGGGGGTGAGCCTGACATTGCGCAGGGGCGAGATCCTTGCTTTAATTGGTGAAAGCGGGTGTGGAAAGTCAGTGTTGCTTAAGGCTATCCCAGGTTTAAATTCAAAGCGTGCGCGACTTAAAGGCGGCAGGGTACTCTTTTATCCGCGCTCACAAAGCAATGGAATTGAATTAAGTGCACTGACTTCCAAGCAGCTGCGCCTCGTGAGGGGCAGTTTAATTGGTACGGTCTTTCAGGATTCAGCGGCGTCATTAAATCCGGCTGTGGCTACCGGCAGGCAACTTGAAGCACAAATCATGCGCCAGGCAGGGCTGTCTCAAGCCCAGGCACGCTCACGCTTAGTTGAACTGCTTTCAAGTCTTGATCTTAAAGATCCTCAGCGCATATCGGCACTACCACCGCAACTTTTGTCAGGAGGTGAACGTCAGCGCTGTTGTCTGGCTTTAGCTCTTGCAGGGTCTATTGAGCTTCTGTTAGCAGATGAAATCACAACCGCACTTGATCCTACGGTGCAACTGACGCTGCTCAGACTACTGTTAAAACTCAAAGAACGTTTTTCATTAAGCGTGTTGCTTATCACTCATAATTTAGGGGTGGCTGCAGCTGTCGCAGATCGTATCGGGATCATGTATGCCGGACGTATAGTAGAAATAGGTACAGCAGCAGAGATTTGTGAAAATCCGCAACATCCTTATACACGGACCTTATTTGCCGCCCTACCAGAAAGGGCTAAGCGCGGAGAAGAGTTGCCGACAATAACAGGCAGTGCCCCTGTATTGATTAATCCGCCTTCTGGCGATCTGTTCGCAAGACGCGATCCTTGCCCGCTACGCATTGATTTTATAAAGGCTCCGCCTTTTTTTGCTTTAAGTCCCACGCATATGGTTGCAACCTGGAGGCTACATCCTGCTGTATGCGGTCAGAATTATCCTGTGCTTGAGGAGCTGTCCTGATGGAAGGTCTGGAAAAATCACTTGTTCCTGAGGCTCTGCACACAAGTTCAGGACAAATTCTACTGGAGGCGAAGAACCTGTGCCTTAAATTTAAGCATGCAGATCAGATGATCTGTGCTCTTGACGGTGTTAATTTTAAACTGAGGGCTGGGGAGATCTATGCTTTAGTAGGTGAGAGTGGCAGCGGGAAAAGCACTCTGGCCCGCTGTCTGTGTAATTTGCTGTTGCCTGATAGCGGTGAAATAAAATTGCATGATCTGACCTATGGCCATAAGAAACTTTCATCTGCACAACGGGATCAGCTTTGTACCTTGATTCAACCGCTGTTACAGGAAGGGGCATTAGATCCAGCATTAACGCTCAGGCAAGCTCTGGCAGAGCCTTTGCAGGCAAGAAGGATGACGTCTCCTGAAATTAACCAGCAATTGTTAAAGCTATGTGATACTGTTTCTTTAAACCGGGATTTAATGGAGTTAAATTGCGCAGATCTTTCAGGAGGTCAGCGCCAGCGTGCGGCCTTAGCCAGGGCGCTGAGCTTCAATCCACGGCTATTAATTGCAGATGAGCTGACTGCCCCACTTGATCTATCCGTTCAGGCGCAGCTGATAAACCTGCTGTTGCAGCGCTGTCGCAAAAGTGGCCTGACCATTCTTCTTATCACTCATGATTTTAATTTAGCTGCTTTTGCTGCAGATCGCATCGGAGTAATGAGCAAGGGAAAAATTGTGGAAGAGGGGGCGGCAGAAGAGCTGTGTTCCAGGCCAAAGCATCCGTATACCAGGGCTTTACTGCATGCCACCTTGCCAGCAAGCCCCAGTATGGCTCGCCAGAGGATTTTATCTGGCTTAAACGAAGACCTGATGCTCAATTAATATTTTAATACCAATGCCAAGGAGTACCAGTGCCCCGGTAGTATTGAGTACTTTGTCCAGACTTTTAAAGGTGCTGAGCCATTGGCCGGCGATAAAGCCACATATAGTGATTAGAGCGCAGGTAATACCGGTTAAAAGAGCAAAAAACAGGATAGTGTCATAAATTAGGCCAATAGAAAATCCCAGAGCCAGGGCATCAATGGATGTGGCTATTCCAAGCATCAGTAAAGCTGTAAGTGAAATACGGCAACATTCTTCTTCTGGTTTGTCGCCACTTAAGGCATCTTTTAACATTTTTAAAGATACGGCGGTCAAAAGACAGAAGGCTGCCCAATGATCAAATCTGTGGATAAAGGCTACTATTCCGGCACCTGCATAAAAGCCGGCGACAGGCATCAATGCCTGAAACAGGCCAAAGGTCAAAGCCATCTGCATGGCACAGCGCATTCTGGCTGCTGGTGCAAATCTTCTCTTGCCTGTCACAGCGGCGCACACCAAAGCATCAGCAGATAAAGCCAGAGCCATTAAAAAGGCCTCAATAAAACTCATATCAGGCTCCTGTCATTATTTTGCGCGCTATAATAAAAAATTCTTTTTCTTCAGTCAAAATTAAGTAAGTTTTGCCCAGGGTAAGTATCTTAATAACAAGAGACTTAAACAGAAAAGGAAATTAAGTTATGCTAAATTTTGATAATGATTATTCAGAAGGGGCACATCCTTTAATTTTAAAGCGTCTGTCTGAACTTAATTTTACAAAACAGCCAGGCTATGGCGCTGATGAAGAGTCCGCTGCTGCACGTACAAAAATCCTAAAGGCCTGCGGACTTCATGGGCAGGGCGAAGTTTTCTTTTTAAGCGGTGGAACTCAGACTAATCTGCTGGTGCTTGATGCGCTGTTACATAAAACACAGGGCGTGATTGCCGCGGTAAGCGGTCATATCAGTATCCATGAAGCAGGAGCTATTGAAGGCAGTGGTCATAAAGTGCTCACCTTGCCAGGAAAAGAGGGGAAATTGCGGGCACAGGAAGTAAAGGCTTATCTTGAGACTTTTTATCATGATCTGAATGCAGCCCACATGGTGCAGCCCGGTGCTGTCTATATTTCACAGCCTACAGAATATGGAACTTTGTACAGCAAAGCTGAATTAGCTGCTCTTAAGGCGGTGTGCGAGCAGTATAAGTTGCCTTTATATGTAGATGGGGCGCGCTTGGCTTATGCGCTGTCAAGTCCCTTCAATGAGCTTAGCTTGCAGGATTTGGCTGCTTTATGCGATGTGTTTTATATCGGTGGTACCAAGTGCGGCGCCCTTATAGGTGAGGCAGTTGTTTTTACCAATAAAGCCCCTCAATTTTTCTTTACCTTGGTCAAACAACATGGAGCTCTTTTAGCCAAAGGTTTTATCCTGGGCACCCAGTTTAATGTGCTCTTTAGTGATGATTTGTATCTGCATATAGCAGATCAGGCTATCTCTCTTGCTTTAAAGCTTTCAGCACAACTTAAGGATCGTGGCTATAAACTTTATTATCCCACCAGAACTAATCAAATATTTTTAGTGTTGGATCGTTCTGAATCTCGGAGTCTGGCAGATAAAGTTCAATTGTCTTTCTGGGAGCAGCTTGATAACAATCATGATGTGTGGCGCTTGGCCTTAAGTTTTGCTACTACGGCAGAACAGGTAGCTGATTTATTGTCCTTGCTGCCAGTTAAAAACTGATGTGAAATTCATCATGCTAAATGAGAAAAACCTGGAACAGGATCTGTGGCAGGTTGCTACTCTGCCTCCAGACTTTGGCAAAAACAGTCCGCAGCTTATTTTGCCTGATAGTAGCACACAGGTGCTGTTACATTGCTGTTGTGCGCCTTGCGCCGGAGCGGTGCTGGAGACCTTTTACGCCAATGCAATAAAGCCTCTGGTTTATTTCTATAATCCTAATATCCATCCGCGCAGCGAATATGAGAGAAGAAGGGATGAACTTGCAGCTTACTGTAAGCTTTTAGGTTTTGAGTATGTTATTGGGGATTATGATGTAAATAAATGGCTTGAGGCAGTGCGAGGCCATGAGCAAGAGCCCGAGCGTTCGCAACGTTGCCAGCTGTGCTTTTCCATGCGTCTGCTGCAGGCTGCGTTTTATGCAAAAGAACAAGGAATAGGAGTGTTTACTTCAACTCTGGCAACTTCCCGCTGGAAGAGCAAAGAACAGGTAAATGCAGCAGGTTATGCAGCTATGCAAGAAAGCGGGGTGCTCTATTGGGACTTTGACTGGCGCAAGCAAGGATTGGCAGAAAGACGCAATAAACTGGTAAAAGATCTTTCCTTTTATAATCAGACCTATTGTGGCTGTGTATTTGGCAGGCTGAATCAGGATAAGACTAGGGCAGCGCATCGCCGTTGCAGGTAAATCATTAAGGATCAGGCTGTAAACTGATTTCTCCGCCTGAAAGTGCAGCACGGGTTCCGTCATTAAAGCGCACTTGCAGGCGACAATCTTCATCTATATCAATAACCTGGGCTTTACAGCGGCTGTTTTCGCTGATCAGGGTAACACTGCGTCCTAACAGATTGCTGCGGTTGCGGAATTGTTCTGCTGCCATCCGACGGTCAAAATGATTTAACTGAGAGAAGACCCGGCTGACAAAAGCAGCTGCAAGATAATTTTTGCCTTCATTGATCTGCTGTTTTGGCGGTAACAGCGCTCCCATGAGGTCGCGCAAGTGCTCAGGCAATTCCCCTTCAGGGGGATAAAGATTGAAGCCTGCTCCCAGGATCACATAGTCAATCAGTTCGTTATCAAGATTGCAACGAGCCTCACTGAGCACACCACAGACTTTTTTATTGCCAATAAAAATATCATTAAGCCATTTTATTTTAACCGGCATGTCCAGGTTTGCCAGCTGCAGGACATCTTCAATGGCTTCACAGGCGGCCAGAGTTGCACTGACACTCACCCAGCGCGCCATACTGATTTTTAGGGCTGGGGGACGTAACAACAGACTGATATAAACGCCACCTGGGGGTGAGAAAAATTGATGTCCCCGTCTTCCCCGTCCGCTTAATTGCTGGGTAGCGGCGACGCAAGTACCGGCGCTGGCGCCTTCTTGTGCCTGTTGTGCCAGCAGATCTTGTGTTGAGCTTACAGTTCCGTGCACAAATAGTTTGATCTTTGAGGCGGCCTCAGGATTTATGTGTGCAAGGCAGGCAAGCATGCCATCCTTGGTCAGCATATCTGCACAGTTTCCACTGAGCAGATAGCCCTCGCGGGCACAAGCCTTAATGGTAAAGCCGTTTTTCTGGAGTTTGCGAATAGCCTTCCATACGGCAGTGCGCGAAATCTGTAATTTTTGTCCGATATAGTTTCCTGATAACGGCGTGCCGGCATGCGCCTGCAGCAGCTGCAAAATTTGCTGTGATGAATCCATGACTTCACCTCCTGACAGCTGATTTTGCACAGCCTTAAAACTTTAGTCAACAATATGTTACGTCAGGTTGACAATAAGGTTAAAATGTATCATTTTTAAAGAAAAATTTAATTCGCCATAGGTTAACCATGCAGCTCATCGTCTCCCCAGCAAAAAAAATGAAGCAGGCTGAGTACGGCCTGCCGCCCCATGCTTTTCCTTACTACAAAAAGGAGGGGCTTAATATCATCAGACAGCTGTCAGGGCTGACTATACAACAACTGCAGGATTTATACCGCTGCAGTACCGCTATTGCCCGCGATAATTATGCAAGGTTACAAAACTATTATTTTGATAACCTGGCCGGGCTCACACCGGCACTTTTTTGTTACAACGGCATACAATACCAGGCCATGGGGGCACAAATTATGACTGTAGCACAGTATGAGTGGCTGGAACGCCACCTTTTCATCTTAAGTGCAGTATTTGGTGCTCTGCGGCCTTTTGATGGTGTTTGTCCATACCGTCTGGAAATGGGATCCAGTTTCTTCCCTGAGGGCAATATGTCCCTTACAGATTTCTGGCGACCACGGATCACTTCCTTGTTACTTGAGGCGGAACAGTCCGCTGGTGCAAAGATCCCCTGTGTAATCAACCTGGCCTCGGCAGAATACGCAAAAGCTGTCTTACATGATCGCTTTTTGTGGGTGGATGTTTACTTTTACCGGCGCAATGCCGCAGGAAAATTAAAGGAAAGCGCGGTCTGGTGCAAAAAAGCCCGCGGAGCCATGGTCAATCTGCTGGCAGATATCCAGGCACAGAGTGCAGATGACTTGCGCTCATTTACGGCTTTTGATTTTAAATTTAAACCAGAGCTTTCAGATGAACGGCATTATGTGTTTGTACAAGGAGACTGAGCAGCAGAGCCGCATGTCTGTTTTAAACGCCGGTTACGGTAAGTTCTGGGGCTTATCCCCAGATGGCGGCTGAAGAAACGGCTGAAATACGAGAGATCCGAAAAATTCAGTTTGTCAGCTATTTTAGTTAAGGATAAATCTGGCCGGCATAGCAGCAACATGATTTCCTGCAACGTATAATGCTCTATCCAGTAACTGGCTGCGTTACCTGATAGTTCCCGGCTTACCTCGCTCAAATAGTGGGCGCTAACATGCAGCTTATCTGCATAAAATGATACGGAGCGTTCTTGTTTAAAACTGCCTTGCTCCAATAGGGATATGAAGCCTGCCATCAGCCTGGCAGAACTTCCGGGCTGTTCACTATACTGATGGGAGCGGGCATGTAAATCATAGAGATCAAGAATATGGGCACAGAGCAGATGATCTATAAGTTCACAATAAAAAAGATGATCCTGCTGACAAAGCCGTATTTTTAAGCGTTTAAGATCAAAAAGACAGGACTCATAAGCACTATCGGACAGAGGAATAATCGGATTTTGCAACAATGATAAATGTCCGATAATGCCGTAGGTGCTGCGCAAGGGTAATTGCTTGGTAAACTTGTGATCAAGCAGCAAGGCGAGGCATTTAAAACCTGCTGAGGCTACAGTGTCTTCCAGCAGCTGGGCATAAGGAAAGATAGCATACTGATGTTCCTGTAAGAGACAGGATTTGTTCTGGTAAGAAAAGCTCATACTCCCTTCAAGACAAAGCAAATGCAGAATTTGCCTTTTGTATGTGCCAAGAGGCAGGGCATTGAGGGAATCTGCAAAGGTTATAAGTTCAGATGGTGTGCTTTCAGTCATAATGATGATCTGAATAAAAAATATTTTATATAAGTGATCCTGCTTTGAGTCAAAGCACAACCAAACAGATTGAGTTTGCCTGACAAAATCAGTCTATGCAAAAACTCCGTTTTGTGCAAATTATTCGCTGTTTTATCTAAAGCATTTGTAACGCTATACCTCTAGGATAATTTCAAGATTACAGCTGCGCTGTGTTTTTGCTTCTTTAATTTAATTAACAGATTTTTAAAGAGTAAAGGGGTGTAAATGATGCGGGAAATGAAGTTTTACAACGGTGTGGTAATGCCGGCCGTGGGATTTGGCGTTTACCAGATCCCCAAGGAAAATACCCAGCGCTGCGTGGAACAAGCTTTGGAACTGGGGTATCGCTTGATAGACACTGCAGCTTCATATTTTAATGAAGCTGAGGTAGGGGCTGCAATTAGGGCGTCCGGGATCAAGCGCTCGGAGATTTTTGTCACTTCAAAGCTCTGGGTACAGGACTATGAATATGAAGATGCCCTTAAAAGTTTTGAACGTTCACGCAAACTGTTAGGGCTGGAATATCTTGATCTGTACTTGTTACATAAGCCTTATGGCAATTATTATGCAGCATGGAGGGCGCTGGAGAAGTTATATAAAGAAGGACAAATCCGGGCTATCGGCATTACCAGTTTTTCCAATGAACGTTTGCTTGATTTATTGCTGCACAATGAGGTAAAACCCATGCTCAATCAGCTGGAGACCAATCCTTTTTTCCAGCAACGTCAGGCACATGAATTTTTAACACAGCAGGAGATTTGCCATCAGGCGTGGTCACCATTTGCGGAGGCCAAACAGGGTATTTTCAGTAATCCGGTTCTGATGAACATAGCTGCACAGCATCACAAGGATGTGGGAGCTGTGATTTTACGCTGGCTCAATCAAAGAGGAGTGGGGGTCATACCCAAGAGTGTGCGCACAGAGCGCATGGCTACTAACTTTAATATTTTCGACTTTGAGCTAGACGCAGACGAAATGGCTCAGATTGACGCCATGGATACAGGTAAGAGCCCTATCTATGATGATCAGGACTTAAATGTTGTTAAATTTATCGGAACATATAAAATCCATGAATAACATAAAATTAATTAATGGGATCAGCATGCCGACCTTAGGGTACGGAGTGTTTCAGATTGACAATGACAGCTGCGCACGTTGCGTCAGCGATGCCCTTGCCTGTGGCTACCGCTTAATTGACACTGCACAGGCCTACTACAACGAAGAAGGCGTCGGTAAAGGTATTAAACAATCCGGAGTACCCCGCTCAGAGATCTTCATTACAGATAAGGTCTGGATCTCCAACGCCGGTGATGGTCACGCGATGCAGAGCATTGAGCGCTCGCTTAAAAAACTTGATACTGATTATATAGATCTGATGCTGATTCACCAGGCTTTTGGAGATTGCTACGGTACCTACCGTGATCTTGAAAAGGCTCTGCAGCAGGGCAAGGTCCGTGCCATTGGCCTGAGCAATTTCTTAGGTGGCCGCTTTATTGATTTGGCAGAACATTTTGAGCAAAAGCCCATGGTGCTGCAGGCAGAAACCAATGTGTTCCATCAGCAGCGTGCCGTGCGCAGCATTTTGGATGAATATGGTACCAAACTGATGGCCTGGGCTCCGCTGGCTCAAGGACTGAAAGACTTGTACTCAAATGAGGTGATCTGCGATATAGCTAATACCCGGCACTTAAGCCCGGCACAGGTGGCCTTAGCCTTCTTGGTTTGCCAGGGCATCATTGCTATTCCAAAGAGTTCGCATCGCGAGCGCATGGAGGAAAATCTGCAAGCTGTTGAAGTAAATTTAAGCGCAGCAGAAATGGATCGTTTAAGCAAGCTTGATGGTAGCAAAGCGCCTGCTGTCTCAGATTTTAACGAGCCCAATTTGACACGTTTTTTGCTCAATTATGATGCCAAGTTTAATCCCGAGCGCCAGCAGAAGGCAGATTAGATTGCTACTCCAAAACAAATGAAAGGCTCAAACCTCGCATTGTTCTAAGTTCAAGTCTTTTAGCATGCGCTGATCGCTTTCATAGTTATAACCTGTAGTAGTAAGCATATCCCCGCTGATAAGAGCGTTGACGCCTGCTGCAAAAAGTGGGCGTCCTTGTTCTGGCAATAGGGTTCTGCCACCAGCCAGGCGCAGATAACTGTCAGGCAATATAAAACGCATTAAAGCTGCACTCTTGATAAATTCATCGGTACTCAGCACGGTCTTGTTTGCAAGTGGAGTGCCAGGGATCGGGTTTAACAGGTTCAAAGGAATGCTCCTTATTCCAAGTTCCCTCAGGGCAAGCCCTAACTCCACCCGATCTGCAATGCCTTCACCTAAACCAAATATTCCCCCGCTGCACAGTTCAAGCCCAGCCTGTCTGGCATTGAGTAAGGCCTGAACCTTGTCTTTGAAACCATGGCTGGTACAGATGTGTGGGAAAAAACTCTCAGAGGTCTCGAGATTATTGTGTACACGGCTAAACCCTGCTTGTTTTAAAGCCAGCAATTGATCCAGATGCAGCAATCCTGCCGAAATGCATAATGACAGCTTAGTCTGTGATTTTATTAAACGTGCAATAACCATGACTTGCTCAAGTTCGCTGTCCAGAAGCCGGCGGCCAGATAACACAAGTGAAAAGCGCTTTACGCCACAGGATTCTGCCCGTTTGGCTGTAGTGAGGGCACTTTGTGGTGAGATAAGGGGGATTTTAGGTAGCTGGCCTTGCCTTAAGGCAGATTGGGCGCAAAAGTGACAATTTTCTGAACAACGTCCGCTTTTAGCGCTGACAATAGCACAAACATCACATTTGTTTGCGCAAAATTGACGGCAGATACGTAAAGCGGACAGAGCTAGGGCAGAAGTAGGGAGATCTGCTAATGGTAATAACTGTTTTTTTGTCAGCTGACCGCCCTCCAATATCAGAGCTTCAGCACCCCTGAGAAGTTTTTCCTGGTTAAGCGAAAGCTTTATATCATAATCCTTGAAGCGATAGGTTACTTTATCTAAATTTGATGGCATTTTAGTTAACTTCTGTTAATGCTTTGTTATTGAATATTAAAACTAGATAAATTTACAACCTCAAGTCAAGTTTAAACAGCTTGTGGTTAACTAAGGGCTCAGGGTTTTGATGGCTTTTGCCAAAAAAGAGCTAATGAAAAAGACTCTCATTTAAAAAGCCATAATTTGGCTTACAATCATTTGTAGCAAATGCAAGGAGAGCTTCAGGCTGTCCGGCAAAAACAATTAAAAAGATAAATCAAATGAGGATCTAAACATGCAAGTTAAGTTTTATGTCTGTGCACATTGCGGTAATATTTTCTTCTGTGCCAATGACGCAGGAATCGTTCCGACCTGCTGTGGTGAACCGATGCAGGTTATGGAAGCAGGCACCTCTGATGGTGCTTCCGAAAAGCATGTCCCGGTATATGGTCAGGATGGCTGCAAGGTAAGTGTGCAGGTTGGCGAAGTTGAGCATCCGATGATGGCCTATCACTATATCGGCTGGATCTGTGTAGAAACGGAGCAAGGACAGGTTCTGTTCAAGGATTTAAGCCCGAAGGATGCTCCGATAGCTGATTTCACTTTAAATGATGGCGATAAGGTCAAGACCGTTTATGCTTGGTGCAATCAGCACGGTTTATGGAAGAGTGAATAAGCTTACAGTAATTTGGTAAAGAAGTTTTTACTCATTAAATGCCCGGCTTAGGCCGGGCTTTGTTGTATGCGGCATGCACACAATCCTCCGGTTGAAAGCCCCTGAATCAGCTGTGCAGAGTAAGATTGAAGCCTAGTACAAGGTGTGAACCGCAAGGTCCTGACTGAAAGCAGTATGATGGCATGTCCCCAGTGCTCCTACGAACAGAAACTGCATCAGGCCGACCTAACAGGGAGAGCCCCACAAATAAGGCGTATCCCAATTTCTGCAACGTAATATTCTGCGGTAAATGAGGGGACGTTATTGAGTGGTTCTATGACCATCCGTACATGCTGACAGGATCCATACTGGGAGGCTCTTACAGGCCTCAGCTAAATCAAGAGAGTATATATTTCCAAGCCCAACGGCAAAAAGAGACCGCTCGGTATCTCGACAGTGGTGGACAGGACAGTATAGGCCGCAGTGGCCAATGTTCAGCACGATGAATACGCAAGTCAGTTCTCAGACGGCAGTCACGTTCCACCCTCACAAGGGATGCCGCACCGCCATCAATCAGGCGCTGAAATATGCCAACGAAGGCAACGTCTACGCCAATGATTTGGATCAGAGAAAGTTCTTCGACACCGTGAACCACATCAAGATGCTGCAGGTTCTCTCGAAAACCGTCAAAGCCCCGCGCGTGATGAAAGCCATCAGAAAAATGCTGAGAGTCAAAGTCATGAAGGTCGGTAAGTGCATTAAAGCACATATCGTACTTCCGCAGGGGCGGCTGTCAGTCCTGTACTGGCTAACATCCTGCTCAACAAACTAGATTAGGAACTCTACAGGAGGGGCCTCCGTTACTGCCGGTATGCCGAGGATCTCATATGTTTCTGCAAGAGCCTGAGAGCGGCAGAAAGGGGACTCGAAAACATCTTCCGCTCTATCGAAGAAAAGCTTTTCCTGCAGATAAACAAAGACAAGACGCACGTCAGCAAACTGGGGCCAACGGTCAAATTTCTTTGCTTTGGGTTCAGCAGCAGGAAGACGGTGCAGGGGGGCCCACGGTGCACTATAAAAGTCGGGCGAGATTCCGCGACAAAATGCGGGAACTTCTTGACCGGATGTGCACCTGGGCTATAGAAGCTACAAGGAAGCGCTTCAATTCTGTTCTGATGGGCTGGGTAAACTATTACGGCCCTGCCATTAGTAAATCCTACGGGGCAAATGAAGACGGTAGGATCCGGAGTAGAATATGTCGGATGTACCTGAAGAAATGGAAGGAGTATGGACCTGCTTTAAAGAGAAGTGGGCTCTCCACAGCAATGACCAGAAAAAGAAGAGGAGCTCCATTGGAGTGGCCTTTTCACATGAAGGGTAGTGGGCAAAAGGCAGAACAGCCGACTAGATTCTGAATAACGGTATATTACTCAACGAAGGGTGGAACACGATCACTGCGCTCAAAGGACGAAATAGAAAGCACGGCAACACTCTAATGGGGAGCCGTGTGCTAGAGCCGCACGCACGGTATGGTGGGGGAGGGGTGAGGCGCTAAACGCCATCCTCTACCAAATTGTTTTTGGGTATCAGTAGATCTGAATCACTGCACTGGCGCCGGCCTCTAAGATCAGATGGCCGTCTTTTAGCTGATGTTCCCCTGAGCTCAGTAAGGTACGTGCCTGCCACCCGCAGTCTAACCATACCGGATTTTCTCCAAAATTTGAGGCTACCAACAGGCATTGTTTATCAGTCACCCTTCTAAAAGCAATGGTATGTCTATTCGGATTAGGTTGTGGCTCAAAACGGCCGTAGGTGATAGTTTCCTTAAAATTATCATTATGCCTTAGGGAAATCAGCTGCCGGTAATGCCATAGCACAGAACACCGATCCTGCTCCTCACTTTTAACGTTTATCTGCTGATAGTCCTGTTGCAGACGCATCCAGGGCGTACTTGTACTGAAACCAGCATTAAGGCTGTTATCCCAGGGCATAGGGGTACGAGCATGATCACGTGCCTGCGCATTGAGCACCCCAAGGGCTACACTATCAGTCAGCCCATGGTTCAGGCAGCGTCGGTATTCCTCAAAACTTTGCAGATCCTTCATCTCGTAAATGGAATTGAAATGAGTATTTCCCATCCCCAGTTCCTGTCCTTGATAGACAAAGGGGATCCCGCGTAATAACAACTGTATAGTGCCCAGAGCCTTTGCCCCCATGGGATTTTGCCACATTGCAGGGAGCCAGCAGGATAGTGCCCGTGGCTCGTCATGATTTTCCAGAACCGTAGCCAGAAAACCGTGTTCATTGGAAAGTTGCTGTGCTTTAAACAGGGCATCACGGAATTCAGCTACAGACAACTTTTCATAGGCATAGTAAGCGCAATGGTGACATAAGGCAGTACGAGCCTCAAAATCAAAGATGGTGGAAAAATTACCTTTATTTCCGATGTATTTTTCGATATTTTCAGGCTGTATGCTAAATACTTCTCCTACCGTGAAAGTTTGCCGGGGCCGGAAAACTTCTTCTTGCAGCTCCTTTAAAAAAAGCTCTGCCACATCATTGCAGCTTTCGTTCATGGCACCACAGGCACATAAGCCATCTCCCAGGGCATCAGGAGGATAATCAGGAAAATCAGGATCCTTGGCAATTGACATGATGGCATCAATGCGAAATCCAGCAATACCCTTGTCAAGCCACCAGTTAATCAGATCATAAATACGCTGGCGCAGGCGGGGATTAAACCAATTCAGATCCGGCTGCTCACGGGCAAAGAAATGGCAGTAGTACAGATTCTCCTGTCCTGGTACTTTATCCCAGACACTGCCCCCAAAGTTTGAACGCAAATTGTTTGGTGCCCTGCCGTCCTTTCCTTCGCGAAAATAAAAATATGATGCTTCCTCGCAATATGGATCAGCACAAGCTTTTTTAAACCATTCATGTTCGCTTGAGCAGTGGTTGACCACCAGATCCATAATCACCTTGATGTTCAAGTCATGTGCTTTAGTCATGAGCTCATCAAAATCATCCATGTTGCCAAATTGTGGATCGATGTCCTGATAGTCAGATATATCGTAACCATTATCGATAAAAGGGGAACGGTATATAGGAGAAAGCCACAATATATCAATACCTAACTGTTTAATATAATTAAGCTTATCGATAATGCCGCGCAAGTCGCCAATCCCATCACCATTACCATCCTTAAATGATTTAGGGTAAATTTGATAAGCGGTCTTGCCGTGCCACCACTGCCTGTCCATGTAATAACCTCCGCCACAGTGCAAAAATGATTAATTGATTTTAGCTTGTTCATCATGGTGAGAGCTTTGACGGTAAGCATTGTTTCTTATCTACCAGACTAAATGAATTTTGTAAAAACACAAAAACTCATAAAATTACATAGTTTTATTATTTGTTTTGTGAAAATGTGATTTAGAACACATTATATCTAAAAATAGATGGCTTTTATCTTGGAGTTTATTTGCAGATAAGTTAAAATTTTATTGATATAATTTGTGTGCTTAGTGTGAAAAAAACTTAACTTCCAATAAGTTATGATTGGTAATTCATCTGTGTCTGCCTGATAAGAGTGCTCTTCCCTTATCATTCAGTTTTATATGGTTTTGCATTGGTAAAAACAGACAGCCAGGTAACATGGAGACGTCAATGATTTTTGTGAAACAAAAGTCTATTGAAGAGCATCCCCATAATGTAGGGGTGCGCGGTATGGATAGCGCTTTTGCCAGGCACTTTGGGGAAAAAGCTGTTGAAATCGCGCGTTACTGCTTTAAATGCGATGCCGATCATGATCCTGGTTTTTGGAAATACGTCTGCGACGATGTAAGTTTTATCGGGCCGCTGCCTGGCATGGACGCAGTGTTTGGCATTGATAACTACCGTGAAGCTATTGCTGACGACTTAGAGTTTTGGTTTGATTATCACGATGAAAATTATTTCTTGCTGTATTCCGATGGAAATATCGCTCTGGTAACCGGACATCTGGTGCTCAAGAGCAGGGATGATGAAAAGGTATTTCTCTGTGCCAAGCAGCGTTTTACCATGCTTTTTATTAATGAAAACGATAATCCCAAGCTCTACCATGTACATATTTCTGATCCTGACAATATAGGCGGTGATGAAGAATTTCCCTTCCAGGTTGGCCGTGAGTTAAGGAATATTTTGGACAATATGCGTGATAACGCATATAAAGACTCAATGACCGGGCTTTATAACCGTAATTATCTTGAGGATAATTACGATGAGCTTAATCAGGAAATTTCCTTCTCAGCATCTAATGGCATTGGTCTTATTTTATATCTTGATCTGAATGGCTTTAAGGAAGTCAATGATACCCTAGGACATGCCGCAGGTGACTCATTGATTCGCATTTTTGCCCATTCTTTAAATTGGGCAGCCCAGCGAAAACTGACTAAAGCCATAGTGATGCGCGCTGGTGGGGATGAGTTTATCGTTGTTGCTCCTTACAATGAAATTAAAAGCTTAAATGGACTGCTCAGGTTACTTAAACAGGAATTATCTAACCGCGTGCCATCAAATTTCCCTGAGATCTCTTTTTCAGCAGGATTCACCAAAGTAAAGGAGCAGCGCTCCCTTAAAGAAATGATTTCTATTGCTGATCAGAACATGTACCGTTGCAAACGCCGGCTTAAAAACAGACGTAATCATTCCCACTGATAGGGTGTACATTGCTTGCTCCTTCCAGGCAAAATAATGGCAAGGAGCAAATCCTTCATTCCAACAATCAAATCTCCGTGAGAGATAAATACAAAACAATCAAAACTGTCTGGAAAATTATTGATGACAATCTATAATGTTTTGATTTTGCAAAATATTCATTACATTAGCATGATCGCATAATTTATATTATGAAAAATTTATAAATAATTATTTGATATACAAAATCTTTTTCAAAAACACTGACAAAATACCACGCCCAATTATTTTATATGATGCCATCCCATCTGAAGGCGGTCTATAATCTGCAAAACAACAAAAAGGACTCAAGCAACGGCAATGATATACCGTGATGCGAATTTATTCTGATCCTTATATTGCAACCAACTTAACAGATCTATGGCACAAAGAGCTCCTACCGGCCGTAAATCTTTTTGTTTTATAAATGAAAAAAGTTTAATCAACATTTCCTGGTGGATTTTTGCCAAGCCATTTACACAAATTTGGGCACAGCGGCCGGTCGGCAACATAAAATTACCGCCCTGCCCAGTAAGATTTTGTGCAAAGAACATGCGGGCCTGATACTTATGATGGTACACATCAGGATCTGGAACCACCATACCTAAAGGAAAACCAAGCGGTTCTCCCTGCTCGGTTGCCTGATTGATAAACCTGGCCATATCTGAGGCAAAGGTAGCATAATCAGCAAGCAGATCGCAGTTACAGTCAAAGCTAGATAACAAAGTAGATTCTTTATTTACTATAAGCTCAGGGACACCAAAAGTCAGACTCTCAATTTCCAGTGCCATTATTTCCAGCTGGCACAACAAATTATGCCGCAATTCCAATCGTTTCTGACGTCTTAGTAATTCAGCTTTGCAGGAGTTTAAACTTTCACTTAAGCTTTTAAGACTTAGATTGTCTATTAAGTCTTTAATTTGCCGCAGGCTTGCTCCACTTTCCTGCAATACACTAATCAGATCAAAGCTAAAAAACTGCTGAGCCTTGTAGCGACGGTAGCCGTTGCCTTCTACCTTAACTGGCTTGAGCAAACCAAGTTTGTCGTACAGATACAAAGTCTCCTTAGTAGTGGCACAAAGACTAGCAAAAGCACCGCTTGAGAGCACGTTCCCCTGCTGTTTTTCCTGTCTTTTTTTAGATTTTATAAGCGCTGGCAAGCTGGTAACTGTCTGACTCATTCTATTTTGGATTTTTATGCTTGACTGTGGTCTAAGACCATAGTTTAGCATGAGCGATAAAGCAATTAATCTCCCTCACCATGCATGTTGTAAGGTGAGGTGGTTAATTTTATCTGCTTGTATAACAAATAAAACTGTCTTTTTTAATTTTAAGTAGAGGAATTTTCTATGCATTCGCCATGGGTATATTTAATCATTGCCGGAATCTTTGAAGTGGGCTGGCCGCTTGGTTTTAAATTGGCACATGGTTCAGGATTACAGCGCTTTAGCTTTATCCTGTTTGCAGTGATTTGCATGGCCTTAAGTGGATTTTTCCTCTACATTGCTCAAAAGCATCTGCCAATAGGAACCGCCTATGCAGTGTGGACTGGCATTGGAACGCTTGGGGCTTTTTCAATCGGGATCTTGTTCTTTGATGATGAGTTGAGCTTGTTGCGAACCCTGGGGGTACTTCTTATTTTGGGGGGAGTGATTGCACTTAAGGCATCTCAATAAAAACTCCTTAACAATCAATAAATGATACTGGACAGCTCCTGACATAGCATAATTCTGCCCGACATAAAAGCAGCTGCCGTATATTTTGTGATAACGTTTACACCACTGAAATTTTAATGTAAACGTTATCACACTTTAAGCATGGTAGATTTAACCTTATGCACCACTTTGAGTAAAATTCCTGCTGGCTTATATAGTGATCTTATTTGTGCATGAATGGCGTACAAATTCAGGAGTGTCATATGTTCGGCTTAGATAAACTTTTTTCACAAAAGACTCCCTCCTTTAACTTAGTCTCTCCGCTTGATGGAGAACTTATAGATAAATCAGCTATTCCCGATCCTACATTTGTCGAAGGGATCTTAGGGCCTACTGCAGGCTTTAATCCTGCTGTGGGAGTTATATATGCCCCCTGTGACGGAAAGATCACTCAAATGTTCCGCACTGGCCACGCTCTGACCATTACTTCGCTGTTTGGAGCTGAGATCTTAATTCATGTGGGGATCAACACCGTAGATCTAAAAGGTAAGGGTTTTAAGCCTTTAGTAAATGAGGACGCTGATGTAAAGCAAGGTGATCCTCTGATTGAATTTGATATTCCAGCCATTAAGGAAGCCGGTTTTTCTTTAGAAGTTCCTTTGGTGATCTGCAATCCAGATGATTTTAAAAAGATTGAATTTGTAGCACCCACACAGGTAAAGGCAGGCGATCCAATCTGCACGCTTGAGAAGTAAAAAATAAAGGAAGCATATTATGGTTGAAGGGAAGGCCAGGATCGCCTGCAGTGGTATTGCTGTAGCTCCTGTTTTTGAAGTTAAGGATGCTGGGCTAGAGCTTGAAAAGATCATTGCAGGCAGTGTGGAGCGCGAGCTTGCAGCTTTTGAACAAGCAGTGGATGTCGCCAGATCTCAGCTGACAGCCTTGATTGACTCCCTGCCTGCAGATTCAGAAGCGGCCGAAATAATGGAAATGCACCTGATGATGGCCGACGATCCGGATCTACTCGATCCGGTACGTAAGCTTATCGGTAATGGCGGAATCAGTGCAGTGGCCGCTATGCTCAAGGCAGGAACAGAGCAAGCTGAGGAATTTAAAAGTCTGGATGATCCCTATATGCAGGCCCGTAGCGCCGATATTCTTGACGTAAGCCGCCGTATTGCCTGCGCTGCAGCTGGAGTCGAATATCAACCGGCCTTAAGTGCACGTTCCATTATTGTGGCAGATGATCTCACTCCTTCGCAAACCGTTGGTTTTAAACGCGAGTTTATTGCTGGCATTGTGTTAAGGCATGGAACCATGAACTCTCACGCTGCCATTTTAGCCCGCAACATGGGAGTGCCTTCATTAATTGAGGCTACCGAATTGGCAGCAGGACTGTCAGGTAAGATATTAGCAGTTGACGCTGTTAACGGACGGTATTATGTAGAGCCGGATAATGAAACTTTAAGACACCTGCAAGAGATTAAAAATGACTGGGATAAGGAACAGTTAAAGTTATTGGCCTTGCGGGGTAAAGAGGCTATAGCTCCTTGCGGACATCGCATTTTAACAGCTGCCAACATTGGCTCTCCGGATGAGATTGAATTTGCCCTTGATAATGACTGCGAAGGTGTTGGACTTATGCGCAGCGAATTCCTTTTCATCGGGCGTGACGATTATCCTTCCGAGGAAGAACAATATCAGGCATATGCCCGGGTAGCATCAGCCCTTAATGGCAGGCCTCTTATTATCCGTACCCTTGACATCGGGGCAGATAAGAAATGTCCGTATTTTAATCTGCCTGCTGAGGAAAACCCTGCCCTTGGTCTGCGGGCTCTGCGTATCTGCCTGACCCGCCCTGAATTATTTAAGATTCAGTTACGATCCATCTGCCGGGCTGCCGCCCGCGGTAAGATCAGACTGATGCTTCCCATGGTTATTTCAATAACTGAAATTCAAAAGACCAAGGCCTTGCTACAGGAATGTGCTCAGGAACTTTCCCTTGAAGGAAAAGAATATGTCCTGCCGCCTGTAGGCATCATGATAGAGACACCTGCAGCTGCGGTATTAAGCGCCACTTTAGCCAAGGAAGTTGATTTCTTTTCCATTGGCACAAACGATCTGATGCAATATACCTGCGCCATTGACCGGCAGAATCCCAGACTGGAACCTTTTTACGATCCGCATCACCCTGCAGTGCTTGAGCTAATCCGCCAAACTGCTGTCAACGCCCATCAGGCTGGAATTTTTGTAGGTATTTGTGGAGAAATGGCCTCAGATCCTGTGCTTACTGATCTCTTTATCGAATTTGGAATAGATGAACTGTCTGTAAGCCCTAGCCGTATCCTTGCTCTACGCCACCGTATTTTAAATAGTCACGCTCACTGTCTCAATGAGCGGCCTTCTAACTGCAATTTCTAAAAGGAGTCCTATGCAAGAGATAATTTATAAAATCACTGATCCGCGGGGTATTCATGCCAGACCTGCCGGACAGCTGGTTAAACTGATTAAGGAATATAAGTCTACCTGTCAGCTTGGCAGTGCTACCAACCTAGTAGACGGCAAACATCTGCTTTCCGTAATGAAGTTATCCCTGCAACAGGGCGACTCCTTGACACTGCAGTTTTCAGGAGCAGATGAAAAAGAGGCAGCAGATGCCGTATTAAAGTTTTTACAAGAAAATCTCTAGGAGGATAGGGAAATGATGCAATATCTGCAGCGACTGGGTAAGTCGCTGATGCTTCCGGTGGCATGCTTGCCGGTAGCCGGTATTTTAATGGGTTTAGGTTATTTATTTGCCCCTACCACCATGCAGGGTGGCCAGGCAGATCAGAGCTTTTTATTGGTGCTTGGTACCTTCTTTGTACAAGCAGGTGGTGCCATCATCAACAACATGTCAGTGCTTTTTGCCATTGGTGTTGCAATTGGTATGGCCAAAGAACGTGAAGGCACCCCGGCTCTGGCCGGTATCGTTGCCTGGTTTGTGATCCAGACCCTGCTCTCCCCTGGCTTTGTATCTGTCCTTACCGGCGGTGAAGCTGATGCTTCTTTTGGCAAGATTAACAATCAGTTTATCGGTATCATGTCAGGTATCATAGGTGCAACCTGCTACAACAAGTTCTGCACCACCAAGCTACCTGACTTCCTGGCCTTCTTCTCAGGCAAGCGCTCAGTAGCCATTATTACTGCAATGATCTCCATTGTGGTATCAGCCGTACTGTTCTTTGTATGGCCGTTGGTTTACAACGGACTGATCCTGGTCGGTGAGAGCGTGCTGTCCATTGGTGCGGTAGGTGCCGGTATTTATACCTTCTTAAACCGTCTGCTTATCCCCATCGGCATGCACCATGCTTTAAATGCCGTATTCTGGTTCGATGTGGCAGGTATTTCTGACCTGACCAAATTCTGGTCCAGTACCGGTGAGCTTGGTGTAACCGGAATGTACATGACCGGCTTCTTCCCTGTTATGATGTTCGGTGTCCCGGCTGCTGCTTTTGCCATGTATCGCTGTGCCAAACCCCATCGCCGTAAGGCTGTATTGGGTCTGTTAGCGTCAGCAGCCTTCTGCTCATTCTTCACTGGCGTGACCGAACCATTAGAGTTCTCCTTCATGTTCTTAGCTCCGGCTCTTTACCTGATCTATGCCTTAATGGCTGGCGTCACAGCTATGATCACTGTAATGCTGCCGATCCGTGCAGGATTCTCTTTCTCTGCAGGTTTCCTTGATCTGTTCTTCTCCTCACAAATGCCGCTGGCACAAAATCCCTGGATGGTGATTCCGGTTGGCTTAGTGGTCTTTGTAGTGTTTTTCCTGGTATTTACCTATGCCATCAAACACTTTGACTTAAAGACCCCAGGCCGTGAAGACGAAGATCCTGAAAACACAGATCAGCCAGCAGCTGCCAGCCTGAAGAACAAGAACTTTGAAATTTATGCTCAAAAACTGCTGGTAGCTTTAGGTGGCCCAGAAAATATTGTGGCGGTAGATAATTGCATTACCAGAATACGTCTGGATGTAAACGATTCTTCTGTCATTGATGAAGCTGCTATTAAGGCTGCAGGTGCTCGTGGAGTGCTTCGCCCTTCTGCCAAGTCAGTACAAGTAATTGTGGGACCGCAGGTACAGTTTGTCACGGATGAACTCAAGAAACTGTTGTAACAAGCATTGAGTTGCTTTGACAATTTAAACTCAAATAATTTTTAATATCCATGACGGGCAGTTTATCTGCCCGTTTGCGTAAACAGGAACCATAAAATGGAATACATCAGACGGACCACAGCGGACACCCCCTTTTCTTATCAGAATCTTAATTTTTTGTGGCACCATGTGGTTACGCCCGAAACCAAGGCAGCAATACAACTGACAGAGTCTGGGCTTAACAGTTCCTTTAAGATAAAAGAAAGTCAGCCCCGTTGTGAAGTTAAGGAAAATTTCGGACGGGTGTGCGAAGATTCAGCCGTGGAGCTTTTTTTAGCTTTTCCTCCTGAAAGCAGCGCCAAGTCAGATATTTTCATCCCTCGCCCAGAACATCAGCTGTATCTTAATTTTGAGCTTAACAGTGCTGGCTTTATTTACGCAAAATATGGTTCAGAGCGACACAACCGCATTCCCTTAACACCTAAACAGCTTGTCAGCCTTGACATAAAGATCAGCCACAATGAAAGAAGCTGGGAACTGTTTTTAGGGGTGCCCCGCAGTTTAATTGAGCAAATCGCAGGATTTGATGCTTTAGCGGATGGCTGCTGTTTTGCCTATAATCTCTACAAGATATGCGAACACCCTGACTGTGAGCATTATGCAGCTTTAAATCCTATTTCTTCTAATACACCAAACTTTCACCGTCCGCAGGATTTCCGGGCAGTTAAGATTGTCTCCTGAACAAACAGAACAACCTGATCTAGGATTTGTTTGGCCTTAACACAAAGATGGCACAGAGCGTCAAAATAACTATCAGCACTGCTGTCACCACATACATGCCACTTAGCCCTAATAAGGTAGCGGCAGCGCCCATGACGCCCGGACCGAACAACAGGCCTGCATAGCCTACAGTGCCAACAAAAGCAATGGCGCGTCCCTGATGTATGCCGCTGCGTCGTGCAGTTTCTGAAAGCATAATCGGCACAACATTACCCAGGGACAAACCTGCAGTAAAGAATGCAATCACCATCAGCAAAGGATTACTACTCATGGCAATCACCGCCATGCTGATGGCAGCACACACACCGCCTGCAGTAATCAGCTTAAAGGGACCGGCTTTGGTGACAATGGCATCTCCCTTAAAGCGCATCAGAGCCATGGCGGTTTCAAAGGCCAGATAACCACAGGACGCAATGGTAATATCCACCCCGCCATTGGTAATAAGGTAAACCCCACTCCAGTCATATACCATGCCTTCTGTTAGGTACATGATAAGGCAAATAAAGCCAATGACACAGATAGCGGGGGTAAGGTAAGTGCGTTGCTTCAAGACTTGAGCTTCTGTATTGAGAGCATGGATTTTTGTACTTACGTCCTCACCACCGTGAGTATTGTACAGACGGGGAAAGCACAGCATAAGCAAGATTACTCCGCTTAAGCTCAGCAACAAGGTTACGGCAGAAGTATGTAAACCTGCAGGCAGTAAAAGAGCACAAAATAAAGCTGCAGCAATACACCCTACTGTATACCAGGCATGAAAACCTGACATCAGGTGTCGTCCGGACAATTCCTCAATATAGGCTGCATGTATATTATTCGCCACATCAACAATACCCAGGGACATACCCCACAGCAGGACGCAGCAAAAAGTAAGGGGCAGATTTAAGCCTTCCAGTGACAGCCCAACCATGCCCACGTACAGCCCAATCATGGAAAGCAGAATGATGGGCTTAACGCCAAAACGCGCGGCTAGCCTTCCGGTAAGCGGCATGCCGACAACTGCACCTAGCCCAAAACATAGTACCAATGAAGCATAATGCATCTCATCCAAATTCAGGCGGATTTTAACGTAAGGCACGATGGATGCCCAGGGCGCAGTGGCTATACCGGCAGCAAAGAAAGCAAGGCAAGAAGCCAGCCTGCCCCGGGTAAAAGCATCATTTTCCATAATGCTGGTATGTTCAGGCCTGTTGACCCGTAACGCACCCAGAAGCCTTACTACGAAAAAATACCAGCCGTGCTTAAAGGAAGGACGCATTATGCTCTCCTTTACTTTTCTTGCTAGATAAACCTTGATTAATCATCAATCTGAGCATTATCGCGGATAGTCTCAAGTAAAGTATGTTTTACCTTTTCTGCATCCACAGCAATGCAAATCTGATGACAAGGCAATCCCTTGAAACTGTCATCAGGAAGAGGCATTGAGGAGGATGGGATCAGAGTTTGTCCCACGGTAACGCCGGATGTGCTGACTAAAATTGGCTTTTTTATAATCTTAAAGGCCTCAGGCTGATTAAGATAAGCAATGGTCAGTGCATCATGAACCGCCATGCCGGAAAAATTCTCCTGCTCAATGGAAAAATCAAGATAGTGTTGGCTGATCTTATTTAAGAATGTATCTTTAGCAGCAGCAATCTCATCATGTGAGATCAGAACCTCATAAGTCACATCTAAAGGCAATACTATTATATTAAATGGTTTTTTAAAGACTTGTAACGCAGCATCAGGATCTGAATAAATATTAAATTCAGCAAAACTGCTCATATTGCCTGTATGCCCCTGATAACCGAAGGCTCCTCCCATAATCACTAGTTCCTTTACCAGCTGCGGAAGTTCCGGGCATAAATTAAGCGCCATGGCAATATTAGTTAAAGGGCCAATGGCACAGATGGTAATTTCCTGGGGGTGTTCCCTTACCGCATCAATCAGATATTGCACTGCGTTGGGAGCGTCCGGAGTGCAAGGATTAGCATAGCAACCTCCGAGTCCATCATCCCCGTGCACTTCTGGGATTGCAGGCGGCTCCAGGATCAGTCCATGCGAAGCCCCACGGTAAACCGGTATATCAAGGCCGTAATGATGGCAGAAAAATTTGGCATTCTTAGTGGCCTGATCTACATGTACGTTTCCGCTTACGGTTGTGATTGCGATAAGCTCATGTGTCAGTGCACCATAGCGCAGAGCAAAGGCATCATCGATGCCAATATCAGTATCAATAATTATTTTTGCCATGATTTAACCCTCACCACAGTTCTTAAACATTAAAGCTCTGACGTTTTAACAGCGCGGCAACGGCCAGCAGTATAAAGATTAAGCCAAAGATGGTAAAGCACATAGCTGCCCCAGATCCTGGCACCAGTGATGTAATGGCGACAAAACCGTAAGGGGTGATCATCGCCCCTACATTGCAGCCAATCAACATGAAGGATGTTACCATCACATTAGAACAATTAACTGAGAGCTTGCCTATCATGTTGAATACGTAGGAGATGATCAGCGGATAGGCCAATCCATTGAGGACACAGGCGGCAGTTACCATGAACATTGAGCCGCTTGAAGCTAACAGGATGCAGGAAAGTGCTGTAAGTATCAAGGACAAAGGCAAAGTGAAAAACTTCAGACGCGCAAAAATAAGTCCAAAAATACAGCCACCAGCCATAGAACAGAAAGCTAATGCCGTGAAAATATTGTTCATGAATTGCTCTGAAGCAGTAAGATTCTTTTCTGCCACTAGATCAAAGAGCTTGACATAAAATCCAACTGAAACCAACACTGTAAAAAGTAAAATCAGGCAATGAGGAATGGTATGCCATGGCAACTTTCTCTGACTTGTTGACTCCATGTGATCGACTGTAGGAACAGCGGAATAATTGTCAGAGGGTTTGGGAACAAACAATGTAAATAACAGGAAAATCGGAATGGCAGCAAAATAGACGTAAAAGGTATGGGTATAACCGGTAGCAAAAAGAAAGCCTGCAATATAGGTCAACACTGACTGACCGAGTCCCTCAAAGGCATTACGAAAGCCCATCATGCTGGCACATTCATTGCCAGTGAAAAAATCTGAGATAAGGGAAACTGCCAGCGCATTTATAAGACCGAGCCCGATACCAAGAATAATGCGGCTTGCCAGCATCATATAATAGGTGGTGCTCATTACTGAAATAAAGATTGAAAGAACCACTATCACCAGACCTATTTGAACAGTGAGTTTCTTGCCAAGTTTTGAGGCGATCCTATCACTCAGCAACATCATGATCATCACCGAAAAAGCCGGGATGGTCACCAGCAGCTCAATGGAAGAAGCTTCAAAGCCTGAAAATTTTTCACTGAAGGTCGGGATACAGATGGCAATGGCGTAAGCTGATGTCAAAAGCAGTGACAATGACAACAGCGAAAATTTAAGCAACAGTCGAGTCATATTAAGATCCTTTTCTAATGCCCTAAATTTTTAAATAACAAAAAGTTATCTATGTTTACATTTTCAAATTACGTGTATATTTAATTTAAAGCAATGAAAAAATGCGCAAAATTTGATCACGGACAGTTCTGATTGAACAAAAAAGATCTTCAGGGAGTATGTAAAAATCTGTGTCAAAGGATTTTCTGTAAACTATACGGGCTATGCCAGTTAAAGAGAAAACTTATGATACCAATAAAAAACACCTTCAGCTTTTGATTCAGCTATTCCTAGGTCCCTGCGCAAATGGCTCAGAGGGATGGAGCAAGTTAACCTGCGACGAAATTTCAGAATTCGTTAAAAAGGTGCCTCGAAATTCCTATAAAGCTCGCTTAAAGGTGAGCTTAACTATCACCTGAAAAATAACGTGCTGGATATGAAGCTCGACTCAGAAACAAAGCAGGATCACGCTCAGAAGGCAGCCAACAAGCGCAACGGGACAACAAAAAAGACGGTCATTACTGTTCTTGGAAAAGTTGAACTGCAAGTGCCTCGGGATAGAGATGTGAGTATTGAGCCCATCATAGTGCCAAAACAAGAAAAACTCATCAAAGGCATTGATGACAAGATCATCAGCATGTATGCGCGAGGCATGAGCACACGATAGATCTCAGCGCATCTTGAAGAGATCTACAGGGGAGGAGTAAGTGCTATGCATCACATTTTCTTGTCATGCCGGGGATGCGTATCAGCGCCGCCTATATTGAGACCGCCGTTGATTCCATGGCTCCCGAAGGTGAGGCGCTGAGAAAGTACACGGGCTGCCGCCTTGGCTTCAAGCTTTACTTCCGTGTATCTGAACAGGGGAGGTTGCATCTTTGCATGAGTTTTTTTATGAGTAAGGAGGAATGACTTAAATGTATCGGGCGCTGTTAGAGATGAAACTGGTATTTGGGAGGCGACTAAAGTTTGATTAAGGCGCCGACGCAATTTGGGCTTTTACGTCCCTGCTACGCAGTCACTCCAAGGCCTAATTTGCAGTGAATTGATAGCATCTGTTTGTAAAAGGACTTAGCCTAAAAATGCTTGCAGACACAGATTTCGTTATACTCCCCGCCACATGACGGTTTTTCCAGGATAGTAATTGATGCACAAATAGTGTGCGGTTTCTGCCGCCGTATTAACATATACATGACGGGCTGAACTGTCAAAGCTAAGTGCATCACCGGCTTCTAGTTTATAAGCCGTGCGTTGCGTACGCAAGGTAAGCTGACCTGACAATAGAAAAATAAATTCCTGCGTATTTGCCCCATGTCCAGCTGTCTGATGTTCACTTAGCCCATCCAGTTCGCAGCGTACCAGTTCAAAGTCACGGCCAGGTGTAATTTTAAAATAGTAAAAGGCACGCAAGTGTTCAGCCTCTTCAGACTGCGCCAGCACGTCTGCACGCCGAACAACCGCGCCTTCTTCCTCGTTTTGCTCTAACAGCCTGGTATAGGGCACGTTTAATCCTGCCGCCAGTTTCCACAGGGTATTGATGGTAGGATTACCGGTTCCTTTTTCCATATCTGAGAGTATAGCCTTACTGATCCCGGTAAGTTTTGACAAATCACCAAGACTCAGCCCCCGCAAGGTGCGTAGTTGTTTTAGGTTCCGGGCCAATAGTTGCCCTAATTCCAGATCCGGCATAGCTTGTAAGATTAATCTAACAGTCGTACTATATATCGAACAAAACTCCGCAAGGAGAGTTTTTAC
The DNA here is from genome assembly GCA_944390085.1 of uncultured Succinivibrionaceae bacterium. Taxonomy (GTDB): domain Bacteria; phylum Pseudomonadota; class Gammaproteobacteria; order Enterobacterales; family Succinivibrionaceae; genus Avisuccinivibrio. Next base: position 35,160 of record CALXOT010000003.1, read on the forward strand.
TATACCCTATTATCCTCTGCCGTAAGGTTAGATTTTTTGATCAAAGCAAGGATTTGATCAGATGCATATACAAAAAAACCCGGTGTTTGCACGCGCCTTTAAAACAGCATTTCCGTTGACCATGCCTATCTGTGTTGCTTTTTGCGCAATTGGCATCTCTTACGGTTTCTTAATGCATTCCATGGGATTTTGTTGGTTATATCCGGCTGCAATGAGCCTTTTCATCTACACCGGTGCCATGGAATTTGTCACCATTAATCTACTGTTGTCAGCTTTCAATCCCTTGCATGCATTTCTGCTTGCCCTAATGGTAGGTGCACGCCATCTGTTTTACGGGTTATCCATGCTTGATAAGTTTACAGGCTGCGGGCACTTTAAGAAATTGTACTTAATCTTTGGCATGTGTGATGAGAGTTTTTCCATCAATTGTTCAGCCAAACTTACTGCTGATGTGGATCGGCCTACATTTATGATCATAGTGACGGCACTCAATCATTTTTACTGGGTGGCCGGTGCTATCGCCGGGGCATTATTGGGCAGTCTGATAAATTTCAACGCTGAAGGTATAGATTTTATGTTAACAGCACTGTTCACGGCCATCATGCTAGGGCAATGGGAAGAGCACTCTGAACACCGTCCGGCCCTCTTAGGGATCTGCCTGACGTTCATCTGCTTGTTAGTTTTTGGCCCCGATCATTTTCTGTTGCCGGCCATGGGATCTATTCTAGGGGCACTTTTATTGCTGCAGCCGCTTCTGAGTGGTCGTCAGCGCATAAAGAAAACCTCTATTAAAACCCAGGCTTAAATTCAATAGCTATATATCAGGATATGTACATGGAAATGACAGTCACGCAAAGCGTTATCACTATCGTTGTGGTGGCAGCCGGCACCTTTTTAACCCGTTTGTTGCCTTTCGTGCTGTTCCCCCAAGGCAGACGCGTGCCCCCTGTAGTGCGATATTTAGGTCAGGTACTGCCTTATGCTGTAGTTGCAATGTTAGTGGTGTACTGTCTTAAGGACGCCGTTTTCACCCCCCGTCATGCGCTACCGGAACTGCTGGGGATTTTAAGTGTTATTATCCTGCATAAGCTTTTTCACTCCATGATGTTTTCAGTGGTGGGCGGAACAGTCATTTATATGTTGCTCTTGCAGTTAGTCTTTAGTGCCTGAAGCTATACTTGTAATTTGACACATAAGGACTAACCATTTTTCTATCAGCTGCTTTTTTAAAGGAATGAACTCCTTTACAATATGTTGCCATGGCTAGGTCAAATCTTGATATCTTCAAAATTGGTGTTGGTCCCTCTTCTTCTCATACCTTAGGGCCGATGTTGGCAGCTGCAGCATTTCTTGAGCTATTAGGCTCATCCATTGATAAAACTAAACGCATCCACTGTACCTTGTATGGCTCCCTGAGTCTGACCGGACGCGGACATTTAACCGATAAAGCAGTGTTATGGGGACTTAGCGGCTTAAAGCCGGCGGCCTTAACCCGTAATTTACAGCAACAGGTAGTGAACCTGTCCTTTGTACAACATAAATTGCAGCTAGGCGGCAGGCACGAAATCCATTTTGATTATCGCAAGGATCTTTCTTTCTCCAAGGATTTTTTGCCAGAACACCAAAACGGCATGTTGCTTGAGGCTTTTGATAACTCAGATTCGCTTTTATGTGCACAGACTTATTTCTCCACAGGAGGCGGATTTATCAAGACCAAGGAGCAGATGCAGGAGAATGCTGAAGGCAGCGAAGATTTTTCTGACAATTTCAGTATCAGCAATACCAATGCAGCTTTGAGGTTATGCCTCGATGACACCCTGAATTTGGCACAACTGTCGCTGCGTTATGAACTGCAGTTTCATGACGAAGCTTATATCAATGAATACTGTGCCCAAATCTGGCAGGTGATGCAGGAGGCTTATCACAACGGGCTTAAGCCTGATAATGAGTACCTACCAGGATCGTTGCACTTAAAGCGCCGGGCTCCTTCGATGCTGCAGGTATTAAATGAAAAGGATGATCCCTTTACGGTTATAGACCGGGTATCGCTTTACGCCATGGCAATTGCTGAAGAGAATGCCAGTGGCGCCAAGGTCGTGACTGCTCCCACTAATGGTGCCTGTGGCGTAGTGCCGGCAGTTATGCTCTATCTGAAGGACTTTCTTAAAGAGTTTAATGCTGTTACAGCGCGTGATTTTCTGCTTACGGCTATGCTGATAGGATCATTTTATAAGAACAATGCCACCATTTCGGGGGCTGAAGGCGGTTGCCAGGCAGAAATTGGCTCTGCCTCTTCCATGGCAGCAGCTGCCATGGCCACAGTGATGGGTGCAGATGCATTTAAAGCCTGTGTGGCTGCAGAGATTGCAATGGAACATCATTTGGGACTGACCTGCGATCCGGTGGACGGTCTGGTACAGATCCCCTGCATTGAGCGTAATGCCTTTGGAGCGGTTAAGGCAATCACAGCAGCACGTATTGCTTTAAAACGCCAGAGTCTGCCACGGGTATCTCTTGATGAAGTTATAAAAACCATGTATTTAACAGGCAAGGACATCAGCTTTAAGTATAAAGAAACAGCCTTAGGCGGGCTTGCAGAACTGAGTCTTGACAATTGATCCCTGCAGGCAAAAACTTAACAATAAATGTTTTTGTGCATCATAAAAACAGTTTTTTTATGTTTTATATGAAAATTGTGCACTCAAATAAGTCATCAGCAGACAGGATTGCACTTTTTTACGGCAAAAAGCAAAAATTTAAATTTTTACTTTGTATCATGCAAAACATGGTGTAGAGTAAAGGCATAGGAAAAATTCAAGCAAAGGATTTTTAAGATGAAAGCTTTAATGAACTCTTTTAAGCAGTGGTGGCGCCTCGCACAATAGCGGGGTTTTGCTGTTTGAGTTAAAGCTTCATCAAAAACCCGCTTAATGCGGGTTTTTTAATGTACGGATAAAAGCCCGCAAGTGACCTGAGGGCTTTGCCGGAACTGACTTAGCCCTCCAGACGCAAAAGTTTAAAGAGGTAGAAAAAATGTTAGGTCAGTTAAGTAAACTCTATCAAGGTCAATCCCTGTCCTTAAGTGAAAGCGAGGATATCTTCTCCTCCATCTTTGAGGGTAAGCTCTCAGATATAGAGCTAAGCTCCTTAGTTACTGCTCTGAAAATCAAAGGCGAAAGTGAAAGTGAACTTGCTGGAGCTGCTTTGGCCATGCTGCACAAAGCAGCCCCTTTTGATCGGCCGCAACAAGAACTGATTGGCGAAATCGTGGGAACCGGTGGTGATGGTTACAATACCATTAATATTTCCACCATTACTGCCATCATGGGAGCTGCTCTAGGGCTGAAGATCGCAAAGCATGGTAACCGCGCAGTATCCTCCAAGACCGGAGCCTCCGATCTACTTACAGCTTTAGGCTATAACGTTGAAGCCGACAGTGAGACATTAAGCCGCTGCCTGGAAAAAGAAGGTTTTGCCTTCATGTTTGCCCAGAAATTCCATCAGGCTATGCGTTATGCAGCTCCGGTACGTCAAAGCCTGAAAACCAGAACCATCTTTAATCTGCTAGGACCCTTGACCAATCCTGCCCATCCTGATTATGAACTGATGGGGGTCTATGACAAAAATTTACTCCTAATGATGGCACAAACCCTGAAACTTACCGGAGTCAAACGTGCTCTTTGCGTAAATGGCAGTGGTCTGGATGAAATTTCCAATTTTGGTACCACTTGTTACAGCCATCTGCGCGATGATGGTTCTATCACCCAGGGCATGTTTACCAAGGAAAGTTTTGGCATTACCCGCGAATACAGCGTGCGTGATTTGATAGGTGGTAGTCCCAAGGAAAATGCAGAAACTGCAAGACTCATCCTGTCAGGCCGCGGAAATGACGCACAAAATAGTGCCATTGCAGTAAATTTAAGTGCGCTGCTAAGCCTGGCCGGCAAATGTGATGATTTCAAGAGTGGTTTTCAGCTGGGCATGGATGCCCTGAAGTCTGGTATCGGTGAACGTAAGCTGGAACGTCTGGTCAAGTTAAGCCACAAGGAGGCAGCTTGATGCTCTCCCCCTCCCCTCTTAGCGCCAGAGCCAGAACTATAAAGGGTCTGCGCATTGATAATCTTGACGGTACTGTGCTGGGCACCATCATAAATGCTAAGGCTGAAAAACTGGCACACTTTGCCCCACAGACCCTGTCAGTACAAAGCATTTTTGCTGAAAAACACCGCAGCCTGAAGAGAGCTTTGCAGGGAAAGGGGCGGCACTTTATACTAGAATGCAAACGAGCTTCGCCGAGCCTTGGCGATATTAATTTGGATCTTGACCTAAATGCCCTGATCCGAACCTACAATCGCTATGCCTCAGCGATATCTGTACTCACTGAGGAGCGTTTCTTTAAAGGCTCATATGACTTTTTACGTCAAGTCCGTTCACAGACAGATTTACCAATTCTGTTAAAAGATTTCATTATTGATGAGCTAGAACTGGAAAACGCACGTGCAATTGGTGCAGATGCCGTGCTGCTGATGACATCTGTTTTAACCCCCGATCGATTCATGGAGTTATACCATCAGGCTTATACGCTTGGACTTGAAGTGCTGTGCGAAGTTTCAGATGCACAAGAGGCGCGTTTTGCAAGCCAGATGGGTCTTGAGATTGTAGGAATCAATAACCGTAACTTAAAAAGTCTGACAATTGATCTGAATAATGCCTCCCGCCTTAAGGATTATTTTGACTCCAGGACCGTATTGGTTTCAGAGTCCGGAATCAAGCAGCATCAGGATATTGTAAACCTTAAAGGTTTTTCCAATTTCCTTATTGGTTCTTCAGTATGTGGCAATAGTTCAAATTTTGATTTTGCAGTCAAAAGCCTACTTTTTGGCATGAATAAGATCTGTGGGCTTAAAGATGGACTGTCAGTAAAAGCAGCTGTAAATGCTAAAGCAGCCATGGGAGGTTTGATCTTTGCACCGCAATCTCCGCGCGCTGTTACTATTAAGCAGGCTCAAGAGCTTATGGCTGCTGATATTGAACATGTTTTGCGGTTTTGCGGCGTGTTTCTTGATACTCCGCTGACTGAAGTAATTGACATTGTGCAGACACTTAAACTTGACTGTCTGCAATTGCACGGCAGCGAAGATCCAGACTATATCGCTCGCCTGCAAGATAATTTAGGTGCAACAGTCATGATCATTAAAGCCTTCAGTGTCAAAGACCGGAGCTTTATAACCCCTCTCAGGCTTTATCAGGATAAGGATATCTTTTTTCTATTTGACAGCAAACACCCGGGTTCAGGGCAGAGCTTTGACTACACCTTACTGCAAGATGTGGACAGAAACCGTTCCTTATTGTCAGGCGGACTTGGTATTGACAATGTTGAGCAAGCCTTGGCTCAAGGTTTTTTAGGGCTGGATTTCAATTCAAGATTAGAAATAGCCCCTGGATTTAAGGATCCTGCCTTGGTGAAAGCTGTTTTTTCTCAGGTTAATAATTATTAGGAGCAAGCAATGAGCATTTTAAATCCTTTTTTTGGCAGGTTCGGTGGCATGTATGTGCCTGAAGTGCTGATCCCTGCTTTAGAGGAACTGGAACAAACCTTTGTGCAGGCACAGCAGAATGAGAACTTCAAGCGTGAGCTTAATGAGCTGCTTATAAATTATGCCGGACGCCCAACCAAACTCACTTTGTGCCGTAATTTGACCCGGGGCACTAAAACCAAGATCTATTTAAAACGCGAAGATTTATTGCACGGTGGAGCCCATAAGACTAATCAGGTAATTGGCCAGGCATTGCTTGCCCGTCACATGGGCAAGACCAGGATCATTGCAGAAACTGGTGCGGGACAGCATGGGGTTGCCACAGCATTAATCTGTGCTCTTTTAGGATTTAAATGCCGTATTTACATGGGCAAGAAAGATGCCGAACGTCAGCGTCCAAATGTATTTCGCATGCGCCTAATGGGGGCTGAGGTCTGCGAGGTAACCAGTGGCAGCTGTTCACTTAAAGACGCCTGTAATGAAGCTTTACGCGACTATGCGGCTAATTTTAATACTACCCATTACATGATAGGAACTGCAGCAGGCCCTCATCCCTTTCCCACCATTGTGCGCGAATTTCAAAAGGTAATAGGTGAAGAAGCCCGTGCACAATTACAGCAGATTGAAGGACGCGATCCTGACGCTGCCATTGCTTGCGTAGGCGGTGGTTCTAATGCTATTGGATTGTTTACCGCCTTTCTTGACAGCAAAGTGCCGCTTTATGGGGTGGAGCCTGCAGGCCTGGGGCTTGACAGTAACAAGCATGGGGCAACCCTGGAGCGTGGTACCGAAGGTATTTTCTTTGGAGCTCGTTCTTTGAACTTACAAAACGAAGACGGACAAATTTATGAGTCATACTCCATTTCTGCTGGCCTGGATTTCCCGTCCGTAGGCCCGCAACATGCTTACCTGCAAGATATAGGCCGGGTTAAATACGTCGGAGCCACAGACAACGAAGCTCTGGAAGCTTTTGTATTGCTTTCAGAGCGGGAAGGGATTATCCCTGCCATGGAATCATCACACGCTTTAGCTCAGGCGATCAAGATGATGCGGGAGAATCCGGACAAGGAACAAATTCTGCTGGTAAATCTATCAGGACGTGGGGACAAAGATATTTTCAACGTAGACAAGATCCTGCATGAGCGTGGTTTAATTGCCGCAGACGGTTCAATTTTAATTGATCAGATAAACCCTCAGCGTTAAATAAGGAGGAAAACAACATGACAGCAAAGAGCTTAAGATTTCAAAATACCTTTAAGGCGCTGCGGCAAAAAAATGAAGGCGCTTTCGTGCCATTTGTCACCTTGTGTGATCCAAATTTGGAAACGAGTGTCAAAATCCTGCATACACTTTGTGCTGCCGGTGCTGATGCCCTGGAACTAGGTCTACCCTTTTCAGACCCATGTGCCGATGGTACAGTAATTCAAGCAGCCGACAAACGTGCCCTAAACTCTGGAGCTACCACAGATCGTTGCTTTGAGGCTGTATCAAGGCTGCGTGCAGATTATCCTGACATTCCAATTTCACTTTTGGTCTATGTCAATTTAGTTACGGTATATGGGATGGAAAAGTTCTTTGAACAGGCCAGAGTCAATGGTGTGGATGCCGTGTTAATGGCAGATGTCCCCTGCTGCATGCTTTCTTGCGGGGAAGACTTTGTGGCTGCAGCTGAAGCTCACGGCATTGAATTGGTGCTGATAGCACCTTCTAATGCCTCAGATAAAATTGTCAGGGAAATTGCTGCCCGCTCTCAAGGTTACGTTTATGCTCTGTCGCGTTACGGAATTACCGGTACAGAAAATGTGTTCGGCCGACCGGTGGCAATGTTAAAGCGGCTGAAGGAGTTAAACAGCGCCCCGGCTTTATTGGGCTTTGGTATTTCGACACCGGAACATGTAAAAATAGCGCTTCAATGTGGTGCCGACGGTGCTATCTGCGGCTCTGCCATCGTCAAAATAATTGAACGTAACCTTAATAATGAAACCGCAATGTTAGAAGAGCTGACTATTTTTGTCAGGAACATGAAAGCTGCCACTAAAGGACGATAAGCCAGACAAAATCCCTGTTAAACTTTTGCCCCTGCGTCCAGTAAGGGACGCAGGATAGATTTTTTATTTTGTGTTAGTGCAGGCGCTGATCATATAAGTCAACAGTCCTGCCAGTCTTTCTTTCTATATAGTTTTTAAGCACCCCTACATGCTCAGAACGGTGCTGCTGTTTATAGCTTTGCATCTGTGCATCAGCCCGCCTGAACATACGGTCAAAGCTATCATTTTCAACAGTACCGAAGGTGGCACGGCCAAGTTCAAGAAATAAGGGCGGTTGATTGCTGATTTTCTTATTATGTTCGCTGATAAAAGTCTGCAGTGAGCCACAAAGCAGCAGGCACAGCACATCAGAACAACGTGGCAGGGTCACCAGGAACTCATCCCCACCTAATCGAATAACCTGATGCTCATGTGCTATTGCATGTTGCAGTACTTTAACCGCTTCCATGATGAGGTAATCCCCGGCCTGATGCCCCAAATTATCATTAGTGAGCTTAAGACCGGTTAAATCTGCATAAATAATACTCAAAGGAAGATCTTCTTCCTTAAGCCATTCTGCGTGGTATTCCTCCAGATAGCTGCGGTTGTAAGCTCCGGTCAAACCGTCCCTGAATATTTTCTCTTGAGCCATCCACAAATTTTCTGCCACCACTGAAATATCGGAATTTGTGCCTACGATGCGTATAGCTTTACCATTTTGATCGCGCTGCAATACCGTTCCGCGTCCCAAGGTCCAGATATAATGTCCATCACGGTGCTTAAGCCTGATAGAACACTCAAAATAATCACCTTTATCCGAGCTATTTAAAATTTGCAGTTGCTCTGCTACCGTACCGGCTACATCATCAGGATGAACTATCTCATCAGCCCATCCCTGCAAAGTGCTAGGGAAATCCTCCCTTCTGGCATAACCTAACATATTGAGATAACTTTGTGAGAAACGGACATTGCCGCTTGCTCCGTCCCAGTCCCAAACTCCATCGGTACTGCTTTCCTGCACGAAGGCATTTTCATGCAAGCCAAGGCGCTGGGAAAGCATGCCGCAACACCAGTGGACACTTCCGTCAGGCTGACGGGTCAGCACTCCTCCATTTACCATCAAATCAGCACCAGCTCTGCGTCCGGCAATGAGTTTTAGTTCCTCAATAATGATATCGGAATGATCACTGCCTTCCATGATTTTCAGAAACTTCTGGTTACTTGAAGGAGCATAAATGGCTGAAAGCTCGTCATAACGGATCCATTTGCCGGTATAGTCAATGCCCAATTGCTGTGCGCAATTACGATCCAGCAAAAATTTGCGCAGTTTATTATTAAAGATCCAGTATCCAGGCAGGTTTTCTTTATTGGATTCATTTAACTGCAGCGCCTTGAGATGCAAATGATAGGCATCATTTGGTTGCTGCGTAAAATTGTCATCCATGGAGGTCTCCACTTTGATACAGCAATTTTATGTTCTGAATCAGATAATACAAATTCACACTGCCGCTTAAAACAGTGCGTTAACATGTATTTTCCCAAAAAATACAGCTTGTTATAATTTATGCTGCGTGAAATATACAAGTAAACAACAAGAAAAAGCAATCAGCTGATCATGATTTTACATTTGACATCTTCCCCATCCCTAAAGGACGGGGATTTAGCCGCAGATCTTTTATATAAAGTACAGGGTGACTTACTCCCCACCCTCCCATAAAGGTTGTGGATTTCTGGCATAATTTGTTAAAGCTGGCAATATTCACCTTGGACTTGGAATAGCATAATCAGGATGTTCTCCCGACCAAGCCGTCTTGTCCGGCAAATT
>CALXOT010000004.1 GCA_944390085.1 uncultured Succinivibrionaceae bacterium
GGTCGGATCCCCGGTCTGTTCCAGATCAAAGACCGGTTCAGCAAAATCATCAAGATCTGCAAAAGAACGTCCTTGCATCAGTTCAGTCAGGGTACGGTCAAGGGCTACGGCAAAGATCGGATGCGCCCCGAAGGCTGCAGCGCAGGTGCCATTTGACTGATTAAACAGCAGGGCGCAGACCACGGGGAAACGTCCACCTAGGGAGGCGTCATAACAGCAGACCTTTAAGTTCGGTCCCTGCAGCGCCTGTAAGGTGGCATAGGAGGTTTCGTTTAACTGTAAAATCTGATCCGGGATCGGAGGCAGGGACAGTCCTTTTTTTATAATCTCGTGCTTGACATAGCGCTCAATGATCTCGCTTAAAGCCTGTACTAAAGCTTCATATTCGCTGTTGCCTGAACTCATGCCGTTTGAGCCGTAAAGATTATCTAGCAGGTTTACCGGGAAATAGACTATTTCGCCGTTGCGGGCATTGGTAAAGGGCAGGGAGCAGACTCCGCGGCTGTAGGATGAGGACCCCAGATCCACCAGCTCATTCAGGCTCAGTTGATTGTCAGCGCTGTAGAATTTGCGCAGCGAGGCGTTAAGCACATCGCTGGGAATTTCAGGACTGTCCTCCTCGGGCACCGGAGTCCATTTTTCATCCGGGAAATGCACGCAGGGGGCAGAAGCATTATCCAGGCCTAAATAATAGTCTGCAAAATAAGCATGGGTGGAAAGGCGCTCAAACAGTTCGCCGTAGGCTGAGCACAATGCCGCTAATTTGGAAGAACCTTTGCCGTTGGCAAAGATCACCTGTGGCAGGCTATCCTCGCACAGCTCTACCGACCACAGATGGGGCAGCGGATTGTGCCAGGCTTTTTCCACCAGAGTAAGCCCCAACTTGGCTGCAAGCGCCTGCAGACGCTCCAGAGTGTCTTCCAGCGGGGCATCTTTTCCTAAAATGACAGTTGACATAGCGTTCCCAAAAAGGCAGATTCACTAAGATTATTAATCTTATCATGCAGGGCTCAATCATGGAAAACCAACAATCCGGGCAAAAATCTGAAGATCTGCCGGAACAGCCGCTTGCCGGATGGCACTATCAGGGCAGTAATGCGCGCCGCGCTCTTCAGGCCTTAAGACAGATAGATCAGGATGACACTGAACATCTGCAGTTTACTTCCTTTAAAAATGATGGCAGCAAGCCGGCAGTACCGGCTGCTGTCAGTGCCAGCCCGGAACAGGAGCAACAGCAGCGTCAGGCAGAGCTTGCCGTTCAGGCAGCAGAAGGTACGGCAATAAGCGCTAAGACTGAAGAGCAGCCTCCCCTTTACCGCAGCAAACTGCCCTCTGAGCTGCAACAGCGCTTAAATGCCCTAGATGCTGAGGTAAGCGGTCAAGCTGTGGAAGAACAGGACAGCAGGAATACGGAAAGTCGCTTTTATGCCAAGGCCATGGCAGCGCTGGGACGGGGCGGCAAAGATGCAGCGGGCGGCCGGGGTCAGTCCCTTAAAAACAAATTGCGACTTTATCTTATAGTGATTTTTCTCTTTGCCTGTTATTACGGCTATAACGAGTATTTAAAGCCTCCTACTGATCCGGCAGTACAGCTACAGGAAAGTCTGCCTTTACAAATAGATGCCCATACCACCATGGCTTCAGCGCAAATTACGGCTGACAATGTGCTGCTGCTGATAGAGCAGGATCCTGAAGCCTTAGGAGCGCTTACGGTCAAGGATCGGGATCAAGTTTTAGCTAAAATAGAGGCCAATGCACCCGCTTTGTGCAAAAACGCCCTGCTGCGCAGCATCATTGCCTCGGGTAAAAGCCTGACGGTATTATTACGGGGCACGGACGGTTCATACGAGCGGCGCTATACCTTAAGAAGTTGCCCTCTGCCTGCAGAGCCGGCGCCGTAATTTTTTCAAAACAGATTATTTTCAGTAAAGCAAAGGATATCAGCATGAAGAATTTAGGTTTGGTCGGCTGGCGTGGCATGGTGGGCTCAGTGCTGCTGGACAGAATGCAGCAGGAACATGATTTGACTGAGCTTGCGGTCAAGCCCCATTTCTTTTCTACCTCGCAGGCAGGTCAGAAAGGTCCCCAGGTTCAGGGAGTTGACAGCGGTACCCTGTTGCCGGCAGATGATCTTGAAGCCTTAAAGGCCATGGACATTATCATCACCTGCCAGGGTGGTGACTATACTTCAGCCATTTATCCGAAATTACGCGCTGCCGGCTGGCAGGGCTACTGGATTGACGCTGCTTCCACCCTGCGCATGCAGGATGAGGCAGTAATTATCCTTGATCCGGTCAACCGTGATGTGATTGATAGAGCCTTAAATCAGGGCGGCAAGACCTTTGTGGGCGGTAATTGCACGGTTAGCCTGATGCTGATGGCCTTAGCCGGTCTGTTTAAGGCTGATTTGGTGGAATGGATTTCCTCTTCGACCTATCAGGCAGCATCCGGTGCCGGTGCTAAGAACATGCGTGAGCTGTTGTTGCAGATGGGAACCTTATATCAGTGTGTGGGCACTGAACTTTCCGATCCGCACTCCTCCATTCTGGCCATTGAAAAGAAAGTGCGTGATTGCATGAGATCTGACTCCTTCCCCACCGCCAATTTCACGGCCCCGCTTGCCGGCAGCGTGTTGCCCTGGATTGACAAGCAGCTGGAGAACGGGCAGAGCCGTGAGGAGTGGAAGGGCATGGCTGAGACCAATAAGATCTTAGGTCTGCCGCAGGGGACAGTGCCGGTGGATGGCAATTGTGTCCGCATCAGCTCACTGCGCTGCCACAGCCAGTCCCTGACCATTAAACTCAAGCGCTCGGCCTCAGTGTCTGAGATTGAAGATCTGATTAAGGCACAAAATGAGTGGGTGCGCGTTATCCCCAATGAAAAGGAAGTGACATTGCGTGAACTCACCCCGGCTGCGGTATCCGGCTCCTTGAGCGTGCCTATCGGCCGCCTGCGTAAGATGATGATGGGCGATCTCTATCTGTCTGCCTTTACGGTCGGCGATCAGCTGCTGTGGGGTGCTGCAGAGCCGCTGCGCCGCATGCTGCGCATCCTCTGCGCTTAAGTTTTCCTGCAATTCCCGGGGCAAGGTGAATGAGTAAGCTCTCCCTTGCCCCTGATTGCCAGATGATCCTTCCGGCCTTCGTGCCTTACATTTTCCCTTTAAGAAAAAATCAGCCCAAGAATTTGCTTAAGAAAAAGCTAAGCCTGCCGAAAATCAAATAAATGGAGGCAGAGCAATGCTTGAAGCAAGAATACGCGATCTTTATTTAGTCGATGAGCTGCAATTAGACCAGCGCCTGAATCAGGCGCTGCAGGGCGGTCATCAGGCTGAATTTGCATTGCTTTTAGCCATGCTCTCCCCCGATGTTACCGACGCCCCCTTAAGTGCTGACGCAAAGGCACCTAAGCAGGCAGAGCTTGATCTGCGCAAGCGTTTTGAGTTGCCTCCAGTGCAGCCTTCATATGCCGGCCCTGCAGATTATGTGCGTTCGGCTGCACAAAGTGAGGTGCTGGCCACGCAGGGATTGCGGCAGGTTTTCCTGGGTCAATGCCTGCAGCGTGATCCTCTGGTGCCGATGAAGCACGATCTTTCCCCTGAGGTGTATAACGATCTGCCGCCCCTGTCCCAGGAAAAAGTGCGCCGGGCCTTTGCCGGTGAAAAGGTAGAAAGGTTGCCGCTTGCAGACAGTGTGGGCGGTTTTGCGGTTTTAGGCGAGATCCAGGAGGCGGCCGCTGCCCTGTAAGCTTGAGTTTGTAGCTTGGGCAGCTGCAGACCGGTGATTGCGGTTGGCTGTGCAGGACTGGTTCTACGTTTTTCTGTGTCCTTTTTGTCAGCAAGTTCACACAAGTGCTTGCTTCTGTGGTCTCTGGGGCTGTTTTATTTATACTATGTCCGCAGGCCGCAGTAAGCTGGCTTCCGGAGCAGCAAGCTCTGCCCTTAGCGGGTACCGGGACGGGATATGACAGTGAACTGCCTAGTCCTTATTTAGTAAAAAATCGTGTCAGCGCCAGTTGGCTGAACTGATGGGTCGGCGGCGGGCATGCTGCTCACGGTTTTCAGCCTTGCTCTTGTCGCCTTTTTTCAGGATGATCAGCACCGATCCGGTGCCGCCTTTCCATTCTGGGGCACTGTGATAGGCCATGACATCGGGGATCTGGCGCAGCCAGTGTGCCACGTGGCTTTTAAGCAGGGCGCGGCGTGGCCCCTTGCTGCCCTTGCCATGGATGATGAGCACACAGCGGAACTCTTCGCGCACCGCATGCTCCAAAAAGCGCATCACCAGATCATAGGCCTCTTCCACGGTCTTGCCGTGCAGATCGATATAATCAGCCTCCAGATACTCACCTTGCTTCAATCGGCGCAATACCGAGGGCTGAATCCCCTCACGCCTGAAGGATAAAACTTCATTGGGCTCAACCTGCGGGACAAAAGCCGAGGAGGCCTCAAGCTGTGCTTCCTTGCGATCAGTGACGGCGGCCTCCTGGCGGATTTTGGCCAGATCTTTTTGCAGGGGCTCACTGCGTTTTACTACTTTGTCTTGCTTGACCGGAGTGACGTCTGTCATGAAGTCGGCAAAGCTGAGGTCTTCCGGGAGATCAGCTTTTTCCTGCAGCAGATCGGAAAACTTTTCATCATCAGTGCCCATGTCCTTGTCCTCCATGCTACAGCAGCCTAAATTATGCTGAGCGCTATCTTAAGGGCAAAGCTCAGGCAGATCAACAAAAAGCCATAAAAGCGCAGATGGGAGAGCATGCGGATAAGGGCCGGGCGCTGCGGCTCCAGGCGTCCGCCTAAGCGGGCAAAGCGCTGCAAATTGCCAGCATAATAGCGCGGACCGCCTAAGGAGATGTTCAGGGAGCAGGCGCTGAGGCTTAGAATAAAGCCTGAGCAGGGGGCTGCCGTGCAGCTGCGGGCTCCGGTAAGACCTGCCCTGATTTGAGCAAAGCCACGCATATTGAAAAGATGTAGCAGCGCATAGAGCAATGCCGGGGGCAGCAGCATGGCCTGCAGTACCCGGCGGCTGCCCAGGCCAAAATGGGAGTTTTGCGGCAGCTTGGCATTAAAGGCACTGTTGAGCACAAAGACGCACTGCATGATAAAGGCTCCTTCAATGTCGAGAATGAGATACCAGGTCAGTACCGCAAACCAGGAGGAAAACAGGCGCAGGCATAGGCACTCACAACCGGCCTTGATAATACCAAGTTCCGACAACGGGGCCGTGTCACGCAGTACGTAGGGTTGAAGCACCTTTCTTGCTGTTTTGAGATCCCCTTTGCGCAACAGTCGGTTGAGGCTGGTGGCAAGGCGCTCGTGCGGCTGCAGTTCCAACAGTAAAATCAGCAGAACTAAGCTCAGCCAGATCTCAAATCCAGCTAAGGTTAAAAGCAGTAACAGTAAAAAGAGCAGCACGCCGCTAAGCAGCAGGGGCAGCAGGATCCCGGCAAAATAGCGCTCGGCACTCTGGCGTTCCGGGCGGTTGACCTTGTTTCCCAGGGCCTGGAATAAAGGCAGCAGACGCGACAGGCGCCAGGAGCGGGGCAGGGGCAGCCACATCTCAATTAAGGCCGCTGCCATCAGGATGAAGGAGGGCAGGGCAATGAGATCTGAAAGCGGTGCCATCAGTTCAGACGGCAGGTTGCCTTGTGCCAGCTCATTTAGGATTTGGGTGCTGTTGTCCATGACTGCCCCGGGGCTTGTGCATAAGGGCAGGGGCTAAAGCATGGCAATCAGTTCTTTGACAAAAGATGCACTCTTGCCGGACACTTCCCGGGAGAAAGTATCGTAAGATACCGCACCGTGATTGTCTGCACAGTCTGAGATGGCTCTTACTATCAGGAAGGGGACTTTAAAGTCATAAGCAATCTGGGCGATGGCTCCTCCTTCCATCTCAACTGCCACACTGCCCGGGAAGGTTTTACGCAGATCTTCAACTTTTTCATCGCTTGAAATGAACTGATCGCCACTTAAAATCACCCCTTCAAAGGGGGGCTTGAAGCCTGCCTTAATGGCAGCGTCCCGGGCTTTTTCCAACAGGAGGGCTGAGGCCCTGAGTTCAACTTCAGGATGTTCTGCCAATTGTCCTTTCTTATAGCCAAAGACGCTGATATCAAAGTCATGCTGCACTGCGGCAGTGGACAATGCCAGATCGCCTACCTGCATGCCAGCAGCGATGCCACCGGCAGCTCCGGTATTGATCAGAGCCTGCAGCGGATACCGTGCGCACATTACCGCCGCGCAGCCTGCGGCAGCCACCTTGCCCACCCCGCTTTTACAGATCACGGCATCCTGGCCAGACAGTTTGCCCAGGCACAGGCAGTAAGGCCCTTGCCTGATGTCGTGCCTTCCTTCAAGGGCTGTGCATAACAGTTCCACTTCTTCATCAAGGGCGCCGATGATGCCGTACATAAACTCTCTCCTTACCTTAGCAGCTGGTAGCTGTTGCCTGAATCTGGGTTAACCCGTGTTTTTGTAAATTTGCGGCAAACTTTATGTGAATTTTTGTGAAATAAAATACCTGCCCAAGGGACAGAGCCTTGCAGGCAATTCTGTTATTGTAGCAGGAAAGGACTAGCAACGCATGCAGCAGGCAGGGGCTTAGGGCTGCTGAAGTTGGCTTCACAGCTGCATCTGCGTCGGTTTTACCACTGATCCGTGGCGGCTGAAAATGTGCGCTGCGCTAAACTTTGATA
Organism: uncultured Succinivibrionaceae bacterium; assembly: GCA_944390085.1. Taxonomy (GTDB): domain Bacteria; phylum Pseudomonadota; class Gammaproteobacteria; order Enterobacterales; family Succinivibrionaceae; genus Avisuccinivibrio. The sequence goes on from CALXOT010000004.1 coordinate 6,694, forward strand.
AAGGCGAACTATCAAAAGTTTGACCGCTTTCAAAAAATCACATTTCATCTGCACCAAAGCCTGATCCATTGTTTCACAATAGGCCTACAAGTCATTCCTGACAAACTTAATTTAATTTATAAAAAATTTACGAGGTGTTAAGTGTATAACGCACGTGACGTTGCTAAACAGACTTTAGCTTTAGTTCTGGCAGGCGGACGCGGCAGCAGACTGCGCATGTTGACCGATCGCCGTGCCAAGCCGGCGGTATTTTTCGGTGGTAAATTCAGAATTATCGATTTTGCTTTATCCAACTGCGTTAATTCAGGCATTTCCCGTATCGGCGTGGTGACTCAGTATAAGTCACACAGTTTGCTGCGTCATTTGCAGTCCGGCTGGTCTTTCCTGCGCAATCAGTTCAATGAGTTCATCGATCTGCTGCCGGCTCAGCAGCGTGTGGATGAGGAACACTGGTATCAGGGTACCGCAGATGCCGTCTATCAGAATATCGACATTATCCGCAACCATCATCCGAAGTACATCGTGATTTTAGCGGGTGATCATATCTATAAGATGGACTATGCCATGCTGGTGCTCGATCACATTAAGCACGGCAAGCCTCTGACCGTGGCCTGCATCCCCACCCCGCGTTCTGAAGCCACCGGCTATGGCGTAATGGCAGTGGATGGTGACGGGCTTATTACTGACTTCGTGGAAAAGCCCAAGGATCCTCCTTGCATGCCGGGTAATCCGGACATGTCTCTGGCCTCAATGGGTATTTACTGCTTTGATGCAGACTTCCTCTATGAAGTGCTGCAGAAGGATGCCGCCACTGAAGGTTCACACCGCGACTTTGGCATGGACATTATTCCGGCTTTAGTCAAGCAGCGCCTGGCTCATGCCCATGACTTCTCCATTTCCTGCATCCGCAACCGTGGTTGCCCTGAGATCTGCTACTGGCGTGACGTCGGTACCATTGACGCTTACTGGGAGGCCAACATGGATATTGCTTCCGTGCAGCCTCAGCTGGACGTATATGACACCAACTGGCCGATCTGGACCCATCAGGTGCAGATGCCGCCTGCCAAGTTCGTGCAGGATATCAACGGCACTTCCTCCATTGTCCGTAATGCCGTCACCTCAGCCGGCTGTATCGTGTCAGGCTCCTCGATTGTCCACTCCGTGCTGTTCTCTGCAGCCCGTGTGCACTCCAACTGCTTCCTGACCGATGCGGTGGTGCTGCCTTCCTGTGTGGTACACCGTGGCTGCCGCCTGACCAAGGTGATTTTGGATCGTGGCTGCGAGCTGCCGCGTGATCTGATTATCGGTGAGGATGCGGAAGCCGATGCCCGCCGCTTCTACCGCTCTGAAGGCGGCGTGGTGCTGGTGACCCGTGAGATGTTAAAGAAGCTGCGTGAGGATGAGCCGGAGCTGTTCAAGGATTTTGAAAGCTACCGCGGTGCCGCTTCTCCTTTATATGTCTGATAATGTCTGTTGATTCAGACTTAGGCTCTCAGCTGTTCTGCCCGTTAAGGCTCAGGGCTGAGAGTCCTCATCCGTTCATGATTTCAGCTTCCCTGTCAGATGACGGGGATTTTGGTCTGGAGCGGGATCATTTAAAAACCGTCCTTACTGCGCCGATGCGCAGGCTGCAGCAAAAAACGCAGGTCTTTCCCCTTGATGTGACCAGCTCTGCGCGCAGCCGCCTGACTCATTCCCTGGAAACTGCTGAGTATGCAAGGCTGCTTACAGTGTTTTTAATCCGTGAGGATGCACGCTTTGCCTGCTATGAAAAGCAGCTGGGTCTGTGTGTCAGTACGGCAGCTATGCTCCATGATCTGGGTAACCCACCCTTCGGGCATTTTGGTGAGGCGGTGATCAGGGGGTTTTTAAATGATCTGTGCAATAGCTGTGGTGAAGGGCTTACCGATGAAGAAAAGCTTGATCTGCGCGCCTTTAACGGTAATGCGCAGGGCCTTCGGATCGTCCATACCATTCAGCGCCTGAATTTAAGCTTAGGCCAACTTGCTGCCATGATAAAGGTGCCGCTCACTGCCCCGGAACTGCGCCGCAGCGGCCTGGCACTTGAGAAGGCGGGCGTGTTCCTGACAGAGGGGGAGATTCTAGCTAGGCTGGAGGAGGTGTGGCCGGGGCGGGCACGTCATCCCCTTTCCTTTGTGATGGAACTTGCCGATGATCTGGCCTATAGCCTTGCTGATCTGGAGGACGGGACTGACAAGGGGCTGATTGAATCAGTGGATTTGTTCTCGCTGCTGGAGCAATTGTGTGAGGTCTTGGGGCTGAAACTTACTGATTTTGCGCCAAACAGGCAGGATTTGCTGCAGTCCTGCGCCCAGCGCAAAAGTGCAGTGTTGCAGCAGCTGCGCGAACTGTTGTCCAATCTGTATTTACAGCAGTGTGCCCGCAAATTAAGTCAGTGCCAGCAACAGTGGCTGGAACAGGGCAGTGTGGATCTCAGCGCTCTTGAGGCAATACAGGCCGTTAAAGTGCTCAAACGCTTTGAAAACTCGCGTGTTTATGCTGATCGTGAGGTGGAAGGCCTGGAGCTTACCGGTGCCTCTTACCTCAGGTATCTGTTAACTGCCTACGGTTCTCTCACTAAGTTAAACTCCCGTGACTTTGCTAAGCTGCTTGCAGGTGAAGGTGGCGATCCTTATTTCAGGCGTCTGTGCCACCGCATCTCCCGTCGGCATCTTGCTGCCTATCAAAAAGCGGTAAGCCTTAATCCTGCTCATGAGCTTTATTACCGGATCAGGCTTTGTGTTGATTATATTTCTGGTATGACTGATACCTATGCCGGAGCTGAATATCGCCTATTGTCGGCAGGATCCTAATCCCTGCTCAAATGCAGGCTGGGCTGTGGCGAAAATACGGCCTGAAATGGCAAAAGCACAGTAAAACGCAGAGAAAAAAGGGCTCTTTTGGGATATAATCGGCGCCGGTTTTCCTATTAAGCGCAATCCCTGGATTAGATTATATGGCACAGACAGACGAGCAGTTGCTATTGAGCAGCGCAGATCCATTTTTTGATGATATCCGTCCCTGCACCGATGCTGAGGTGCCGGCAGAACTGCATAAGATCTGCCACGATCAGGATTTGCTGCAGGGGATCATCAATTTCCGTTATCCGCTGCTCTCCAGAATGTGCCCTTTCCTGTTAAAGCCACTGGTGCGGCAGTATTTGGTGAAACGCTGCGCTCAAATTAGGACCATCAGCGACTTTCAGAGCCGGGTCGCCTCCTTCATGGAACATGTAATTGCCACCACTACCGACGGGGTGATCTTTGAGGGTTTTGATAAGCTGCAGCCGGGTCAGGCTTATCTTTTCATTTCCAATCACCGTGATATCTCGATGGATCCGGCCTTTATTGATTTTGCGCTTTATAAAAACGGATTTGATACCGTGCGTATCGCCATTGGTGACAATCTGCTTAAAAGCCAGGCCGCCACTTCGCTGATGCGCCTTAACAAGAGCTTTATCGTGCAGCGCTCAATTGAAAGCCCGCGTGGCAAGCTCAGGGCACTGACCAAGCTTTCTGAATATATCGGCCTTTCCTTGAAGGAAGGTCATTCGGTATGGATAGCACAGCGTGAGGGACGGGCCAAGGATGGCGATGATCGTACTGAGGCCTCCGTGCTCAAGATGTTTCATCTGTACGGGCGCAAGTTAAAGTTGTCCTTTAAGGACTATATCAGCACTTTGAATCTGGTGCCGGTGGCCATCAGCTATGAATATGATCCGGGCGATCTGAGCAAAGCCCGTGAACTTCAGGAGCGTGAACTCAATCATGGTGAGTACCGCAAGGGCAAGATGGAGGATCTGCTGAGCATAGCCGGTGGCATCAAGGGTTATAAGGGTCGGGTGAAAATCAGTGCCGGTCAGCCTATTAAGGATGGCTTTGAGAGCCCTGAGGAACTTGCTGCGCTGATAGATAACTTTATCTGGCAGCATTATGAGCTCTTTCCTTCGGCTTTGTGCGCAGCCGGGGCAGATGCTGCAGTAAGTCCTGCAGACAAGGAAAAGTTTGAGGCACGCCTTAATTCCTATCCTCCTGAATTACGTGACCGGGTGCGGGCGATGTATGCCAGACCGTATCTGAACCGCAAGCAGGCAACAGAAGGGGCGGCAGCTGAGGTTTAAACTTGGGGAAAAGACATCCATTTTAGCGGTTGTGAGTTTTCCCTGTTCCTGTTAAGGGGCAGGCAGGCCCTGACAGTCTTTTGCCAGTTTGCATGCTAAAATAGGAAAACAGCAGATTTTAGTTGATATAACTTTGATTTAATGCAGAAATTTCGTTTTATTTACAACGCTGACGGTTCTTTTTCCCGTTTCCGTGCCCTATGTTTGCTGATTGTGGCACTGTGTATGGTGGCTTTGGCGGTGTTAAGGCAGGAACGTCCGCAGGCTCCTGCTGATACAGATGACACTGCGCTGCCAGCTGAATCTTCAGCGGCTGGCACTGCCTTGAATGCAGTATTTGATGACGGGCAGGATGAGGCACAGCGCCAGCTCTTAAAACGCCGTGCCCTGGCTTTAAGTGAGCTAAATGACGGAGCCCGTTTTTTAAGTACCTGCGGCAATATTAATGCCGGTTTTGAAGGTTGCCGTTTTGAGTTTTCTCCTGAAGTTCTGCGTTTTTATGATGCCCAGGTGGAGGCGGCGGACGATGGTTTTTCCATTGTGCTTAAGGCCAAGGGCGAGCAGAGTGCTGATTTATGTGCTGAAATCGGGATCAGCAGCGGCGGACAGGCTTATGCTCTGGACAAAGATCGTCATGAGCAGCGTTCCTGCCTGACTGAAGAACTGCGTAAGCCAGATTTAAGTGCAGTGCAAAGGCGTACCGATTTCATTATGCCGGCTACGGCACCCTCGGGGCGTCAGCCTATTGTGACCCGTACTGCGCAAAGCGTCAGGACGGAAGGACAGATTTCACTTTAATATTTTGAAAACCGGAAAATTTAAATTATGAAAATTTCACGTGATACTGTTGCCAGCGTTGCATTTACCGTGACTGATGACAAGGGACAGGTAGTGGGACGTACTGATCCCAAGCACCCGGTACAGGCTTTAATTGGCCATGGCAGTTTAGTCCGGGGGCTGGAAAAAGCCTTGGACGGACATGAAAAGGGTGACAGCTTTTCGGTGACCTTAAACCCGGCTGACGCTTATGGTGTCATTGATGCTTCCTTAGTGCAGGAAATTGACCGTGCCATGTTCGGTGATTTTCCACTTGAGTTAGGCGCTGTGTTTGAGGCTGACACTGCAGGCGGCCGCATCGGGGTGGTGGTTAAGGAAATTAAGGATACTACTGTAGTGGTGGATGGCAATCATCCGCTTGCCGGCAAGACCCTGACCTTTTTGGTAAGTGTGGAAGATGTGCGTGAAGCCAGCGCAGAGGAAAAGGCCCATGGTCATGTCCATCCGGACGGTCATTGCCCCAGTGAGGACGGTGAACACCATCACTGCTGTTGCCATCACCATGAGCACGGCGAGGAGGACGGGGAGCACCATTGCTGTCATCACCACGAGCACGGCGAGGAGGATGGGGAGCACCATTGCTGCCATCATCACGAGCACGGCGATGAGGATGGGGAGCACCATTGCTGCCACCATCATGAGCATGCTGAGGAGCATGAGCACGGCCGGTGCTGCTGCGGCCGCCATCAGCACTAGGCCGTGAGCCTGGTCGGGGTTTACAGTCAAAGAAAACCAGGCTGCAGCTAAAATTTTCCTATCCGCGCCTTAATAAGGCAGATAAAGGCCTGGTGGGCTGAATGAAGGTACACCGGGCTTTATTTTAAGTTTATTTTTTCACAAAAATTTGCAAGCTCCATTAAAACGCCATGAAATTTATTGTTCGTCTGTTTCCTGAGATCTCCATTAAAAGCCGGCCGGTGCGCAACCGCCTGATTTTGCAGTTGCAGCAGAACATCATCAATGCTGCCAAGCACCATCAGCTTACCTTGCATGTCTTTAGCCAGTGGGACAGGCAGTTTGTGCGCTGTGATGATGCTGATCGCCAGCGGGCAGTGACGGCTCTGTCGCGTATCCCGGGCATTCATTCCTTTCAGGCGGTAAGCGAGTTTGAGTTTCAGAATTTTGATGATATTTTTGCCGGCTGCCGCGATATTCTAGGGCCGCGTATTGCCGGCAAGACTTTTGCACTGCGGGTCAAGCGCCGGGGCAAGCATGAATTTACTTCGCAGCAGGCCGAGCGCATCATCGGCGGAATGTTCAAGGCGCATTATCCCAATAATGGGGTCAACCTGACCCATCCTGAAGTAGTGCTCAATATTGAGATCGACCAGAATACCGCTTTTGTGATTGAGGAGAGCTACAAGGGACTGGGCGGTTTCCCGATTGGGCCGCAGGGGGAGGTGATGTCGCTGCTCTCCGGGGGCTTTGACAGCGGGGTCTCCACCTATCAGGCCATCCGCCGCGGCCTGCGCGTGCATTACTTGTTCTTTAATATGGGCGGAACAGCCCATGAGCTTGGGGTAAAGAAGGAGGCTTATTATCTGTGGGATCGTTATGCCTCCTCCCACCGGGTTAAGTTTGTGACTGTGCCTTTTGAGCAAGTGGTAGGTCAGATCTTGGAGCGAACCCATCATGGGGTACGCGGCGTTATTTTAAAGCGCATGATGATGAAGGTGGGGGCTGCCATCTGCAACAGACATGGTGCAGAGGCTCTGGTAACCGGTGAGAGCGTGGGGCAGGTATCCTCGCAGACTTTAACCAATTTGTCACATATTGACAGCTGTGCTGAGGTGCTGATCATCCGTCCGCTTGCCTTCATGGACAAACAGAGCATTATTGACGAGGCTACTGCCATTGGTACCGCCGGTTTTGCCGAAACCATGCCCGAGTACTGTGGTGTGATTTCAGATCATCCCAATGTCTGCCCGCGCCGCAGTTTTGTGGAGGAGGAAGAGGCCAAATTAGATGCAGATTTGGTGGCACAGGCAGTGCAGGCGGCACGGGTGGTGGATATCAAGGACATTCCTGATGACACCAATCGCCTGGAAACCGAAGTAGAAATTGAAAACACGCTGCAGGCAGGTGAGGTGGTGCTGGACGTGCGTTCACCGGATGATGCCGAAAAAATGCCGCTTGAGCTTTCCTCCCATGAGGTGGTGCGCATGCCTTTTTACCGTACTGCCAGTGATTTTGGCTCACTGGATAAGCTCAAGACCTATGCGCTGTACTGCGATCAGGGCGTGATGTCCCTGATGCAGGCCCGTCAACTTAAGGAAATGGGATTTCATAATGTAAAGGTATGGCGCCCGGACGGACAGGCCTGAGCCACTGCCATGCAGGTTTGAGCTGCTGTTGACGCTGAGGCTGTAGGCGCTGTTATACTGATAAGGCCACCTTAAGGTGGCTTTACCTTAAGTTTCAGTAAGACAGATCATCATGATAAAAAGCTTAATTTTAAGCATCACCACAGCCTGTGCCTTAAGTGCCTGCTCTGGTGTCAGCGTTGATACCAATTTAAATCCAGGTAATTTCACCGAATATTTCAAGCCCTCTGCCGTGACAGTCACGACTTATTCCGATCTACAGGATAAGGTTTACCAGGTGATTTCCCCGGTGCACGGCTTGTCCTGCCAGCAGGATGCAGATGATTTCCCGGCCAATGAAGCAGATGCCCGTACTGCTCTCAAGCGTGCTGCTGCAGACAAGGGAGCTAATGCCCTGATCATCAATAAATGTGTGACTGCCCGTGAAACCGGAGCCTGCCTGCTGTCAGTAACCTGTTACGGCGATGCCGTCTATGTGCGGGAAGAGGACTAATGGAGCAGAGCTTCACCCTGCCGGTGATAGCGCATATTAAAAGCCCTTACGGGCAGAAATTTGCAGTACCTCGGCAAAGCGGCCTGGCTCCGGATGCGCTTTCAGTCATTAGGTTCGTGCCGCCTTACTCAGATCCGCGGGCTTTTTGGGGCCTTGAAGGTTTTTCGCACCTGTACCTGCTCTTTATTTTTGATAAGGTTCCGGCTGAATCTTCGTTCAGACCACAGGTGCGACCACCGCGCTTGGGTGGTAATCAGTATGTGGGGGTATTTGCCTCACGCAGCCCCTTTCGGCCTGCTAGGCTGGGTCTGTCCGTGGTCAGGTTGGAGCGCATCGAGCAGCAGGCGGGTGAGGTGAGCCTGGTGGTGGCGGGCGCTGATTTGGTGGATGGCACTCCCATTGTGGACATCAAGCCTTATATTCCTTTCACCGATTCCGTTCCTGAGGCTAAGGGTGGTTTTGCCACACAGCCCCCGGCATTAAAGCAGGTGGAATTTACGCAGCAGGCTCTTTTGGATCTTAAGGATTTAACTGAGCGCGAACAGCGGGCCTTAGTGCAGATCCTGGCGCAGGACCCCCGCCCTGCCTATAAAACGCAGGAGCGTGATGACAAGGTATATTTTGCCTTGCTTTTGGGGTATAACATTGGCTTTAAGGCAGAAAATCAACGCATTGTGGTAGTGGAGGCACATAAGCATGCCTTATAAGCATATTCTTTTTGATATTGATGGCACCCTTTACGATACTTATTTTGCCAATCAGGATTCCTTTTTTGAGCTGATGAACCGGCGTTATCCCGATCATCAGCTGACGGTGCAGGATTTTGACGCTGTTTTCGGCCTGCCTGGCTACACTGCCATCAAACTGCTGGGAGTTCCGGATACCGATGCCCCTGAGTTTATGCGCCAGTGGATAGCAGGCTGTATTGCCCGTGCAGACTCCGTCAGGCTCTTTCCTGAGATTGAGGCTCTGCTGGCCTGGTTAAAGCGCCGTGGCTATCAGATGGCATTAGTGACTTCCAGAAAGCGCTATGGTGAAATGGCCGGAACCTTAGGGGACTGCCTGCCTCCGGGAGTGCGCCCTTATATTGACAAGGTTGTGTGTTCTGATGATGTGGAGCATCCCAAGCCAGCACCCGATCCGATTCTACACTATCTGAAGTTAAGCGGTGCCAGGCCTGAAGAGGTGTTGTACGTCGGTGACACTGCCACTGATCTTAAGTGTGCGGATGGTGCGGGCGTGGATTTTGCACTAGCGCTGTGGGGGACACGCGAAAGGCGGCTTTTAAGATGCCGTCATTATTTGAAAAATCCCTTTGATCTGATAAATATCCTGACAGCGGCACCGGCAGACGCCCAATGGTATGCTTGGGCGCGCGAAATTCAGGCTATCGGGCAGTGTGGCCAATATTATTGCCACGATGAATACGATGCCGAGCGCTGGAGCCGCCTGCGCGACATTGCTGCCGAAATCTTGGCAGTGCACAGCCATACCCCACTTGATCTGGTGAAGGAGAATTTCCTGTTTGACCGGGGTTACCTGACCCCCAAGGTAGATACCCGGGCTGCTATCTTCAATGATAAGGGAGAGATCCTGATGGTGCAGGAAAAAAGCGGGCTGTGGAATTTACCCGGTGGCTGGTGTGAGGACAATTTGTCAGCTGCTGAAAATACGGTCAAGGAAGTACGGGAGGAGGCTGGTCTTATCTGTCATCCGCTAAAACTGATTGCCCTGGTGGACCGTAACCGCCACAATGTGCCCAAGCTGCCATTTGGGGCATTAAAGGTCTTTGTACTCTGTCAGGCTGAAGATAATCCGGATCCTTTTGTGCCAAACAGCGAGACCAAGGCGCGGGCTTATTTTGCCAGGGATAAGCTGCCGCTTGATACCTTGCGTAATGATACCAATACTGAAGAACAGCTGTTAATGTGCTTTGCTGCACACGATAACCCGCAGTGGCAGACCGTGCTGGAGTGATGTCAGCTGATCATGGTTAAAGGATTTAACGAATTATGCTAGAAATCTCCGCTCGCTCTGAGGTGGGGAGTAAGTCATCTAATTAAACAAATTATGCCGGAAGTCCCATCCTTCTTTAAGGAGGGGGAAGCAAGTCACAAGTAAGGAGCGTCACATGCGTTTTTTAGTGGATCTGCATACCCATACTGTAGCAAGCGATCATGCCTACAGTACCATCATGGATTATTTTAATTATGCCGCAGAGATCGGAGTGCAGATGTTTGCCTGCACTGATCATGGCCCTGCGGTGGCTGATGCCCCGCATAAATGGCATTTCCGCAACTTAAGGGTGGTGCCGCATATTGTAAATAACGTGGCGATGCTGCGCGGAGTGGAGGCTAATATCATGCCTTCAGGTGGTCTTGATCTGGAGGATGATATCCTGTCAAGGCTGGACATTGTGCTGGCAGGCTTTCATCCCAACTATACCCCTACCAACAAGGATGAGCATACCCGCCTGATGCTGGATGTGATCAAAAGCGGCAAGGTCGATGTGATAGCCCATCCGGGCAATCCGCACTATCCCATTGATCTGGAGGCGGTGCTGACTTGTGCCAAACAGTACAATGTGGCCATTGAGATTAATTCATCTTCTTCAGTCAATACCCGCATGGGCAGCCATGACAATTGCGTGCAGGTGGCGAGGCTGGCCAAGAAGATAGGCAATGTGATCTCGCTGGGCACGGACGCCCACTTTGTGACTTATCTGGGTAATTTCGATGAATCCCTGAAGGTGATTGAAGAGGCTGAGATGGGCTATGACAATATCATCAACAACAGCCCGGCCAAGGTGCTGGACTTTTTGGAAAGTCGCGGACATGCTCCCATTAAGTCATTGCGCCGTTTCTTTACCCCTTATCCTTAAGCCAGGTATCTGACAGGAGCTTTGCTGATGGGTCTTGATTTTGAGCACTTGAACCATGATGTGAGGTTATGGCGCCTGAATATGCGCCTGTCAAAGCATGTGCGCAGTCCTTTTTCCGTTGTGGATGAGGTAAGCGGTCTTACCTTTGCCTCAGGCACTGCCAGGCTGTTGCCTGCAGTGGAAAGATTGCATCAGCAATTGTTCAGGCAGCCGCTGTTGGGCTGGCTGCGCTGGGTGTACCGCTTCCGGGCTCCAGAACTGATGACGGTAGCGCTGACTGCACAGGGGGAGCTTGCTGGCTATGATCTGTTCATGTTCAATGCTGCAGAAGTGCCTGACAATATTATCCATGAACTCTATTTAGGGGTAGCGCCGGCCTTTCAGGGGCAGGGGCTTTCCACCAGGTTGCGCCGCTGTGCCGGTGACAGCTATGATCATGGCCGCCTGAGTGCCATTTCCACGCTGGCAGCCCGGGATGACATCAAGGCTTTGCGTTCAGCGCAGAAATCAGGCTTTGCCATCACCAAGTTTTCAGCTAAGCCGCCGGCCCATTATTTGTTGCGCCCTCTGATAAAAAGGCAGTAAGTAAAGGCTGGCGGTTTTAAGATGTATAGCCGGAAAAGATAGCTCACGGCAGGAAAAGAAACAGAGAAAAAACTGGCGCGGCTCTTTTGCTAAAGCCGCGCGGTGAAGGGATGTCCTTACAGGCTTATCTTGGGGATGGGCCTATACCTGAATGTCGATATTGGCACCCAGGCTGCCAGTGGCAGAGCCTTTGGCCGCCGGAGAGGCGGCCTGAATCTGCTGGGCACTTTGTGCTGCACCTTGCAGCAGCTGTAAAGCCTGCTGTCCCTGCTCATCATTGGCGCGTTTGGTCATGGCCAGAGCCAGGGACTGACTGCCAAAATCAGAAGAAAGTCCGGTGATGCTGCTCATATGCTTTCCTTAAGCTGTTATCCTGCCAGGGGGCAGGGTTTATATGTATCACTCCCTTGTTATCGGCAGGATCTGGCAGTGTCTTGAGCAAATTTTTTACTTTTTTCTTAGCTGAACTTAAAGCCGGTAAGTGCAGTAAGTTCTGCCTTGACCTGATTGAAGTCAGTGCAATGAATGGCTGCAATCCCCATGGCTCTGCTGGCCTTGACGTTGCGCAGGGTATCGTCAATAAAGACGGACTCCCGGGCTACGATGCCGGTGCGATGAATCAGGCGCTCAAAAATCAGAGGTTCTGGTTTGCGCATTTTCTCCTCGCCTGAGACGATGACATCTTTAAATTCATTGATAAAGGGAAAATGTTCCCGCGCATAGCCAATGGTTTCATGTGACCAGTTGGTAAGGCCGTAGAGATTGAAGCGGCCGCACTCCTGCAGCTGGCGCAGGATATCCATGCCCTCAGGAATGGTGCCATTGAGCATCTTGGGCCAGCCTTCATAGTACAGGCCAATTTCCTCGGCGTATTCAGGATGTTCAGCTTGTTTTTCCTTGATGCACTCAGCAAAAGTCCGTCCGGCATCCATCTGTGCGTTCCAGTCATTGGTGCAAATGTTATTGATGAAGGCGTCTGCCTTGTTCCAGTCGCCGAAGACCTCGCGGTAGAAATAACGCGGGTTCCAGTCAATCAGCACGCCACCGAAATCGAAAATGATGTTTTTGATGCTCAACTTACACACCTCAAGTCCGCTAAAATTTCCGCACAATTCTGCCAGAAATGCGGCAAAATCTGAAGGGCAGGCGGCAAAAAGCTGGCAAAAAACATGCTACAATCTGCGCACAATCAACGGGGGACGCCCTTTTGCGCCTTTCCCGCACCCTAACAGGAGAACATCATGTCTTTAAAGTTAATGCAGTCAGTCAAGTATCTGACTGCCGCAGCTGCTTTCACTTTCTGCGCAGTCTCTGCCCAGGCTGCCGACGTACTGCGGGTGGGCACAGAGGCTACCTATGCGCCCTTTGAGTTCATGGGCGATGATGGCAAGGAAATCGGCTATGACATCGACATTATCAAGGCTATCGGTGCAGCCGAAGGCTATGAAGTGGAGATTGTCAACATGGGTTTTGATGCCCTGATCCCTTCACTGCTGAGCCGTCAGATAGATGCAGTGATCGCTGCCATGACCATCACCCCGGAGCGTGCAGAGCGTGTGGCCTTCACTGAGCCTTATTATGACTCAGGCCTCAGCGTACTTATCCGCAAGGCTGATCAGGACAAATTCAAGACCATTGCAGATCTGAAGGGCGCAGTTTTATGCGGTCAGATTGGTACTACCGGTGCCAAGAAGGCTGAGGAGCTCTCTGGCGGCAATGCCAAGAGCTATAACTATGAGTCTGAGGTTTTCAATGAGCTCAAGTTGGGCGGCTGCGACGGTGCAGTTAACGATCGTCCGGTCAACCTGTATTTCCTGGCCACTTCCCATGCTGAGGACATTGTGGAGATGAGCGAGCGCATTACTGCAGAGCAGTACGGTATCGCCGTGCACAAGAACAATGATGAGCTGCTCAGCAAGCTCAATGCCGGCCTCAAGAAGATCCGCGAGGACGGTACTTTTGCCAAGATCCACGAGAAGTGGTTCAAAGTCGCTCAGTAATTTAATCTTTACCAGTGCAACGCTGCATCAGTCCCCATCCGCACTTACCGCCGGATCTCAGGCACGGGGCTGATGCAGTTTAGTTTTTTATCGCTATGTCTTTTGATTTCAGTCTTATTTTCGATCATCTGCCGCTGCTGTTAGTCGGAGCGCTGGTCACTATTGAGATCACTGCAGTATCAGTGGCTCTTGGTGTGTTAATCGGCCTGTTTGTAGGTATTGCCGAACTCTCACGCTATCGCTGGCTGCGCTATCCGGCCAAAGTTTATGTGGACTTTATCCGCGGCACCCCGCTGTTAGTGCAGATCTTCATCATTTATTTTGCCCTGCCCATTATCCTGGGCATGCGTATTGAACCTTTTGTGGCTGCAGTGGCCGCCTGTTCCATTAATTCAGGTGCTTATGTAGCTGAGATCTTCCGTGCGGGCATACAGTCCATTGACAAAGGGCAGATGGAGGCCGGCAGATCATTGGGCATGAGCTGGACGCAGACCATGCGTTATATCGTGATCCCGCAGGCCTTCAGGCGCATTATCCCGCAGCTTGGCAATGAATTTATCGCCATGCTCAAGGATTCTTCCTTGGTGTCGGTCATCGGCTTTGAGGAACTGACCCGCAAGGGACAGCTGGTCATCGCCTCTACTTATGGCTCCCTTGAGATCTGGTCTGCCGTCGCCATCATTTACCTGGTGATGACCTTGTCCATTACCCGTTTTGTAGCCTATCTGGAAAAGAGGTTTCACTGATGATCATCATTAAGGATCTGCATAAGAGCTTTGGCGACAAGGAAATCCTGCGCGGCATCGATTTGCATGTGAAAAAGAGTGAGGTGGTAGTGGTCATCGGCCCTTCAGGCTCCGGTAAATCCACAATGCTGCGCTGTGTCAATTATCTGGAAGTTCCCAGCTCCGGTACCATTACCCTCGATGGCAAGACCATTACCCGCGACGTGGACATCAATACCATCCGTGCTGAGGTGGGTATGGTGTTCCAGCATTTTAACCTGTTCCCGCACATGACGGTGTTGCAGAACATCACCTTAGCCCCGCTCAAGGTACGCGGTATGTCACAGCATGAGGCCAATGAGACTGCCATGGAGCTTTTGCGCCGGGTTGGCCTTGAAAATAAGGCTGATGCCCGTCCGGCAGAACTGTCCGGTGGTCAGCAGCAGCGCGTGGCAATTGCCCGTGCGCTGGCCATGCGTCCCAAGATTATGCTCTTTGATGAGCCGACTTCAGCCCTTGATCCGGAGATGGTAAACGAGGTGCTTGAAGTGATGAAGGCGTTGGCTGAAAGCGGCATGACCATGATGGTGGTGACCCATGAGATGGGCTTTGCCCGTCAGGTGGCAGATCGGGTGCTCTTTGTTGATGAGGGGCGCATTGTGGAGCAGGGGTCCCCGGATGAGGTGTTCTCGCATGCCAAGGAAGAGCGCACCCAGAGTTTCCTGTCCAAGATCCTGTAATGCAGACTCCAAGCGCCAATCAGAAGGCTGCCTTTGATCCAGGCAGTTGGCGTGGCCTGATCAGGCTGCGTTACCTGCCCGCCTGGCTGTCTTTGGGGCTGCTGGCAGTGCTGGCCCTGATCCCTAACCGGCTGCGCGATCTTATCTGTATCCTGCTGTCCTATCCTGCAGCCCTGATCCCAAGCCGCCCGCGCCGTCTGGTTTATGCCAATCTGCGTACGGCTTTCCCCGAGATCCCGGCCAAGGAATGCCGCCGTATTTTCAGGCGCATGTGTGCGGTGGGTTTTGTGGTGTTCTGGGCCTATGCTGAGCCTTCAGTACTGCCCCGCTGTTTGCTGCTGCGCCGCTGGAAGGTGTTTGGGGCAGAACATCTGCAACAGGCCCGTGAGCGCAGCAAGGCCATTATTTTCGTGGCACCGCATGCGCTGGCCATCGACCGCTGCGGCCTGTACTTGTCCTGCAGCGGCCTTGAAATGTGCACCATGGTGCATGAACAACGCAATCCGGTCTATGACTGGTTCCTGAACGCACAGCGCCTGCGTTTTGGCGGTGCGGTCTACGAGCGCGGCAGCGGGCTGCGCACCATCATCCGGGAGCTTAAGGGCGGGAGATCCTGCTTTTTCTTGCCCGATCAGGACTTAGGGCGTGACAATAGCCTGTTCGTGGATTTCATGGGGGTTCCGAAGGCAACCGTCACCACCCTGCCCAAGCTGGCCTCCCTGTCAGGCGCCTTAGTGATGCAGCTCTTTTCAGTGTATAACTTTAAGACAGCTTGTTTTGAGGTGCATTTTTCACCGTTGTTTGAAAACTATCCCTCAGGTTCCCTGCACTCTGACTTAGAGCGCATGAATCAGGAGATTGAACGCATGGTGCGCCGCTATCCGGAGCAGTATATGTGGTTCTTGCGCTTTTTCAAGACCCGTCCGGATAACAGCTATCCCAACATCTATTCCAACCTGCACTTTTCGTCCTTCAAGCGGGGCCAGCCTGTGGACTATGCCGGGCGCCGCCGGCCTTACCAGGATCCGCGGCAGTGATCCTTAACTTGCAGCCCCGGAGCCCCTATTGCACAAAGTGCGCCGGGGTGCAAGTAAAAGGCCTGAATCTGAGTTTAAAAGTGCAGGCCTCCTCACAAAAACAAGACTTTCTCATGTATAATAGCCGATCAAATTTTAACTGTATCTGTTCAAGCAAATTGCCAACAAGGAGGCCATATGCTGCGTATCGTTGAAGAAGCCCTGACCTTTGATGATCTCTTGCTCGTGCCTGCGCATTCCACTGTCCTGCCCAATACTGCCGATTTAACTACCAGACTTACTGCTAATATCCGCATCAATATCCCGATGGTCTCCTCGGCCATGGATACCGTGACTGAGTCCAATTTAGCCATTGCCTTGGCTCAGGAAGGCGGCATCGGCTTTATCCACAAGAATATGTCCATTGAGCAGCAGGCCGCAGAGGTGCAGCGGGTCAAGCGCTTTGAAAGCGGCATGGTCACCACCCCGGTTTCAGTTCATCCCAATGCCACCATTGCCGATGTGCGCCGCATGACTGCCAAGTATGGCTTTGCGGGTTTTCCGGTGATTGATGAGGATGACAACCTGCTGGGCATCATTACCGGACGTGACGTGCGCTTTGTCACTGATGAGTCCTGGCCGGTTTCCCGGGTCATGACCCCCAAGGAGCGCCTGGTTACCGTGCGCGAGAAAACCCCGCAGGATGAGGTGATTGCCCTGATGCAGCAGCACCGCATTGAAAAGGTGCTGGTGGTGGACGATACCTTCCACTTAAAGGGCATGATCACGGTAAAGGATTTCAAGAAGGCTGCCAATAAGCCCAATGCCTGTAAGGATGCCTTGGGACGCCTGCGTGTCGGTGCAGCTATCGGCGCCGGTCCTGGCAATAATATGGAACGCGCCAAAGCCCTGGTTGAGGCTGGCGTGGATGTGCTGTTAGTTGACAGTTCACACGGCCATTCCGAGGGCGTGCTGAACCGTATTCGCGAGGTGCGGGCAGCCTATCCGGATCTGCCTATTGTCGGTGGTAATGTCGCCACAGCCGAAGGCGCACTGGCTCTGGCTGAGGCTGGGGTTTCTGCAGTCAAGGTCGGCATCGGTCCTGGTTCCATCTGCACTACTCGTATTGTCACCGGTTGCGGTGTGCCGCAGCTGACTGCCATTTCAAATGCCGTGGATGCCTTGAAGGGATCTGACATTACCGTGATCGCCGATGGCGGTATCCGTTATTCAGGTGACATTGCCAAAGCCCTGGCTGCCGGAGCCAATTGCGTAATGGTAGGCTCGATGTTTGCAGGTACCGAGGAAGCTCCGGGCGAAATTGAGATCTATCAGGGCAGATCCTTTAAGTCCTATCGCGGCATGGGCTCTTTGGCTGCCATGTCCAAGGGCTCGGCTGACCGCTACTTCCAGAGCGACAATGCGGCTGACAAACTGGTGCCTGAGGGCATTGAAGGCCGCGTCGCCTATAAGGGGGCGCTGCGTGGCATTATCCACCAGCAGATGGGCGGCCTGCGTTCTGCCATGGGGCTTTTAGGCTGCGCTACCATTGATGATCTGCGTACCAAGGCTCAGTTTGTGCGCATCACCGGCGCCGGTATCCGTGAGTCCCACGTCCATGATGTTACCATTACCAAGGAAGCCCCGAATTACCAGAGCCACGCTTAAACAAGGGCTTTTTTAGGCTTCATTCAGGCCGCCCGCTAAGGGGCGGCCGCTGCCACAAATTACTTCACTTTCTGACTGCAGCAGGTTTTTATGACAGATAAAGCCAATATCCATTCCGAAAAGATTTTAATCCTTGATTTCGGTTCCCAGGTTACCCAGCTGATTGCCCGTAGGGTACGTGAGATTGGGGTGTACTGTGAGCTGATGCCCTTTGACGCAGACGTTAAGGCCATGCAGGATTTCAAGCCCAATGGCATTATTCTGTCAGGCGGCCCGCGTTCTACTACTGAGCAAGGCTCTCCACGCGCCCCGGCCTGGGTCTTTGAGGCCGGTGTGCCGGTGCTGGGCATTTGCTATGGCCTGCAGACCATGGCCATGCAGCTGGGCGGCGCGGTGCAGGGTTCTGACAAGCGCGAGTACGGCTATGCCAAGGTTGAGCTACAGGAAGCCTGCCCGCTGTTTGACGGCCTTACTGATCATGCAGGTGAGCGCAGCCTTGATGTCTGGATGAGCCATGGCGATAAGGTCACTGCGCTGCCTGAGGGCTTTGTCACAGTGGGTTCTACTGTTACCTGCCCTTATGCTGCCGTTTATGACGCCAGACGCCGTTTCTTTGGGGTGCAGTTCCATCCGGAGGTGACCCACACCAAGCAGGGGGCTGAGTTCTTAAAGCGCTTTGTGCTGGATGTATGTGGTCTGTCCGGCCTGTGGTCCCCTGAGGCCATTATTGAGGACGCGGTAAACCGCATCCGTGCCGAAGTAGGGGACAGCCAGGTGCTTCTGGGGCTGTCTGGCGGGGTGGACTCCTCTGTCACCGCATTGCTGCTGCATCGTGCCATTGGCGATCGCTTGACCTGCGTCTTCGTGGATAACGGCCTGCTGCGTTTAAATGAAGGTGAACAGGTAAAACAGATGTTTGCAGGCCTGGGCCTTAATATTGTCTATGCCGATGCTTCAGAGCGCTTTTTAAGTGCCCTGGCCGGGATCTCTGATCCGGAGGCCAAGCGCAAGGCCATCGGGCATACTTTTATCGATGTCTTTGCCGATGAGGCACGTAAGCTGCATGGCATCGATTTCCTGGCTCAGGGTACCATCTATCCGGATGTTATAGAGTCTGCTGCAGCCAAAACCGGTAAGGCACAGGTGATTAAGTCCCATCACAATGTGGGTGGCCTGCCGCCTGATCTGAAATTCAAGCTGGTGGAGCCGCTGCGCGAACTGTTTAAGGATGAAGTGCGCCGCATCGGGGTCAAGCTCGGTCTGCCGGAGAAAATGGTACAGCGCCATCCGTTTCCAGGCCCGGGGTTGGGCGTGCGCGTGCTCGGTGAAGTGAAGCGTGAGTACCTTGATCTGTTGCGTCAGGCTGATGCCATCTTTATGCAGGAGTTAAATGACAGCGGCTGGTACGATAAGGTCAGCCAGGCCTTTACGGTATTCCTGCCGGTGCGCTCCGTGGGCGTGATGGGCGACGGCCGCCGCTACGACTATGTGGTGGCATTAAGGGCGGTCAAGACTATTGATTTCATGACTGCCAAATGGGCGGAATTGCCTTATGAACTCTTAGGGCGCGTTTCAAACCGCATCATCAATGAAGTTAACGGTATTTCACGCGTCGTTTATGACGTATCAGGCAAGCCCCCTGCAACCATTGAGTGGGAGTAGTTATAAAAAAGCCCTAATTTACTGAAATTTAATGTAATTTAGGGCTTAATTTTTATTAGTGACACGTTTTTGACACACTTTTTATTTTTGCGTTAACTTTTCTTGCAACGACATTAAGTTAAACTCTATTTCTTCAATTTCGTTTTTAAGGTTCTCTGGTATTTCTTTTTCTTCTTGCTTTAGTTTTACAATCTCAGTGTATTTACATAGCCAAGAATAAAAATCCTCAATTAAAATTTCATCTTTAAGCTGCATCTCTGTATTTTTTAAATCAAGAGTTTTACCTAGTTCTGAAATAATTGATAAAACATTTTCTAGTTTGGAATTTAGTTTGAGAGTAAATCTATGATGTGTCTTATCAAGACTGTATTCAAGAAAACCTGATTTTATAAGAAGGACTAAAGTAGCAAGAAGATCTCCTTTTGTATCAAGTTTTATATCGCAGCTATCAAAGGATTTAAGACACAAGGGACTTCTATTAAAAGTTTTGGCAAGGTTTTGTATGTGTTGATCTTGTGGCACATTTATATCAATTTCATATTTACGGATTGCA
>CALXOT010000005.1 GCA_944390085.1 uncultured Succinivibrionaceae bacterium
ATAGGCATAGACGATGACCTTGAGCATCATAAGAGGATCGTAACTGCTGGCACCGCCGCCCCTGTAGGTTGCCTCCAGCTCAGAAAGATCGAGACGGTCGATGACATCGCTGACGATGCGGCAGGGGTGACCTGGCTCAATGAGGTCATCAAGACAGGGAGGCAGAACCATGGCTTCGTGCTGCCGGTACTGTCTGAAGACGGGCTGGGGCATATTCACCTCCGGTAGTCTGCGCTGATTATGGGTGAAACATAGCAAAATTCGTTAAATTTTACAAGTAATTATATGAAATTAAAAGAAATCATTTTGCAAAAATATGATGTTTTGCAAATTTTACCGTTTTCCGGGCAAAAAATCGGGGGTGACCCTTTTTAGTCACCCCCGAGTAGGTCACTTATAGTTACGAGAAGAGGGACGGCGCAAAGTCTTTTTAAGGGGATGGTTACGGCCATGCACAAAGT
Source organism: uncultured Succinivibrionaceae bacterium (assembly GCA_944390085.1). Lineage (GTDB taxonomy): Bacteria > Pseudomonadota > Gammaproteobacteria > Enterobacterales > Succinivibrionaceae > Avisuccinivibrio. The sequence goes on from CALXOT010000005.1 coordinate 462, forward strand.
AATACAACAAAGCTCCAGCGCATACAATAAGCGCAAGCAGGGCAAACATAGTGTTCAGACCAAAATATAGAGCCACAAAACTGAAGATAAAAGGCGAGATTCCGATGGAAAGATCCCAGAGCATGAAAAAGGTCGAAGTGGCCTGCGCATAGCGGTTTTTAGGTGCAAGTTTCAGGCTCAGGGCCTGCCCCGATGATTGAAAGTTACCAAAGCCCAGGCCATGGATCACTGCAGCCAGTACAATCATCCAGATACTGTCAGCATAAGAGATAATTAACAATGCCAGTCCAGCTGCAATAATACAGGGATACATGACAGCATTTTCACCGGCCACATCAAAAAAGCGGCCGATAAACGTACGGCTTAGCAAGGTCACCAACGCCGCTACCATAAAAAATAATCCAGCAGCATGCCCCAGCTTAAGCTCTTCGCACCAGGATGCCAGATACGCAGTCACGCAGCCATAGCCCAGAGGGACAATTAAAGCAGTAAGCGAAAATTTTAATACTGAAAAATCAATGTAATTTGACAGCTTGAATAAAGAAAAGCCTTTTTTATCCAAAACCGGAGTAGCGGGCAGCAGCAGCGAAAGCACAAATGCCAGAGAGCACAGCAAAGACACCTCGTAGGTTACAACATCAAAGCCATAAATTTGCTCCAGCCCCAGCCCAATAAATGGTCCTAAGGACAGGGATAATGCCGTAGAAAGCGAAAACAGACTGATCCCCAGGCCTTGCTGTGACGCTGGAACACTATAGGCTGCAATAGTACCTGTAGCGGTGCTGATCACTCCTATACAACAACCAAAGGCAAAACGCTCCAGGCTGAAAGCAGCAAGACTTGAGCAACATAAAACCAGCACGGCAGCTAATATGTAGAAAAAGCCACCGATGCACAAAGTGCGCTTGCTGCCTAGCACGGTAATAAGATTTCCTGCAAAAAAACGAGCCACCAGACAGCCTATAACGAACAGCCCGGCCACTGCACCGGCCTCACTTAACGGAGCAGCAAACACCTTGATGGCATACAGGGCGGTGGTAACAAAAAACTGATAATCAGCAAGCATCACCAGAAAATTAATGGCCGTGATAAAACACAACTCTTTGGTCAGAATCTGCCTGATCCCTGAAGTAAGACTTGCTGTCATTAAGATGCCCCCATCACCATCAAGATCACAGATAAAAATCAGCTCACACTTTAGCTGAAGGCTATTTTAGTACGCGCCCAGGACTTGGCAAGACATCTATGTTTTATAACTAATTGTTATATAAAGATTATTATGAACAATATATAGTAAAATGCAAATTACAGGCTAAAAAAGGCAACATTGCCTTCACCATTTTACGGCAAGGAGCATCCCTCCGCTTATTTAGGCGGGGGAAGTTGACCCTACAAGTTTGCCTTAATTTTAATAATAGTGTCAGTAATGAAATCTTCAGTCTTGAGGGGCAGTTGCCCGGTTAAAGCCTGATAGGCTCTTTTAACCGCATGATAACCCTGCCGCTCTGGCTGCTGGCAGACTGTAAACTTTATGATCCCCTCTTGCAGCAATTCACGCGTGGTATAGACCTCATCAAAGGAAATGGCGAAAATCTCAGGGCGCTCCAGCGCTATAAGTGCCGCCCCTACCCCCTGCACCCCGGCTCCCGTTACATAAACACAGTTAATGTCAGGATGCACCTTTATCTGCTGTAAAGTAAGTTCCTGTGCCCTGATGTCAGAATCATTGCTTTCTACCACTGCTACGATTTCAAAGGCACTGCCCTGCCGCGTCAGTTCCTGCTTAAGTCCTTCAATGCGCAGATTGTGCCCTAGCATCAGCTTGGAGCCGGTCACTACCAAAATTTTAAGTGGCTCCTGATGACGGCACATAGAAAGCAAGCCGCCACAGGTAGCTCCGGCAGTTTTATAGTCAGATCCAACATAACACATCCGATTTACAGCACTAATATCAGTGTTCAGCAACACTACCGGCATCCCGCTCTGGGTAAGCGCATTAATACGTTCCCGGATCTGCGGGTCATCTACGGTGGACAGACACAGGGCCTGACAATTTTTATTTAACAGGTACTCGATCGCATTGGCGTGGGTGTTGACCTCATATCCCTGCACTTCACGCACCACCACCTCAAGCCCCAGATCACTGTAATCTGCGACAGCCTTTAAGATACCGGCCTTCACATCATCAAAAAAGAGATTGCCGATCCCAGGCAGCAGCACCCCTATCTTAAACGGAGTTTTAGAGGCGGCCAGAGCGCGGCCAGCCCGATTGGGCACATAACCAAATTCTTTGGCCAGAGTGCGGATACGCTGTGCTACCTCAGGTTTGACTGCACCGCGGTTATGCAGCACCCTGTCCACAGTACCCCGCGATACTCCTGCTGCCTGAGCCAGGCTTTTGACCGTAACCTTCATAAGCGTATGCGCAAGCTAAGCCAGCGCCTCCTAACATAATTTATTTTTATAGATCAATAAAAAAGTTTGGACACTGAGATTAATATCCTGCTTTAAAAATTAATTTTAACTGCATGCCAAACTTTCGCTCAATACCCTGTTTTTCCCCATGTTTATGCCTGCCAGTTTTGCAGGCCGAGGGTACTGAGCGAAAGTCCTTCCGCCAGACTGCGGAAGGAACAATACTAATAGCAGAGCGCTGGCAGAACCCTGCCCTTGTAATAAGCGCTCTTACTTAACGAAAGGGTTTTCAGTCTTGTAGAGCATACCGGCAGGTTGATTGAATCCGATATCCTCAACTCCCAGGATGGAGAAGATATCAAACAAAGCCTTGCCGACATGGCCGAAAGCTACTGCACCATGGTGCGGATAGCGCTTGCCTACCAGTACGTGGCGGTAGAAGCGGCCCATTTCGTTGATGGCAAAAATGCCGATACCACCAAAAGATCTGGTGCCAACCGGCAGGACTTCACCTTCAGCCACATATGCCTGCAACTTGGTATCAGGAGTGGTCTGCAAGCGGAAGAAGGTAATGGGACCTGCAGTAATATCACCCTCTAAGGTACCGCGGGTAAAATCAGGTTCACCGGTTTCCAACAGACGGTGCTGAATGATCTGATAGTTGATCTTGCCACACTTTAAGTTGCACTCAGTGGACTTGGTCAGCTTGCAGAACGGGGTATTGCCGCAGTGGAAGCCCATGAAGGTATCGGTCAGCTTATACTGCGGGAAGCGCGGCTTAATGTCCTCATTGAACAGATCTGCAGGAACTGAATTGTTGATATCAAGCAAGGTCACTGCATCCTGAGTCACACAGGCACCGATGAACTCAGACAGGGCACCATAAATATCTACTTCGCAGGATACCGGGATGCCACGTGAAGCTAAACGGGAGTTAACATAGCAGGGCTCAAAACCAAATTCCTCAGGGAAAGCAGGCCAGCATTTATCGGCAAAAGCCACATACTGACGAGAGCCCTTATGCTGTTCTGCCCAATCCAGCAGAGTCAGCTCAAACTGAGCCATGCGCGGCAACATGTCAGGATAGGTATTGCCCATACCAAGCTCCTTTGCCATGTCCTCAGCTACAGCAGCAATACGCGGATCACCGGCATGCTTCTTGTATGCCACCAGCAGATCAAGCTCAGAGTTCTCTTCGATCTCCACGCCCAAATCATATAAAGCCTTAATCGGGGCGTTGCAGGCAAAGAAATCCTGCGGACGCGGACCAAAGGAAATGATCTTAAGTCCGGCCAGGCCAATCAGGGTACGAGCTACCGGAATAAAGTCCTTAATCATTGAGACAATTTCAGCAGCGGTGCCAACCGGATAAGCCGGAATAAAGGCCTTGAGCTTACGCAAACCTAAGTTATACGAGCAATTGAGCATACCGCAGTAGGCGTCACCGCGGCCATCAATCAGATCATTGCCGGTCTCCTCGGCAGCTGAAGCATACATGCATGGGCCATCAAACTTCTGGGCAATGATGGTCTCCGGAGTCTCAGGGCCAAAGTTACCTAAGAAAATGCACAGGGCATTGCAGCCTGCAGCCTTGGCAGCCTCTACTGCCTGCAGGGCATCCTTTTCATTCTCCACAATAGTGGTGATTTCAGTAAGAGCCAGCCCCTGATCCTTGGCAGCAGCAACGATAGCCTGGCGGCGGCGCTCAGACAAAGTACGGATAAAGCAGTCACGCGATACTGCAATAATGCCGAGCTTTACCTCGGGAATATTTGACATTTGCATGTTTATCTCCTGATAAATAGGTAATGTTTTAATTTATAAAATCCTGCTTAATCATCCAGGCAAATATTTCTGCCGATGACCTGTCCTGCTGTTAAACCGGCCTTAGCCTCAGGACTATTGGCATGAGCTAGCAACCATTTGTTCTCATTAGTAAGCATTGAAGCTTCAAGATCAGAACCGCAGTCAGAGGGTTTATCTGTATTAGTGCCACGCGGCAGCACCACACAAACCCGGAACTGCCCGTCCTTATCATAAGAGCAGGGTGCATAATGCAAGGTGGTCTCGTATAGCAATACCGCTGTACCGGCAGGGGCTGTAAAGATCTCGACAGCCTGGCTGTCCAGCACTCCATCCTTGATGGCGCTAAGCGGAGCGAGCATAAAAATAGCATCAGTGCCACAGATATTAAGCTCACTGTTGCGGTGATACTCAGCACAGTTCAAAACGCGGTTGTGACCACTGCAATAGCCGATTTGAATGGGCAAACCACCAAAGACACGGTTTTGCAAATCTGCCATCAGCTCCGGAGTTTCAAGTTTAGGCTCTGAAGGGACATAGGTCACGGCATCAGTAGGACAGTCGCATTGCTCCAGGATAGCAGCAACACTCTTGACGTCAATGCCTGGGATCACCTTGCCAAAGCGCTCAAACTGCACTGAGAACACACTTGGATATTTTTGTTTACGTTCGCCATTAAGGCTTTCACGCAGCGCAGCCAGTCTGGCAAAAGATCCGCGTAAAGCAGGATAAAGGCTCTGATAAAGCGCATAAACCTCATCATAGGCTGCAGCTGCTTTTGGATCTGGTGTTGCCAGAGCATCTCCCTTTACCACTAATTTTGAGCATCCTTCTTCAACCGTAGCGAAAATTCCGGCTGCAGTACCGGCAAGAATAGCTGCACCTAAAGCAGGACCTTCCTTGGATTTAATAGTGGTGACGCGGCACTTCAGGATATCGGCTAAAAGCTGACGCCAGAACGGACTGCGACCACCACCGCCGCAGGCTGCAAGTTCCTCAGGTTCAATTCCCATCTCTTGCAGCACCTCAAGGTTATGGCGCTGGGAGAGCGTAATGCCTTCAAGCACGGCGCGAGTCATTTCAGCTTTGCCGTGACGAGCCGAGAGTCCGAAGAACACCCCACGAGCCTCCGGATCAAGTACCGGGGAACGTTCCCCCATCAGGTAGGGCAGATATATGAGGCCGTCAGCCCCTAAGGGTACGGCCTGGGCCTTGGCGGTCATCAGATCGTAGACATCGCGCCCGGCCTTAGTTTCAGCTTCCTGTTCGGCACTGAAAAATTCATCGCGCATCCAGCGCATGGACAAGCCTGCAGCTAAAGTACAGGACATGGCAGTCCAGGCCCCCGGGACTGCGGCACAGAAGGTATGAACGCGGCCTAACGGGTCAATGGAGGGCTTGGAGGTATGGGCAAATACCACCCCTGAAGTGCCTAGGGTTACAAAGGACTGTCCGTCACGGCATACACCGGTACCAATGGCAGCTGCGGCATTGTCTCCAGCTCCGCCTGCCACTATGGTGCCTTCCTTAAGTCCGGTTAAAGCTGCGGCTTGTGCACTGATATGACCGGCTACTGCCGCAGATTCAATTAAGGGTGGCAGCAGCTTAGGATCAATTTCCAGTTTTTCCAGAATCTCAGCAGACCATTCACGCTTTCTGATATCGAGTAAATTGGTACCGGAGGCATCTGAGATCTCCATGGCCTTGACACCAGTCAGGCGGTAACGTACATAATCCTTGGGCAACAAGATACAATCACATTGTGAGTATGTCTCAGGCTCTTCCTCGCGTACCCACAAAATCTTACAGGCAGTAAAGCCAGGCAATGCCGGATTGGCATTAATTTCAATCAGGCGATTCTTACCCACGCGCTCAGTAATTTCGGCACATTGCTTGCCGGTACGGGCGTCGCACCACAAAATGGAACGGCGCAACACCTTGCCGTCCTTATCCAGCATCACCAGTCCATGCATCTGCCCAGAGATGGCTAAACCGGCAATAGAGGCAGGATCAACCTTACTTTGCTCCAATACCGCCTTAATGGTAGTAATAGCAGCACGGTACCAATCATCAGGGTCCTGTTCCGCCCAACCATTTTTAGGTTGATAAAGCGGGTACTCCACTGTATGTGCCGCAACTGAATTGCCAGCCTCATCAAACAGTACGGTTTTGGTACCAGAGGTTCCCAAATCCACACCCAATAAGTACTTCATTTTTTATCTCCTGTTTTTAGGCTTGCACACGCTTCTTGGAAAGAACATCAATCACTACTGCAAGCAGCAACACTAGACCCTTGACGGTACGCTGCCAGTTGGCATCAATACCCAGAATGGACATACCATTATTGAGAACCCCCATGAAAACGGCGCCAATCACAGCACCACCAACTTTACCCACACCGCCGTACGCTGAGGCACCGCCGATAAAGCAAGCACCGATGGCATCGAGTTCATAACCATTACCGGCTGTAGGGGCTGCCGAGTTAAAACGAGCCACGCAGACTAATGCTGCTACAGCGGAGAGAAAGCCCATGTTGACATAGGTGAAAAACAACATGCGGTTTGTATTTACACCAGAAAGCTTGGCTGCCTTTTCATTGCCACCTAAAGCATAGAGCCGGCGGCCGGCCACAGTCTTATTAGCAATAAAGCTATAGCACAGCACAATGACGGTCAAAAGCACCAGGATCACTGGAATACCTTTGTTATTGGCAAGCAGCAGACCTGAGGCGACCAGAGCGAAAGTCACAGCACACAGCTTGAAGATAAAGGCAGTCTTGTCCTCAACCTCATAGCCTTTCTTTTGCTTGGACATACGATCGTAGAAGCTGCAGGCCAGGTAGATTGCAACCAGTATTGCTGTCACAATTACAGTCAGGGTAAAGGCATCAGCACGGGCACGCGGTATAAAGGAAGTGAAATAACGCAGGTACTCCGGCGGGAACGGAGAGATGGTCAGACCATCAAGCACCAGTAGTGCCATACCGCGAAACAGCATCATGCCAGCTAAGGTCACAATGAAGGCTGGGATGCGAATATAGGCTATCCAGAACCCCTGCCAGGCGCCAATTACGATACCGACCAGCAGGCAGATGGCAATGGAGGCATAAACATTGATTTCAAGATTTACCATCAGTACGCCGGCAATAGCACCGACCAAGGCCACGATAGAACCGACAGCCAAATCAATGTTACCGCAACAGATAATACAAAAGAGCATACCGACAGCCAGGATAATGACATAGCTGTTCTGGCTGATAATATTGGTAAAGTTAGCCGGAGAAAACAACGAGCCATGCCCGGTGATGCGGATAATTATTTCAAAGAAAATCATGACGGCAATTAAAGCCATCAGCAGAGAATTGCGCTTTAAGATATTAGAAATCTGATTCATAACATGCCTCTATTTTTTGCCAGAGGTTTTCAAAATAACTGACATGATGCTTTCCTGTGAAGCTTGCGAACGATCCATTTCTGCTACGATACGGGCTTCATTCATCACATAGATACGATCGCACATGCCTAAAATTTCAGGCAGTTCAGATGAAATCATCAGCACGCCCTTGCCCTGTGCCACCAGTTCATTAATGATGCAATAAATTTCATATTTAGCACCGACATCAATGCCACGGGTAGGTTCATCCAGGATCAAAACATCCGGATCTGCAAACATCCATTTGGCCAGCAATACTTTTTGCTGATTGCCACCTGAAAGATTTCCGACATTCTGATACACCGAAGAGCACTTGGTCTTTAAATCTTCACGGTATTTATTGGCAATCACTACTTCCTTGTTGCGATCTATGACATTATGCTCTGAGACCTTATCCAAGCGAGAGAGGGTGGTATTGTCTACGATCGGCTGCTCCAGAAGCAATCCATCGCCCTTTCGATCTTCGGTAACATAGGCCAGATGATTGTCGATGGCATCCTGTACCGTGTTTAAATGCACTTCATTGCCATTGATGAACACTTGCCCTGAAATATTTACACCATAACTATGACCAAACACTGATTTGGCAAGTTCAGTGCGTCCTGCTCCCATTAAACCGGACAAGCCTACCACTTCACCTTTTTTAATCTTAATGCTCACATCGTCACAGACCTTGCGGGTACGATCGAGCGGATGGTAGGCATTCCAGTTTTTAATCTCGAAAAGCACCTCATCAGTGGGTTTGGTCTCCCGCTTGGGGAAACGATCAGTAAGAGCGCGTCCCACCATGCCAGCCACTATCCTGCTTTCTGAGACATCATGGTTACTGTTATCAAGAGTCTCAATGGTGGAACCGTCGCGGATAACTGTGATGGAATTGGCGATATATGAAATCTCGTTTAATTTGTGTGAGATGATGATAGACGTCATGCCTTCACTGCGGAACTTGTCAATCAGATCAAGCAGCTTCTTGGAATCAGTCTCATTTAAAGAGGCAGTAGGCTCATCTAAAATCAGGATACGGACATTCTTGGCAATGGCTTTGGCAATTTCCACCAGCTGCTGCTTGCCCACCCCGATGTCTTTGATTAAAGTACGAGGATCCTCATGCAGACCGACTAATTCCAGTAATTCTTTGGCGCGCTGAAAGGTACGCGGCCAGTCCATCACTTCTTTAGAATAACTGGCTGTTCGTTCGTTACCCAGGAAAATATTTTCGGCAATTGATAAAAACGGAACTAAAGCAAGTTCCTGATGAATAATGACAATGCCTTTTTTCTCAGAATCATTAATGGTATGAAACTGGCAAATTTGCCCGTCCACCACCACATCACCTTCGTAGGAACCAAAAGGATAAATGCCTGAGAGCACGTTCATCAAGGTGGATTTGCCAGCACCGTTTTCCCCGACCAGAGCATGCACTTCACCCTGTCTGACCTTTAAATTCACATCAGACAGCGCGGTTACCTTACCAAAACGCTTGGTAATATTGCGCATCTCCAGAATTGTGCTCGTGTTGTCCATGCTTACTCTTCTTGTTGCTCTTGCAGTTTTGTACCTGTACAGCGCGGGCGGCCAAAGGCCGCCCGCCTATAATGTGCCCGCATAAAATCAGGCTTTTGCTATAAGCTGATTAAAGCTCATCTTCTGTATAGTAGCCTGACTCAACCAACAGCTTCTGATAGTTATTCTTGTCAGCTGCCACAGGCTCGCACAGGAAGGAAGGAATGACACCGGTGCCATTGTCATAGGTGGTGGTATCATTCACTTCGACCGGCTGGCCGGCAACAATTGCATCAACCATCTTCACAACCTGAGCGGCTAAAGTACGGGTATCCTTGAAGACAGACATGGACTGATAACCACGCTTGATATTTTTAACACCAGGCTTATCGCAGTCCTGACCAGTGATAACCGGCATATTGGTATTATCATAACCAGTGGCCAGCAGAGCGTTGGTCACGCCATTGGCCAGAGCGTCATTCTGAGCCAGCACAGCTGCCAGAGGAGTGTCCTCAGGGCCATAGCCTACGGAAGAAATAATGTTCTCCATGCGCTTTTGTGCCTCTTCCAGGTTCCAGTTCAGGGTAGCGCACTGCTCCTTGGAAGTCTGGCCTGACGGTACCACTAAGGTACCCTTGTCGATGTATGGCTTGAGCACTTCCATGGCGCCGCCCCAGAAGAAGTTTACGTTATTGTCATCGGTAGGTCCGGTAAAAAGCTCAATGTTAAGGGGTTCCTTGGCATTTGCCAGATCCAGGGCGTCAGCGATGTACTGACCCTGCAGACGGCCTACCTTGGTGTTATCGAAGGTGGCGTAATAAGAAACAGCGTCAGAGTTCATAATCAGACGGTCATAAGCGATAACCGGAATATTCTTGTCCTTTGCACCTTTGAGTACTTCAGTTAAGGCTGAACCATCAATGGAAGCGATAACAATCACATCGCAGTCAGAGGCAATCATATTTTCAATCTGATTGACCTGAGTAGGAATGTCGTTGTCTCCTGCATACTGCAGATCAACATCATGACCTGACTTCTCCAGCATTGCCTTCATGTTGGAACCATCCTGATTCCAGCGCTGCAGGGACTGGGTCGGCATGGACACACCGATTTTTGCGGCATTGGCAGCAGAGGCAAAAGCGACAGCACCAAACATGGCGCAGAACATTGCAGTTAAACCTGACTTCAACTTCATGAGAAACACCCTCAATTGCTTACATTACACATTCACGGGAAATTGTGCCCGTGCACAGTAATGATGTTAAGCCGCTATCCGGCAAAGCTCAAAGTATTTATCAGAAAAATGTGATCTGTGATGAAAAATAAAATGAAAAAAGCTTCATTTAAAAAATAAATCAAAGATATTCAATTGGTTACACGAAATATCCTGGATTTGTAATTTAATATTATCAGTTTTCCGTGATCAGGATCGCGAAAATCCGTTAAATTACGTGCACGTGCACTATAGCACATAAGCCCACAACCAGCTACTTCCCGAATGGCAACAATAATTCCCAAAGCCCTTAACAATTTTATTGATTTGCAATCAGTTTAAGGTTTATACAAAAAAGGCTGGTTTTGTCCTGAATCATTCACCTAGGGCTGAGGCACTTAAGTTTTTCCTGAAGACTTAAGATTTAGCTTAATTTTCGGAGCCAGACTGTATGCCAGATGTAACTGAGATCTAGTTTTGATCCTTAGATTGTCCTTTGCCCGGATCTAACTTTGAGCGTAACAAGGCGCGATCACGCAACAGTTCCTGACGCTCCTGTTCCCTGCGTTTTATGATCTCAGGCAGTACAGTTCGTTCCAGGCGCCGCTGCTCCTTAAGTGCATTGTAAACAAGACCAATCACAAATAGCAGCGGCAGCACAATGACAAGAAAGATATACCAGGGCATAGGGCAAAAACTCAGGAAACACCATCGGCATCAGCTGCAGGCGCAAAGCCGGCCATGCGCTCCAAGGTTTCATAATCCCGCACCGCTCCCCGAACTATCTTGCCATCAATGATAAAGCATGGTGTACCGGTAACTCCGATGCGCTGCCCCTGTTGCAAATTAAATCGCAGCTGATTTTGTGTCTCATCACTGCCGGCACGGCGCTTGACCGCTTCCACATCGGCTTCCACCTGCTTTAATGCCGCCTCAATATCCGCCAGCGACTCTACTTTTTTACCCTGTGTCATCAGCAATGTCTGATAGGCAAAATATTTGTCCGGATCCATGGCATATAAAGCAAGCCCCACTGCTGCAGCCTGCACGCTTGCTGCCGAAAGGATCGGGTATTCTATATATATGGTCTGCAGATCATGTTCACGCGAGAGCCTTTCACTGAGCTGCCGCACCACCTTGCAGTAGCCGCAGTTATAGTCAAAGAACTCAATTAAATAATGTGCCTTGTCTGCCCCGCCCTTCATCGGATTGTCTTTATCTGTGCGCAGTGATGTTATCACTTCGTCCAGGGTTTGCTTGGCCTGCTGTTGTTGCAGCTTTTCAATGCTTTCTGCAACTTCAAACATAACCTCAGGATGGGAGATCAGATAATCGTGCACAATCTTTTCAATCTCTGCGCGCTGGGCGGGGTTAAATTCTTCTCCTGCAGCCAGGGAAACTGGCAATGCTGCAAGTGTCAGGCTGCCGAGGAATGCAGCAAGTTTCAGACCGTGCACAGCAGACTGAATGGATGTGGGCTTCATATATCTATCCTATACTTTCTTAAGACGCATGCCGATGACAAAAAGTATATAGGAAATCAGCGCGCATATGAACATACACAAAGCCAGAGGCAGCATGGAATGATCACCCAAAACCCCGACCAGAGGCGAGGTAGCAGAGCCTATTACAAATCCCAAAATACCAAAAATTCCTGAGGCAGCCCCTGCCCCCTTACTGCGGGCACTCATTACGATACCAAAACCCGGGGTCTGGGACGATCCCACCATTGCGACATAAAAAAGCATACACAAAATAGGCAAAACTGGACTTTGTGGTTGTTTAAGGGCTAAAACCAACATCACCGCCCCACTTGCCATCATGACGATAAAGGACAGCTTCACTAGCGCTGAAGCTCCCATTCTACGCTCCAGCCTGCCTGCTGCCATGGAGGCCAGCGTGATGCAGATAGAGTTGAGCGCGAAGATCAGCGCATACTCAAAAGCACTAAATCCATAAATTACCTGTAATACGAAAGGAGACGCGGCAAGATAAGCAAAAAAACCGCCCATCACCATGGAGATAGCCAAAGCAAGAATTAAAAAGCGCCTTTCCAGAAGCTGTAAAAACATATCCTTGACAGCCTGCGCCAGTCTACTTTGACGCATATCCCCCGGCAGAGTCTCTTGCAAACAGAAAAACACTCCTGCAAGCAGCACTATTCCCCATAAAGCCAACAACAGGAATAGCCAGTGCCAGCTGAAAAAGGAAACCACAGCAGACCCCAGCACAGGTCCTACAATAGGAGCCAATGAATTGACTGTCATCAAAAGTGCCATAAATTTGGTCAGATCATGCCCGCTGAACATGTCACAAGCCATTGAACGGCTAAGCACGATTCCACCGGCTCCGGCAAATCCTTGAAAAAAGCGCAGTGCTATCAGGATTTCAATAGAGGGAGCAAATGCGCAGCATAGTGAAGCCACGCTGAATACAATTAAAGTTACAGACAAGGGCAGACGGCGCCCCAGAGCATCTGATATAGGACCGATAATGATTTGTCCCAGAGCCAAACCCAAAAAGCAGGCTGTCAGTGACAGCTGAATCAGGGTGGGGCTGCTATTAAAGGAGGCCCCCAGATCTGGCAGAGCCGGCAGGTAAATGTCAGTACAAACCGGACCAAATGCAGTAAGCATACCTATAAGCAGAATCCACAGCATCCGCTTATGTCTGGTCAATACGTTGAAATCAAACGACTTAGTTATATTAGTTGCTACCGCAGGAGAAACACTAGGTTGTTTATTTGTCATTACATCTTTACGCTAAAAATTGCTGTGCACATCACAGATTTTGAGTTTTGTCGCACTGTAAACGTCATTCTGACAAATGTCCAAACGAATTTTTTTAAACCGTATGTATAAGCCCTGTTCACAACTGTTACAACAGAGCATCTCGTTAACCTGCAAGTATTGTGCTTTGACAGTAAAACCGCACTTTTTTAAGATAAGCCACTGCATAACAATACATTGTTATTGCTGAAATATATCTATTAATGTCAACCGCCTTTACAAAATTAACGTAAAAAACTTCAGTCAGCTAAAGCAAGCCTGGCCGTTAGCACTGCCGCTGTTGCATGATCATCAAACAGGAGGGAAACAGGCATGGCAGCTCATACTTTATTTGTTACTGCCACCGGCACAGATGCCGGTAAAACCTATTTAAGTGCACTGATCTTAAAAAGTCTGCGCGCATCGGCTATAGATTGCGCCTATTTCAAAGCAGCTCAAAGTGGCTGTCATCTAGCAACAGATGGTACCGTGCTTGAAGCGGACAGCCTCTATGTCTGGCGCACAGCAGGACTGCAGCAAAAACCTGACAGCCTCTGCCCGTTTTCCTATGCACAAGCTCTCTCACCACTTGCAGCCGGACAGGCAAGCGGCTGCTTGCCAGATCTTAAACGGATCAGAAAAGATTTTCACTATCTCAGAGACAAGCATGACTATGTGCTTATGGAAGGGGCGGGAGGCATCTTATGTCCGATCACGCAGAACCCTGACGGTAGCATCGTATTGCAGGATCAATTGATAAAAGAACTGCAGCTGCCGGTTATAATAGTATCTGAAGCAGGGCTTGGCTGTATTAATTCCCTGCTGTTGTCCTTGTTTTACTTGAAAAGCCAGGGTATTCCCTGCCGTGCAATCTTTTTAAACCGCTTTTGTGCAACTTCTACGCTGCATCAGGATAACCACCGCACCCTTACTGAACTAACTGGACTTAAGGTTTATACCATCTCTGAAAGCGCACAACAACTTTCATTGCCCCCATTACAGTTAAGCGAGCTTTTTGCTCATGGAGATTCCCGTGAATAAACTGCCTGGTACTATTTGGTATCCTTATGCCCAGATGAAACTTGCCGCAGAGCCTCTTGAAATAGTAGGAGCTCAAGGTGTGCGGCTGATAAGCAGCCAGTACGGCGAGCTGATTGATGGAATTTCATCATGGTGGTGTGCCGTCCACGGCTATCGGCACCCGGAGCTTGATGCCGCCTTAAACGAGCAAATTGCCAAATTTGCTCACATCAGCCTGGCAGGGTTGGTACATCATACGGCACTGCGCCTTGCTGATAAATTAGCACAATTACTGCCAGGCACTCTCAGACACTGTTTTTACTCAGACAGCGGCAGTGTGGGAGTGGAAGTGGCTTTAAAAATGGCACGTCAATACCATATAAATCAGGGAAATAACGATCGCACCTTGCTGCTTGCCTTAACGCATGCCTATCATGGCGATACTTTCATGGCGATGCAAGCCAGTGATTTTCCTGAATATCATCAGCTTTATGCTTCCCCAGGGCTACAGTCACATGTCATCAGGATAAATCCTACTATTGACGAACTAGAACAGGCTTTTGCCTGCCATGGCAGCAGGCTATATGGCTTTATTCTGGAACCGCGGCTGCAATGTGCCGGAGGATTTTACCGGCATGGTGATGATTTCTTGGGTCGGGCCCGTGAACTGTGCATCCTGCATGATGTGCCACTGATTTGCGATGAAGTGGCCACTGGTTTTGGGCGTACCGGAAGCATGTTTGCAAGTGAAACTGCCTGTCCTGACATCATAATTTTAGGCAAGGCACTGACCGCAGGCTATATCGGTCATGCGGTTACAGTAGCTTGCGACAAGATTTACCAGGCATTTTACGCAGATGATGTACACAAAGCTTTTATGCACGGGCCGACTTTCATGGGCAATCCCCTAGCTTGTGCCGTTGCCTTAAAGGGCATAGAAATCATGGAACGTGAACACTACCTTGATAAGATTGCGTTAATAGAATCTTATCTGCAGCAACGTGCCCCTTACCTTGCTTCTTTTCCTCAGGTAAAAGAAGTCCGGATCTGTGGTGCCAGCCTCTGCGCTGAAGTACGTGATCCGTCACTGCTCAAAGGGCTGCAATCATTTGCTGCAGGCAAAGGTGTATTTCTGCGACCTTTTGGCAAAAATCTTTATACTATGCCCCCTTATGTAATAAGCCAGGACGATCTGGGTCAAATTCTGGATGTGATGGAACAGTGGTTTAACCGCTGATCTTTAAATAAAAAGGCACAGCCTCTTTTACCATGGCTGCGCCTGATGAAGGTTTTCCTGTTTTTTCTGACATCACAGTTGTTTAACAAATAAGGCACGGATAGCGTTCAGTACCGCCAGAACCATCACCCCGACGTCTGCAAAAATGGCGAACCACATATTAGCTATACCCACAGCACCCAAGACCAGGCACAATACCTTTATCCCAATGGAGAAGATAATGTTCTGCCACACGATGCCCATGCACTTTCTGGAAATGCGGATAGCTTTGGCGATTTTTCCCGGATCATCATCCATCAGCACAATATCAGCAGCTTCAATAGCTGCATCTGAACCCATGGCTCCCATGGCTATACCGATGTCAGCCCGTGACAGCACCGGTGCATCGTTAATACCATCCCCGACAAAAGCTACCATGCCACCTGCAGGCTTCTTCTTCAGGTATTCTTCCACCTTACTGACTTTATCTGCAGGCAGTAAATTGGCATAACACTCATCAACCCCCAGCTTGGCACATACATCTTCGGCAACCCGTCTGTCATCACCGGTTAACATTACGGTACGTTCCACACCGGCCCTCTTGATGGCAGCCACGGCTTTTGCAGCATTTTCCTTAAGCACATCAGCAATCACGATATGTCCCTGATACACCCCATCCACTGCCACATGCACAATAGTACCCACTGAGTGGCAGGATTTATACTCTATACCAAGTTTCCGCATCAATTTGTCATTGCCGCAGGCCACCTGCTGCCCGTCTACCAGGGCTGTTACCCCGCACCCTGCGTGTTCCTCAATAGAACTTACCTGGCGGTGATCAATCTCCTTGCCATAAGCGTGGCGCAAACTTTTGGAGATCGGATGTGACGATGCACATTCAGCAAATGCAGCCAACCGGATCAATTCCTCTTCAGCCACCTTGCTATGATGCACAGCAATAACCTCAAATACGCCTTTAGTCAGGGTACCTGTTTTGTCAAACATCACATAACAAGTCTTGGCTAGACTTTCCATGAACACAGATCCCTTGACCAGGACACCTTCACGACTGGCTCCGCCAATACCGGCAAAAAAGGATAACGGGATACTGATCACCAGCGCACATGGGCAGCTTATCACCAGGAAGATCAGGGCTCTGTATATCCACTCTGAAAAATCTCCAGGCAAAAAACTAATTCCCAGAGCTTTGATCACAAGCGGTGGCACCACAGCCAAAAAGAGTGCCAGGGCACATACAATCGGAGTGTACACCCGGGCAAAACGGGAAATAAAGGCCTCACTTCTTGATTTCAGTGAGCTGGCATTTTCTACAAGTTCCAAAACCTTTGATACTGTAGAATCACCAAATTCCTTAGTAGTGCGGATTTTAAGCGGGGCTGACAGATTGATGCTGCCTGAAATTACACTCTGTCCCGGGGCAATATCGCGGGGCACACTCTCCCCTGTCAGCGCTGCTGTATCTAAACTGCTGTTGCCTTCTATTACTTCACCATCAATAGGCACCTTTTCCCCTGGATTTACCACAATGACTGTATTTACCGCCACTTCATCAGGATCTACCCTTACCAGGCTGCCCTCACGCTCAATATTGGCATAATCCGGGCGAATATCCATAAGGGCTGAGATATTGCGGCGGCTGCGTCCTACTGCCACACTTTGAAAGAGCTCTCCTACCTGATAGAATACCATCACCGCAACGGCCTCAGTAAATTCTCCGGTGCGATACAATCCCACTGCAATGGCACCAAGGCTGGCTACCCCCATCAAAAAGTTTTCATCAAAAACACGACCATTTTTGATCCCAGCTGCCGCCTTCAACAAAATATCGTAGCCAGCAGTCAAATATGCAATCAGATAGAGCGAGAAAGTGGCATATAAAGGTAGATTGACAAAGTGCAGGCCTACCATCAACACAAAGGCCAGCGCAATGCGCAGCGCCATTCGCTTTTGCTTTGCAGTCATCTAAAACTCCAGTCAGGCAAACTGAGGCAGCAGGTCAAATCAGATAAGCCCCCACCACCTGAATTTTCTTGGTTTTTATAAAAAGATTTCACAGTCGCTTTCAACTTTACGGCAAGCAGCACGCACTTCCTGCATCACTCTCTTAGGATCTGCATCCGGCTCAAACTCTACATTCATCTTCAGGGTCATAAAATTGACCACGCAGTGTTTGACTCCCGGCACCTTGTTAGCAGCTTCTTCCATTAAATTTGCACAATTAGCGCAATCAACTTCAATTTTGTAGCTCTTTTTCATTTCTCTGTTCCTTCTTTCAGTTTGTTTATCAGTTGAACAACCATTCAACTGTTGTCATTATAAATCAGATCGCGGCGGATGCAAGCATTATTTATGAACATTTGAACAAATATTCAACTATTATTGTTTTTATCTTAAATTTCAAATAAATTAACAAACAATTGATTTACTGAATATAAGAAGGAAAAGCAAGGAGAGGAGAGCGCTGCTGCTGATTTACCATAAAGTGCATGCAGAAGCTAATTTCTGCTAAAACTCAGAACTGATAGCTTTGGCCTGCTGCACTTAACAGACAGCGCAGGAAAGAGCGTTCGAGCTTATAGAGAAGATCTGGAGAATCTGGTTTTTCAGGAAGAGACAAGCGCAATGGCAGCCCTAAGGATAAGTTTTGAAAACAGTCAAATTTAAGGCACGGAATTAATTGTGAGGCAAGTTGCCGGAATAATTGATCCCGGTTAGCGATCAGCATCTGCTCATAATTAAGGGAGAGAGTAAAACGCAAATAAAGCAGATACGCCGACAAAACACCAGCACTTGAAGCCGTGATCTCCCCATTTGCCTGGCAAACCAAATGATCTAGCCCACATTTTACTGAATTTACCAGACAGCTAACTTCATCGATAAATTCCAAGCATTCAGCTGCCGGCCCCAAAAGAGCTCTGCCGCCTGAGCCCCGTCGGTCCCCATGTTCCAGCACCAAAATCAGTCCGCGTACCTGAGCTTCTTCTGCCAACCTGATCACACTGTCCATCAGATATGTATAAGCATTGCTGCGCTGCACAATGCCGGGATCTGCTCCCGAACATACAGAGACTGCCTTAGCTCCACACTCTGCTGCAGCATCAAAGATAGCACGCAGCATATCAATAGCCTCCAAACGCTTTATTTTTTCCTGTGCATTAAGATTAAGCCGGTGCTGATGCATGTAAGGAATAAGCTGCAAACACAAAGTAAAATCGTGGCAGCCTGTAAGCGCTCGCCCTAAAATACTGCGTGCTTTACCATCCGGCACATACTCAAGACCAGCACCGCTGAAGAAAGGATCACTGCTAGCTCTTAAAATCAGATCCGCCAGCTCACAGCTGTCAAAACCAGAACAGCTGTCCCCCCATAAGCATAACCAGGGTTTTAGTATTAAATGGTGCGGCATCCCTTTACCTCGCAGTACAAACACTGCAAAAACAACAGCTGTAACTAAGCCAGATCCAGAGTAAAGCTTTTCAACACACTTTCTTTACTTTATCACAGCAACATGATCAAGACCATGTAAGCCAGTTTTATGCATGAGATCTGGCCTATTTTTACCAGCGATGAATAATAATGTGCGCCAATAAAAAGCATTTAATTGTGAATTACATCACATTTTTGTGACTTTGATAAAATCCACAAAAATTTAACTAATTATTCCAGAAATCCACGCCTGCTTTAAGGCAGGAAGTAAGTCAGTTTCGGCATCTTTATGAACGAGAATACATCTCAAGCATCATGGAAAGCCCTTTGGGCCCTGACCTGCGCTGCATTTCTGTTTAATACATCAGAGTTTGTACCGGTTGGACTGCTATCAGATTTAAGCACAGAGTTTTCCTTAAGTGAGTCACAGACAGGCGTTATCATCACTTTCTACGCCTGGATTGTATTGTTATGCTCATTACCGCTGATTCTGCTGTTCTCTCGCTGTAATTTGAAATATCTTCTGGCAGGATTGCTCTTTATTTTTTGCCTGAGCCAGACCTTGACTGCCCTAGCCCCAAATTTTTACGTACTGACTGCAGCCCGCTGCTTTGTTGCTCTCACCCATTCATTATTCTGGTCAATAGCCACCCCCCTTGCAGTGAAGATCACCCCGAAAGGCCAAATATCCAGAGCCCTGGGACTGGTAGCAGGAGGAACTTCTGTGGCCATGGTTGCAGGGTTGCCACTCGGGCGCATAATTGGTTTGCATTTAGGCTGGCGCTTTACCTTCGCTCTGCTGGGACTTTTTGCTTTCATCAACATGCTGGCTGTTTTAAGGCTCTGTCCTGGCGTTCCCGGTACCCGTAGCACAGTACTTACCGTACTGCCACGCATATTGCATAATAAAAACCTGCTGTCACTTTATATTGTCACCGCGCTGCTGTTCACAGCACACTTTACCCCATACAGTTATATTGAACCGCTGCTGGGAGCGGCAGGTATAAGCCCGGAGATTATTACCTCTGCATTGGTAAGTTTTGGCATTGCCGGCATTATGTGTTCCTTACTGTTTGCCCGCTGCTTTGAAACGCATCAATCCTGTTTTATTGCCTGGCCCTTTGCCGGTATCTGTTTGTTTTTGCTGGCACTGGAACTGAGCTCCTACCAACCAATCCTGACACTTGCCAATTGTATGAGCTGGGGATTTTGTTTCAGCTGCTGCAGTCTTACCTTTCAGGCTCTGGTTCTTAAATTTGAGCCAGAATATCCTGCCATCGCCACTGCCATCTATTCATCAATCTGCAACTTAGGAATAGGTGCAGGAGCATTCATCGGCGCCCGTCTTTTAGAAAACGCGCCGCTTTCTGGCCTGATATTTTGCGGCGCCGGACTTAGTATGGTTTGCTTTGCCTTAATCCGCATCTTTTTTCTGAAAAGATGGATGAGTTAACGCCCATTCCGCCCTGAAGGACGGGAGTTAGCCGCTGATCTTTTCAGATAAATTTAACAACTTTTGCCACCAGCCCACTTCTTTATCAGGGAGGGAATAAAGCCTCGCCGCAGAAAATTATGTAATGTCCTGGCATTCAGGTACTGGAGTCACCAGCTTTCTGCCTGCGGCATAAGCATCAACATTAGCTAAAACCAGATCTGACATAGCCTGGCGTGTTTCTACGGTGGCACTGCCAATGTGGGGCACCAATACCGTACGATCCTTTAAGGCTCGTAACCTTGCACTCACATGAGGCTCTGCAGCAAACACATCAAGAGCTGCTGCGCCTAACTCGCCACGTTCGAGTAAATCGGTCAGTGCCTCCTCATCCACCACACTGCCGCGGGCAGCATTGACTAAGATCCCGCAAGGTCCCAGGGCTCGCAGTACTTTCTCATCAATCAGGTGATAGTTTTCAGGACGACCAGGGATCAGAACAATAAGATAATCTGCCCAAGCAGCGAGTTTCTGCAAATCAAGCTCCCGCCGCACTCCCTGCACATCGTGATGACCAAAAAATGCAAGTTCCATGTCAAAGGCCTGAAGACGCTTAACCAGTTCCTTGCCGATACGCCCTAACCCTACAATCCCGGCCTTGGCGCCTGACATTTTACGGGTTAAAGGAAAAGGACCTTCACTTTCCCATTTCCCTGCACGCAAATAGGCGTCTGCTTCCGGTATCCTGCGGGAAACGGCAAGCATCAGCGCCACGCACAGATCTGCCACCTCAGCACTAAGGACATCAGGAGTATTGGTTACCTTAACACCCCGCTCTTTTGCACAAACAAGATCTACTCCATCATAGCCAACTCCGAAATTTGCTATCAATTTCAAGGCCGGAAGTTTTTCCATCAGTTCGCGCTCTACTTTGCAATCGCCGCCCCCTACTATAACTGCAGCACGGGCAGCCACTTCTGGTGACAAATGCTTCCATCCTTTGCGGATGTCGTGGAAATCATAACGCTGTTGTAAGTTGGAAATTAAATATGGAGGCACATTAGCCTTCAGCAATACTGTCTTTGCTGCGCTCATCAATATCTCTCCTCAGTTCTGTTGTCTAAGCTCCAAATGATAAGAGCCGCAAAGCGGCTCCTATCTGATAACATCTGTTATTGACCCTTGGACATAACCATCAATGTCCTCCGGCTAAACGGCGAAAGACTTCAGCCTCATTATCAAGCACAATTTGCCGCTGCTCTGCCGGCAAGCAGGCATCCGCCTTGGTCAAACGCAACCATTGCAGCGCATAGAACAAAAGTGCACGACGGCAAGGATAAATCACCGTACCATTCTCATCCATGCCATAATCATGCTCGATCACGCGGCGGGCAGACTCAGGTAGCTCTGGATTGGCCTTAATCACCAGATCAACAAGCTCATTCCACTGTGAATCATCGCGTCCTGCAGTACCAACTTCACGGAAGCCGTTACCAATCGGATCCGGGAAACGATCGTTTGGAGCAGAGATCTCAGGCACAGCACACTTAATGATGCGCGAGAGCACATAATCACGGAAATCATGATGATCGTAGCAATAGGCACGGACATGCCAGCGCATGCCATCAAAGGCCAAGCCATGCGGTGCTATCAGGTGATCTGTAGGTTTTAGCTGTGACAGGGACAGGTAAGTAATGTGTACTGCCTTATGGGTACGGATTGCTTCCAGAATGTTATAAAGCACCTGCGCATCAATATTACGGCGCGGCGGATTAAAAGAAGCCACCCCTACGTTAGGAATAAATCCAAAGAAATTACGGCTTTTTACCAAATCGCCCTGAGCGTAGGACAATAGATCATTTAAATAATTTTCAGGGGCACAAATCTTAGGAAAGAGCGGCTGATAATCATCCGTGCGGATATAAACCTTAAGATGCCGATCATAGACCAAATTTTTACGAGGAGGATCCGATTCCTGAACCAGCTGATGATACTTAGATAAATCCAGCGAAGCCTGCGGAATAGAAATGCTGAAAAAATCAACCAGATCACGGCGATTAATTTTGCCATCACAACCTAAACGGAAATCAATAAATTCGAGGCGGCGCGCCTGATTCCACTTATTGACGCTAGACCCCTCAGGAGACCCAGTGTCTGCTGCACCGGAAATTTCCAAATCTTTGTCTGACATGCCAGCTCCCTTACCAAAACAACATTCACGCGCTAAAGTGTTAATAAAAAAGAAACACGCAATTACATTTTTACATATAAAACCTGCTACGTAACCTGCTCAAGGTAACCACAGGAATTTAATACAGCAGCCGGTCTCCTCCGACAGCTTTCAGGTACTATAGCATAAATATTGAAGGTATTTACAAAGACAACATAAAATTAAAAAGATAATCGCCAATAACTGAGCCTGTCGGTTGTACTGCATATTCTTTACCTAAAAAAGCACAAACTCAATTAGTTATCATTATGTACCCACATCTGATTTATAAGTGTGGCTTCAATGCGGCAGAATTTTTAATGTTTAATGGCAAAGCGGGATTATTAGCATAACAGCCAAACGGCCAATAGCAAAATTATTTAATTTAATAAATAATAAAATTTATATATCAATTTAAATTTAATTTTAATATAAAACTACTGAACTTTGCATAAAACCCGTCTATCTTAACGGGCTCCACCAGTTAATCCTTACCTTGGCACACTATAAACGAAAGTACAGCAATACCTTGTTCCCCCCCCTGGCACAGCACCAATGAAATAAAGGCTCAATATCTATCCAGCCTCTTACTGCCCCAGTTTATCCAAATGCTGCAGACACAGCGTGATCATGCCAGAGACAATATCATCCCTAATCTTGTCATTAACTTCAATTTTGGGCAGCATGGCAATCTCCGCTGCAGACCCTAGTCTCTTTTTTAGCCGTTCATAGATCCCGGGCTTTAAGTTTTCGGTATATACCACTACTACCGACGGGTTTAAAACGCACATCACCGCACGCAAGGTACGCACGGCAAGTTCGTCCGCTTGTTGCGGTTCGGTAGGTAGGATCCCGACATCGTTATACATCGGGAAAAATCTGACTTCGCCTGCCATGCCGTCGCGTCCGCGGATGAGCTCTCCCTCATAACAAAAGCCACAAGCCGGAGCCCTGCCAGGAACCAGTACGATACCGGAAACGAAATCCTGTTCCTGTATACGGTTATAACAGCCTAAAGTAGCAGCATTAATATCTGTCTCAAAGAATACCGGTACCCCAAAACGCAGCTCTAGGTGCTTGGACAGCCTCTTTGATCTGGGATCATGCCGGATAGCTGAAGCAACCCGTCCGCCAATAGTGTCAGACGGCATAGAAATACCGATAATGGCAATATTGTCATAACGTTCCAGGTACAGCTCAATACCAATACGGAACTCATCAGTATGAATATTTGATAACAGCTCCTCCCTTCTTTCGATACACTCACCGAACAGATCATGCACACTGTATCCTGCGTAATCATGGCCAGCTCGTTTATAGCAAGAAACAATTAAGATCAGACGGTAGGAACTGTTAAAACGATACGTTGCTGCAGGACGACCAAGGCCCGGGGATACAACTTCTCCTGGCAATACAATCCCGCTTTCGATTAATGTATCAAGTAATTTTGTCAGAGTAACAACACTCAACCCCGTCAGCTCACGCAATCTAGCTGCTGTGGCCACCTGTTCCTTGTGCAGGGCTCTAGTTACCATACCCAGGTTTTGCTCGCGGATCACATGAGCATCAAGTTTTGTCTGCTGTCTGCGCATAAGATTTTGTCCCCGCATGCAGTTCTGTTACTCAGAACCAAAAGTCTGTCTGACAATTTTTTAACTTACTTTATAAATTAATTTTAATTATTGGAATTAATTTTTACAAATTTTGCCTTAGATCACAGCAGGTCCAATCACAAAATTTAAGTAAGCATAATCTAACCACCAAAAAACCTTGTTCAAAGCTCAATTAAATGCTTTTTTGACAAATAATATTATTTTTATATGTTTAATTAAAATAACAAAGACATCTGATCTATTTTTATAAAAGTAATTTTTTGTGATCTGCTTTACATTTTTAAGAACTGAAGACAGGCTTGATTTATTACGCTTTACTTTCAAATCTATCCAAAAATTCCTAGAATTAATCAGCTTGTTGATCACATCACTTTAACTGTTGTGATCTGAGCTCTTTAGCTGATTACTTCCACTATAAGAAACAGCTTAAGGCAATTGCGCGTCAATATGACTGCGCAGTTATATATGCACTTGCGAACCAAAGGAGCCTACTTTGCTTCAGATTAGATTACACGGACGTGGCGGCCAGGGTGTAGTAACGGCAGCAGAAATGCTCTCACTCTCCGCCTTCCTTGAAGGGCATTTTGCCCAGGCATTCCCCAGCTTCGGTTCCGAGCGTACAGGTGCCCCTGTGGTAGCTTATGCCCGCATCGACGATAAGGAAATTCGTACTCACGAGCCTATTTTAGAGCCTAACGCCGTGGTAGTGCAGGATAAGACCCTGCTTGGTGCCGTCGACGTCTTCTCAGGTATCAGCCCAGATGGTTATGCCATCATCAATTCAGCAGAAAGCGCTGAAGTAGTAGTGCCTGAACTGGTCAAAAAATTGCCTGCAGGACATGTGCTGACAGTACCTGCCACTGATTTTGCCATGCAAAAGATTGGCCGTCCGCTGCCTGGTGCACCGATGCTGGCTGCACTTGCAGCTGCGACCAACGTATTTGCGCTGGAGAGTGTACAGAAATCATTCCAGACCAGATATCCGGGCAAGGTTGGCGACGCTAATGCTGAGACAGCTGCCTTAGCTTATGAGTACATCAAGAATTTAATGAACGGAGGCAACAATGCTTAAGCAGATAGAAGGTTCTCTGGGCATTGCAGAGGCGGTTGCCCTGTGCCGCCCTGGTGCGATTTGCGCATATCCTATCTCCCCGCAAACCCACATCGTCGAAAATCTGGGAAAAATGGTCAAAACCGGACAACTGCAGGACTGTGAGTTTTTAAACGTCGAGTCTGAGTTCTCCGCGATGTCCGTGTCCATCGGCGCATCTGCAGGCGGCGTGCGTGCCTATACCGCCACTGCCTCACAAGGCCTGTTGTTCATGACTGAGGGCATTTATAATGCCGCCGGCCTTGGCCTTCCTATTGTTATGACAGTAGCATCACGTGCCATCGGTGCCCCGATCAACATCTGGAACGATCACTCTGACTCCCTGTCACAGCGCGATTCAGGGTGGTTGCAGCTATTCTGTGAATCCAATCAGGACGCCCTTGATACCCACATCATGGCCTTTAAGATTGCCGAGGAAGTCGGACTGCCGGTGATGGTATGCATGGACGGCTTCGTATTAACTCATGCTTTTGAACGGCTCGATCTCCCTTCACAAGAGCAGGTGGATCAGTTCCTGCCCGCTTACGAGCCCCGCGAGTTCCTTGATCCTAAAGAGCCTATCTCCATGGGCGCCATGGTTGGTCCTGAAGCCTTCACTGAATTACGCATCCTGCAGCAGCGCAAGATGTTAAAAGCGATCCCTATCATTGAGCGTGTCACCAAAGAATACCGTGAGATAACGGGTCATCATTCAGGCGGTCTGCTGGACTGCTACAACTGCGAAAACGCTGATGTGAAACTTATTATCATGGGCTCCACTGTAGGCACGGCAAAAGATGCCGTTGACGAACTTAAAGCCCAGGGCATCAATGCTGGCGTAATTTCGCTCAAGGCCTTCCGTCCGTTCCCGTACGATGAAATCCGTGCAGCCATTGGTGACACCAAGAATGTGGTCATTGTTGAGCGCTCATTCAGCTACGGTGCCCGTGGCATCCTGCACCCTGAAGTGTCAAGAGCTATGCGTGGCAAGGATACCAATATCTACACCGCCGTGTGCGGCTTAGGTGGACGCGCTATCTTAGGCACCACTATCAAGGGTATCGTCAAACACTGCCTGGATGGCAAGTTCTGCGACGAGCTGACTTGGTTTGACGTTGACAGCAAGGTTATCAACAGCTATCTCAAGGACGCTGAAGGGATCACCCTGCCTGAAGGCCCGCTGCCTGAATCTGTCCTATTGGACACTTTGCAAAAAGTGCGCGCTTAAGGGGGAAAATAAAATATGTTAGACGCAATCAAGTTTTATCAGACCGGCTCCAACACTGTCGGTAACCGCCTGTTAAACCCGTCCATGCGCGCCGTGCAGGCCTCTTCTGATCGCCCGAATACTTTAATTTCCGGTCACCGTGCCTGCCAGGGTTGTGGCGAGGCCTTAGGTGCCCGTTATGCCATCGATGCAGCCATGCGCGCCACTGGCGGTCAGCTTATGATAGCTAACGCTACCGGCTGCCTGGAAGTATTCTCCACTCCGTATCCGGAATCAGCCTGGAGACTGCCTTGGATCCATTCCCTGTTTGGTAATGCCGCTGCCGTCGGTGCTGGCCTTGCTGTTGCTGCACGCGTTCGTGCCAAGAAAGCAGGAAATGCCAATGTACCCAGAGTAATCGCCCAGGGCGGTGATGGTGGTACCACTGATATCGGCTTTGGCCCGCTGTCAGGTATGTTTGAGCGCAACGACGATGTGCTTTATATCTGCTATGACAATCAGGCCTATATGAATACCGGCGTACAGCGCTCCTCTGCCACTCCGCCGGCAGCCCGCACTGCAACCACTCAACTGGTTGGTGCAGAACCAGGTAATGATTGGGGCAAGGGCAAGAACGTGCCACTTATTGCCATGGCCCACGGCATTCCCTATGTTGCCACAGCTTCCGTCGCAGACCTTAAGGATCTGGAGTACAAGGTAGAAAAAGCGATGTCCTTCCACGGAGCCCGCTATATTCAAATCTTAGTACCCTGCCCGTTAGGCTGGGGCTGCGCTTCAGGCTCTACAGTCACCGTGGCTCGCCTGGCCATGGAAAGTGGCTTCTATCCTATCTTTGAGGCTGAATACGGCAAGATCACCTCAGTACGCAAGATCCGCCAGAAGCAGCCGGTGCTGAACTTCTTAAAGCTGCAGCGCCGCTACGCCCACCTGACCGGCAAAAAGGCTGATCCCAAGGTATTAGCCCGTATCCAGGCCATGTGTGATGACAACATCAAGAGCTTCGATCTCCTGGGCGACGAAATCCCTGAGACCGTACCAGTTGCGGTGCAGGCTCTTGAGCGCAGCCATCAGATTTAAGAGAGGAGCTTATTTAACATGATGAATAAATCTTTCGCTGCAACTTTGGATCCGGCAACCTCTCTTGCAAACAAGACTGGTTCCTGGCGCACTCTGCGTCCGGTCAACGTGTTCAAATTGCCCCCTTGCAACAAACAGTGCCCTGCCGGCGAAAACATTCAGCAGTGGCTTTACTACGCAGCTGAAGGCGATTATGAGCATGCCTGGCGCATCCTTACTGAGGAAAACCCGTTCCCGGCCTGCATGGGTCGTGTCTGTTACCACACCTGTGAAGGAAAGTGTAACCGCGGCTTTTTAGATGAGTCCGTCGGCATCAACTCTGTTGAGCGCTTCCTTGGCGACTATGCCATTGAGCATAAGCTGTCATTCCGTAAGCCGGTACGTGAAACTGGCAAGAAGATCCTGATTGTGGGCTCTGGCCCTGCTGGCCTGTCCGCAGCTTATCACCTGCGCCGCTACGGTCATAGCGTGCATATTGTCGAAATGGCCGGCAAACCAGGTGGCATGATGCGTTACGGTATCCCGGTATACCGTCTGCCGCGCGCTATTCTGGACGACGAAATTGCCCGCCTGACCGATATGGGCATCACCATTGAGTGCAATCACCCAGTACAGGACATCGTAGCTGAAAAGAAGAACGGCAAGTATGATGCTGTGATCTTAGGTCTCGGTGCCGCACTGTCCACCAACGTAAACATCCCCTCTGGTGATACTACCCACATTTTGCACGCCTTGGATGTACTCTCTGAGATCTCCTCTGACAGTGACGTACAAATCGGCCGTAAAGTGGCTGTGTACGGCGGTGGCAATACCGCAGTAGACGTAGCCCGCTCCCTGCGCCGTTTAGGTGCTGAGCCAATCATCGTTTACCGCCGTAACCGCGATCGCATGCCAGCCAATGAAGAAGAGATGGATGGCGCCATTGAAGAAGGTATTCAGGTCAAGTGGTTATCCACCATTGCAGAAGCCGACGACAAAAAACTTAAGATCGAAAAGATGAAACTCAACGATCAGGGCTGGCCTGAGCCAACCGGTGAGTTTGAGGAATTAGCCGCTGACTCTGTGGTACTTGCCATTGGTCAGAATGTCGATCTTTCTGTTTGTGAGAAAGTTGAAGGTCTGCAGACTGAAAAAGATGCTGTGGTGGTCGATCATGAAAATATGATGACAACCGTTCCTGGTATCTTTGCAGCAGGTGACATGGTCAAAGGCGATCGTACCGTAACCGCTGCCATTGGCATGGGCAAACATGCCGCAAGGGGCGTGAACGCCTACTTGAAAGGCTCCGTGTACAAGCGCCCGGAGAAGCATGAGGATGCTCGTTTTGAGGACATGCACCCCTGGTACTATACCGATGCCCCTAAGACCGTACGCCCGCAATTAGAGCTGGCTCGCCGTTCCAGCACCTTTGACGAGGTTCAGCACGGCCTGACTGAGGAAAATGCAATCTTCGAAGCTCGCCGTTGCCTGTCCTGCGGTAACTGCATGGAGTGCGATAACTGCTACGGCGTCTGCCCTGACAATGCTGTGGTTAAATTAGGTCCGGGTAAGGGCTATGAATTTAACTATGATTATTGCAAGGGCTGTGGTGTCTGTGCGCAGGAATGCCCTTGTGGTCACATCAAGATGGTTCCGGAAAAGATCTAATCTTTTTTAACCAAATCCGCTCCAGGCATCAGCCCTGGGGCGGC
Organism: uncultured Succinivibrionaceae bacterium; assembly: GCA_944390085.1. Classification (GTDB taxonomy): domain Bacteria; phylum Pseudomonadota; class Gammaproteobacteria; order Enterobacterales; family Succinivibrionaceae; genus Avisuccinivibrio. The sequence continues at coordinate 29,619 of CALXOT010000005.1, forward strand.
TCAAAATTCTTAGAAGGGGCGGTTTAACCGCCTTTTTTATCCCAGATTAGCATTACAACCTCCACACCTTAGCCCTGATAAAAATTTTTGATCAAAATCTGAGCTAACTCATAGTTAAACAAAAACATTTAACTTAAACTTATAAGGTCTGATCTCTCAGCATTTTGCCTTAAGGAACAATCTTCATGCAGCACCACATTCGTAATAAATTTAACGACTTGGCCAATCATGATGCTGCGGCCGGTATCATTATGCTTGTCTTTGCTATTATCGCACTGGCCTATCAAAATTCGCCCTATTCCATTGACTACCGTGCCTGGCTTGACACTAAAGCCGGCATTGTATTCGGTAATTTTGAACTGATAAAGCCTTTACTGTTATGGATAAATGACGGTGTAATCACCATTTTCTTCTTTTCCATTGGCCTGGAACTCAAACATGAGTTCATGTGCGGAACCCTCTCGAACAAAAAAAATATCGTATTGCCTGCCATCGCTGCTTTAGGCGGCATGCTGACCCCTGCCTTAATCTTTACCCTGTTTAATTTCAGCGATAATTTTGCCATGCGAGGCTGGGCCATTCCTACTGCTACGGATGCAGCTTTCTCAGTTGCCATATTGCTGCTTCTGGGAAAGCGTGTACCTGCCTCACTTAAGATATTCCTATTGTCTCTGGCTATCTTCGATGATGTCGGAGCCATTGTGGTAATTGCCCTGTTTTATACCTCCCAGCTCTCTGGCATGGCTCTGGCAGGAGCTGGAGCTGCTGTTGTGGTACTGGCCTTGCTCAATTTCTTCCATATTACCCGTAAGACTGTCTATTGCATGGTAGGTGTAGTGCTATGGTTCTCCATCCTTAAATCCGGAGTACATGCCACCCTGGCTGGTATTATTACCGCATTCTTCATTCCACTTAAGGATCATCATGATCGGGCGATGCTGCATGATATGTTCGAAAAGCTCAAAGGATGGATCGCTCTTTTTATCCTGCCACTGTTCGTCTTTGCCAATGCAGGCATTGATTTGCAAGGTCTTGATTTAAGTACTTTGCTCACCAGCCGTGTAAGCCTTGGCATTTTACTCGGCCTGTTTTTAGGTAAACAGCTCGGAGTCTTTTTCTTCTCCCTGGCCTGCATTAAAACAGGTCTTGCCCCTATTCCACAGGGAGCCAATCTGCGTCAGCTCTATGGCGTGTGCATTTTAACCGGCATTGGTTTTACCATGTCCATGTTCATCGATGGTCTGGCCTACTGGGGTAGTGATGTGTTCAGCTATGCAGACTCCCTGGCAATTTTAGTAGGCTCACTGTTATCCGGGATAATCGGCTATCTGTTCCTGCGTTTCTTTGCAGGTAGCGCCTCAGGTGATATGAAGGAATCTGTTGAGCCTTCTTCCCTAGCGCCGGCAAAGACGCATAATACTCAAGCTGAAACGGCTTAAACATTTGTAGAGCGTGATATACCATCAGGCAAAACAGACTAAACCACGACAGATAAGGAATTTATATGCGTATTTTTCATCAAGGTACTGCCCTTATTGTAATGGGACTGACACTTGTGCTTGCTTCAGGATGCCAAAGTAACATTCCTGAGAGTGCAGCTCTCTCTCAGGCTCAGGAAAAACAAGTAACTGATGGTGCTTATACACAAACTAATGATCAGCACGGACAAAACACTACCATCTACCAGAACCATTTCTTTAAGGTTGCAATTCCTGATAACTGGCAGGTGATCAGTACTGACGGCCCAGATGTCCCAGCATTTGTAACTGCAGTAAGCAAGGATCATCAGGCTCTTGTCACCATCAGGGTATCGCGCTCTGATCTTGATGTTAACGGTTTATGTCAACTGGCAGCAAAGGGCTTTGTAGCTAACGGGGCTGATATCGTGCAAGGGCCTGAAGTGCAATACGGCACCTGCGTGATTAAATCTGATGAAGTTAACCGCCCTACAACGCTGTGGCTGCGCGCCTATGAAGATCACAGCGTCTATGCCATCAATTTCACTGGCCCCATGGAAAAAGTCAATGAAATTTTAGGCAGGCTGGAGGGCAACGAAAAAATGATGCAGCTGTTAATCAGCCCACTCTAATCTGACTAAATTTAGCTGTAATCTTTATTTTCCAGGCAAGGAAGCTGACAAGAATAAAGCTTCCTTGTGCCCTGATTAAGTTTTAAGGAAATTCCTTCACCTGCAAATTCATTTATTCACCAAAGCTTTTTGCAGCAAAGGGATCATGCCCAGATCAGCCTCAATCCAGTCAAAATGTTCCAGTTCACTGGCAGAAACAAAGGCATAGCTATCATGAACCCTGAGTGCAGGACGGCTTTGAGCAGGTAAATTTGCGCCAAACACACTCATCTGCAGCTCAAAGTCTGGATAAGAGTAGTTAAAGTTAAACAAAAACCTTAACTCTGAAAGTTCAAGTTCCAGTTCTTCTGCAATTTCACGCCTGCAGGCTGCCTCTGCAGTTTCATCAGGTTCAAGCTTACCTCCGGGAAGCTCCCATTTACCTGCAAATTTTCCGCTTTTACGTCTGGTCAGCAGTAACAGCCCATCTTTAGTCAGGGCTGCCGCTGCAACCTTAATTTCAGGCCTTACCATCAAATCAGTTTTCCTGTCTTAAACTCAGAGACCGCCTGTTCCAGGATAGCCAGACCTTTTTTAAGGTCTTCCAGCGTGATATTAAATTGCGGCTCAATGCGGATCCAATTAGAACCAAGACGCATCACATACAATCCCAGATCTGCGCAACGTCTGATGATACGGCAGGTAGCCTCGTTATCATCCACCCCGCTTTGATTGGATTTAATCCATAAAGCAAAAGCATAGCCAATCCCTGTTATCTTTTCGACTACTTCATTATGTTTCTCCTGCAGCGCATACAGACTCTGATAGAGCAGGCTGCTGCGCTCTTCAAGAGAATTTTTAAACCCCGGTTCATCCATGCGATTTAACAGGGTAAGTCCGCGCGCACAAGCTTCAGCAGTACCGGCCATGGAAAAAGCATGCTCACACGGGCCAAGGCTATCCATGAAGTTCACCTTGCCAATAATCGCTGAAAGTGGGACTCCACCTCCCATGGTTTTTCCGATCACCACAGCATCAGGTACGATACCTTCGTAATTTTCAATGGAGAAAAATGGACCAGTGCGCCTGAAAGCCATCTGAATCTCATCGACCACAAATGCTATGCCCCATGCCCTTGCGATGCCATAAATAGCCTGCATCAGTTTTTGATGCATTGGCAGCATGCCCATATCACCCTGCACTGGTTCAATGATAAAACCGGCAATACTCTCATAATCAAGGTAGGCAAGCTCCAGTAAACAATTGTCAATATCGTCATCAGAAGCTTCTTCATCACAAAAAGGCAGGATATGAACCTCCGGCAACAACGGATCAAATTTATCGGAAATACGCCCAGGCAATGTTGTTAAACTCACTGCTCCAAAAGTAGTGCCATGATAATCACCGCTGAATGTCACTATTTTCTTACGTTTGGTAAATGCGCGACATAATTTAATAGCCCCATCGATTGCCTCTGAACCACACACACCAAAGGCAACCTTTACTTGCCCGCCGCCCGGATAGTGACTTGCCAGCGCCTTTGCATATTCCACCTGCGGCAACCCCACGGCATAAGGGAAAGGAAATGAACCAAAATCCCCACACTCTACCCGATCATAGCCCATGCACATGGTGCATGCCCCGGAAGTAAAGTCCAGATATTCCTTCCCCTCAGCATCTACTAAATAAGAGCCATGTGCTGACTTGATTGCCAGTGGTAACTCAGCTATATGCTGATATGAAGCAATATAAGCGGCATCATCGCGCAGAGCCTGGGCTGTGCTTAAGCTATCCATTTTTAACATTATCCTGAAGCGTGAAAGCATTAATTTAAAAACTGATCAGAGTATAAACTAAAGCAAAGATTAAAGATGCTTCAGTTATCACAAGACCAGACGTCCTTAGCGGCTTTACGCAACATTTTTCTCCATACCGCACAAATTTACTTTATCAATATTCTGTCTCTGACATTAGCCATGATCTCTTGTTTATAAACAGATTTTGTCAGCATTCTCCATTTTGTGAAAATGTCTAAATAGAATTCATAACTGCGAAAGATCTTGTCAAAGCTCCAGCTATTTGCTAATTTAATAGACAAGTCGCAAGACTGACGAATTCCCTGGGGTGTGCGCCAGTGGCTTATACCCTGAGCCGATATTTACTAGATTGGGAAGGCTTCTTATCTGATGATGAGCATGCCGCCAATTGTAGCGGAAGCCTGGTACAGGTATAGTTTTCCCACTTGAACCTCCTGGTTCAAGGAGTTAATAGCCACAGCGGCACTTCCGGGGTCGTTCCTTCTCTCCCTGTTTTAAAGCCTCAGTTTTTTCCTGTTCCATCTATTCTGCAATCATTTCTGACACCATGACGGTACTAATCAAGATGATGACGGAATAAATACATCGCCACGGGCATGGTGATAAAGGCGCAGCCGATAAGCGGCAAGAGCAAATACCAGATATCAGCAAAACAAGCTCCTTCCAGATAAATGCGTTGCAACGCTTCAATGCCGTAATACAGCGGATTTATGGCCTTAACCAAAAATTGCAAGGCTTCAGGCATCGCAGCAAGGGGGGTGATTAATCCAGACAGGATGATACAGGGCAGTGCAATGATAAAGGCACTGATCAAAGCCTGTTGTGCTGTTCTGGCAATGGCTGATACAGCAAGGCCCACCCCCACCACTGCCAGATCAAAAACCGCCACCACCCCAAATAACAAAAACACCGATCCTTTAAGTTCAATGCCAAAGTAAAAACGACAAATCAAAAATAGGATTAAACTTTGCATAAAGGCTGCTACTGCCGGAGGCAGTGCTTTTCCAACCAAGATCTCAGCTGAGTTTGCCGGGGTCATCAGCAGCATATCAAAATTTCCATCTTCACGCTCTCGCGCCACAGTAAGGGCAGACAGCAGCAACACCTGAATCAGTGAGAGCGCTAAAATCATGGAACTTAAAATGGTATAGCGCGTTAAGTTGTGCTCATTGAAATAAAAGCGATAATTAATACGGGTAGCTGTGTCTGGAGTAAGCATCGAGTTCAGGTAAAATGCTGCAGTGTTAGCTGCCGCCGTATTGCGTGCATCAGTAATCAAATAAATATCTCCGGTTGAATCAAAATCAGGGGGCAAATGTAAACCGACAAGCCCTTGCCCCTCATTCATGGCCGTTACAAAGCAATCCTGACTGATGCACTTTTGCGCAAGCGTGAACAGATGGTTATGCTCAAGCCTGAGACTTAAACGCAGGCTCTGTACACTGTGACTTTCATCAAGCAGCACATATGGCACATGACTTAAATTAAATGAAGCACCATAACCGAACACTATGCACTGCACGATTATGGGTACAATCAGGATTTTACGCGTTCCCTTATCCAACCACATCATTAAACATTCCTTTTTTACCAGGGCCAGGATGCGTAACACAGAATTTTTAAACCGCATGTTCAGCCCCTCCTTAAGGAGCTTAACGCTTTAAAGCACAAGCATGCGAAAAGTAAGGCATACCCACCGATGATCCCGAGATTACGCCACAGGATCCAGTCACTGCCACCAGATAAAAAACAGATCTTGACTGATTGCACTGCATAGGTTGGATGGAGCAATGATCCAAGGATATTAATGCCAAGCGGTAAGGAGCGCAGATCAAAAACGGCTCCGGACAGCAGGATTGCCGGCAGAAAACTTAAAATAATTGCGTATTCACAGGCCAGGAATTGATCACGGACCAGTGCAGATAACCACAGTCCCATCAAACAGCAAGACAGCGCATAAACAGCCAAAGTTAAAATCAGCAGCAGCACGCTACCCCGTACGGGCAGTTCAAAAATCAGCTCAATTAAAATAATGAGCATCATGGCAGAGGCCAGGGACAAAACAAGATATGGGATAAGCTTGGACAAAATGATCTCTGCAAAACTTACCTGAGCTGCAAACAATGATTCCAAAGTCCCCCGGGTACATTCACGCGCTATCACCAAGGAAGACATGACATTGCACACCAAAGACAAGATCCCAATAAACTGTCCGGGCATTAGGTAGAAAACAGATTGGTTTTCTGGATTAAACCAGGAACGTATTTCAAGTTGCACCCGCAAACCTGCAGAACTTGCAGTCAAGGGCTTGACAGATCTTAGCTCTGGCAATGCAGCCAGGGCTGACTGCAAGTAAGTTAGAGCTAATTGTGCCATTAAGGCCTGACTGCCATTAATGGCCGCATATAGCTTTGATCCCCGTACAAAATCTGCCTGCGCAGGCACAAATAAAAATGCATCACTGCGGTGAGAACGCAGTGCCAGCTGTGCTTCTGGTAAAGAAGTAGCCTCAAAAACTTCAAAATAATCAGATCCGGTCAGTGCATTTTTTACCTCAAGATAGAGCGGATCGACCTGCGTTGCGACCAAGGTCACACGCACAGGCCTTACGTCCATATTAAGGCCATAACCGTAAATAAAAAGTAAAAGTATTGGCATAAAAAAAGCTGCTGCCAATACTGACTTATCGCGTAATATCTGCAACCACTCTTTTTTTATTAAAGCGACTAGGTGTACTAAGTTTACCGATAATTCAGACACCTCATACTCCCTATTCCAGCAGATTCCTGTGGCTAATCAAATCCATAAAACTTTGTTCCACGCTAATTCTGTGTGCTCCTTTTTTGCAAATTTCAGCAGGAGTGCCACAGATTAAAATCTGTCCCTGATCCTGAATCAAAAAGCGATCACAATATTCAGCTTCCTCTAAGAAATGCGTAGTTACAATCACTGTGGTACCAGCCTGTGCCAGACCTAAAATCCGCTGCCAGAAAATGCGTCTGGTGAGAGGATCTGCTCCTGATGTAGCCTCATCAAGGAACAAAATTGCAGGTCTTGCCAGTAAGGCGCATGCAATCGATAAATTCCGCTGCAAGCCAAAAGGCAATTCGCCAGCCGGCATATCCCGACTCTGTCCCAAATCATATTCAGCCAGCAGCTTGTCAATGCGTTCCTGTTTTTCCTTACCAGATAAGGAATAACTTTGAGCAAAATAACTGAGATTTTGAAACACCGAAAGTTTCTTATATAAAGAAAAGCGCTGTGACACATAACCTATCTGTAAGCGCGCGGTGCTCTTTTGTTTTTTTACATTAAGTCCATTTAACTCTATCTCACCACTGCTTGGCCGTAACAGCGAACACATCATGCGGAAAGTAGTGGTCTTGCCTGCCCCATTGGGGCCAAGCAGCCCAAATATTTCCCCCCGCTTTACAGAAAAGGAAGAATTTGCCACCGCAGTAAAAGAACCAAATTTTTTGCTGACCTGTAAAAGTTCCACTGCTGTATCATTCAGAACAAAGCCAGGACTTTCAGACTTGAGCTTGGGCACGCTCCTTCCCTGCAAGGCCAGCTTGATATATGCATCTTCCACTGAAGGATCACGCGCGCGCACAGACAGCTTAGCGTACTCACCACCAAGCACAGATCCAAGGTAATGTTGAAGACCTGAGCATAGTTGTACCTCAGTTACCGGCCCGGGGCTTTGTATTCTGAACTCTCCTTGCCAGGGACTGGCATCTGCACACAGATCGGAGCAACCATGCAATGCAAGCAGAACCTTTTGTAAAACCCGGGGCTTATCTGGCAATGCACCAAGACAAAAGGTACAACCCTTAACCAATTTTTTAAGTTCATGCACGGCTCCCTGGTAGACAAGCTTGCCATTTTCAAGCAATAACAGCTGCTCACAGCGCTCTGCCTCACTTAAATAGGCAGTAGAAAAGATGAGGCTCGCATCAGTACTGTCAAGATAATCATCGATAAGTTGCCACAATTCTTTACGTGACAGCGGATCTACACCAACCGTAGGTTCATCCAAAATTAACAGACGCGGTCTGGAGCAGAGCATGGTACATAAAGCAAGTTTTTGCCGCATGCCTCCCGACAGCTTTCCGGCAAGACGATTAGAAAAAGCAAGCAATCGGGTTTTAGACAACAGATTGGTTAAAAAGGCACGTTCACGATCGGGGTTAAGCCCATGCAAGGAAGCAAAGAGTTCCAAATTCTCATACACAGTCAAATCGTTATACAAGCCAAGCTGCTGTGGCATATAGGCAAAAAAGCTGTCTTTTTTTTGCCCGGGCAGATAGACTTTCCCAGAGGTTGGCCATAACAACCCAGCCATCAGTTTTAACAGCGTAGATTTACCGGATCCGTCCCCCCCAATTAAAGCACAGCGCCTGCAATCAGAAATATTAAAATTCAAATTGGAAAACAAAAGCTTTTTGCCATAGGCGAAGCTTACATTTTCAAAAAGCAGCATCTGCCTCATCAAAATAAACCGTAATAGCTTGCCCTAAGCGGAAATCACCATCAGGATCAGAAAAGTCAGCCCTAACCTCATACATGAGATCAGGCCTCAGCTCCTCTGTTTGCACGGTCTTTGGGGTAAATTCAGCGCTCTCAGACACTGCCGTGACCACTGCCTGAGTGCGGGCTCCAGTAGCAGCAGAAACCGTGATACGGCTGCCTACCCCAATACTGGCAAGTCTGAGTTCGTTTAAATAAAAGCGGGCTATTTTACGCTCAGCATGTGCAAGATAATAAACAGGACTTTGTGCAGTCACCATATTGCCCAATTCCTGCAGACGGCTGCGCACAATACCAGTAATAGGGGCCTTCAACACTGACTGCTTATTTATTTTGTATGATAGGAGATCAAGCCCAGCAAGGCAGGCTGTAAGTTGAGCTTGTTTGGCATCAATATCGCTTTGCTCATATCCGTTTTGATACTGCAAAAGCTGTGCCTGGGCCTGCCTGAGAGCCCCTTCTGTCTGCCTGAGATTATATCGGGCATCATCTCGTTCCTGCGCACTGATGGTACGGCGCTTATATAATTTCTCAGCCCTTGCAGCGCTAAGTTGAGCCAAATCCCTTGCTGCTTGCAGACGCTCACATTCACCCTGAGCCATCTCTAAAAGCTCACTGCGATATCCTGTCTTGAGCTTATTTAATTCAGCCTGATAGACTGTACACTGTGCCTGCGCCTGCTTATATTGAAGCTTCAGCTCTGTAGTATCAAGCACAGCTAAAACCTGCCCCGTTTCTACTTTCGTACCTTCATCTACTTTCAAGCTGATAATACGTCCAGGAATTTCAAAGGCAAGGGTGCTCTCTTTCACATCAATAAAACCATAGGCCTTATTCTGTGAGACCTTACCCTGTTGCCAGAATAAAAGGCCACATGACAATACTGCAAGCAGAGCCATCACACACAGAGCCAGGACAAACCTTTTACTCACAGCAGCTCCCTGTACTATAAGGCAATAAAGCACTCACCCATGGGATAAAAGCGGGGTGTCCTGAGAGCGGTTTTTTCCCTTTTTGCCGTTTTGCTGGCGAGGAACGAGGTCATGGGCTTGAGCCCGCAGCGGCCTCCTGACCAGTCTGCACCAAGGCAGACCGCTTATATGCGCCTCCTGTAGTACTAAGCGCTACAAGCACTATCCGGATTTAGGATACGCTAAGCCCCTCAGGACGATTTCAGTATAAAAAACAAAGGACTTATCAACTGTGATGCCTGACGCAAAATCATAGCTTTGCTCATTGCTTTTGTGAAAACCTTCACAAAATTACTTACACAATTAATACTTTACACATTTAGGCAGTAAGAATGCGGCAAGCTTATCCACACTGTCAAAACAATTTGCAGAATTAAGTTCCAAAAGCTCCTGGCGATCAAGCGCCTGAGGCTGCCACAACGCTGAATAACAAGTTACACCTGTAGCCTTGCAGGCAGTAAAATCTGAAAGAGCATCACCGATGTAACAAACTTCAGCTGCTTTTAAGCAGTATTTCTGAAGCAACGTCCTTAAATGCTCATCCTTATTGTTTTTGTAGGTATCACCGCAACTTACAGCAGCAAACACTGAGTCCAGTCCCCAGAAATCCAGGGTTATATGACAACTGCGCTCACATTTACCTGTAATAAGCAGTAACAGAACGCCCTTTTCCTGCAGGGCCTTAATTAATTCGCGAATGCCTGGAAAAGGCTGGACATTGTGTTCCTGCAAAGCCCTGGCGTAGTCCTGATGATAGCGTTCTGAAGCCTGCTGCCATTTATCACCTGCAAGCTTCATTGCTATGCCATCTTCATTAATACCGAAATAACAGGTTACATCATTATCTTTAAGTTTTCTTCCAGAATAAAAGGAAAAGGTATCACGCAGAAGCGGGATACAAATAGGAAAAGTATCTCCCATGGTACCGTCTATATCAAAACATACTGCCTTATACTGCATGAAGATTTCCTTGAGCAAGTTCAGCTGAAAAAAGTGTCTTTATACAGAACAAACAAAAAACCGCTGCCCGGCTTCAGCGGGAGCGGCATAAAATTTAGTTGATAGATAAAATTTAGTCAACGTAACGCACACGGCCTTCACGGCGCGGTGCAGCTGCTGGCACATCTTTAGGATAGCCTAAGATGCAAAAACCAATCCCCTCATAAGTTTTGTCTGTAAGCCCGGCAAGCTTTAACACTTCCTGCCCCAGGCGTGACTTTAAGGTCTCACGAGCACGGTGTATCCAGCAAGATCCAAGACCAAGGCTTGACGCTTCAAGCATCATATTGCCAATAACCAATGCACCATCATAAACACGATTTTTGTAATCCTCATCCACAGCTACCAGTAACACCACCGGAGCCCCATAAAAAGGATCAAATGGGGGATCCCATCCGCCTATTTCACGATTTAAAGTGCTTAAGCGATCACGCAGTTCCTTGTTGGTGATCGCAATTATATAAGGTGATTGCAAACCTTTGCCATTGGCTGCATATAAACCCGCCTCTATCACCTTATCAATTTTCTCGCGTTCTACCATCTGCTCGGTATAGCAGCGCACAGCACGGCGCGCTTTAATTGCATCAAGTAAATCGCCCATTTATATTCTCCCTTACAAACAATTAGCTGCATTAGTCAGATAGAGTCAATTCTAACCCAGTTAAAGCAGAGAATGTGCTGAGCTCTTCACATCTTTTAACATTTTCAGTCAAAATTGCTGGCTTAAAGGCAGGAAAAACAGATCCCGTGTTTTACCCACTAGTAAACACTGCCCTTGGTTGATACACCTAATTTACTATTATTTAAGCCTTTTTTATGTGGTTCCCCTCATCTTGTTTTGTTATATTAGCAGATAATTTAATTTACTAGTTGAGGCAGTTATGAGCGCTCTCGATGCCCTCCCTTCCCTCGCTTATGAAATAAACAAAAAGAAACAGGGCTACAGCTACTTTATTAAATACGATTGCAATATCTGGGACTCTGTAAAAAAGCGCCCCTCCAAACTAAATCCCGTAATCATCGGTAAAATCATGTCCTCTGACGGCAGCGGCGTGATTTGCTTTACCCCTGAATACATTAAGG
>CALXOT010000006.1 GCA_944390085.1 uncultured Succinivibrionaceae bacterium
TTTTAACTAATGCCGCGTAATTCCCCTTGCGTGAGCCTGGGGATGAAAGCGGCTGGTGTCGCACATTTTGATCATGTCCAATACTCTCTAAGAATTCAGGAACGGGCTTTTTTGCTCCGACCTGATGGGGGCATTGTGTACATGCCCGTAAGTGCCCAGTAATGGGTGCTTACTAAAAGTGAGGCACCGTCTTCACGAAACCTCGCACGTAAGTGCGTAGGTAGTTCATGCCACTTGCACTGCTAAACCCTGGACCTGGGCGCAAGCTGATAAAGTTACAGGGATCCGGTGGCAGCCAGGGCTTGTCATGCAGGAGGTGTGAGGTTAATTAGGTAAAGCAGTAAGCGCCAGGCAAATAAGCCAGGTAACACCAGAATAAGCTCCTGCTCTCCCTGGCTGGCAGTACTGCAAAGGCCGCTGCAAGCTCCGGCGTCTTAAATAAAGTCAGGCATTGTCCTGGCTTCCTGACAGATTGGCGCTATCGATTACCTGGCGGTAGTAATCAAGTGAGGCCTGATCAGGATTTTCCAGTGCATTCCTGAAGATGTGTTCAATCTGTTCCTTGACCGTTGAACGCACGATAAACACCAGCTTGGAAACCTTTTCATCATCCGGCCAGGAGGCTAGTTCACTTAAAGGATAGAGCGAACCCTGAACGCCGTGAATGATCACCGGTTTGTCCTGTCCTACTAAATTCAAAATACCCTTAATGCGCAGGATGCTGTCCCCATATTGCTGCTGCACTAGGCTGATGGCGGCCAACAGTGCCAGCGGTTCTAAGGGCTCGCTTACCACCAGGCTGAAACTTTCAATATTGGAGTGGGCAATGATGCGCGGTTTGGCAAGACCCAGGGAATCGCTGACCGAGGCTGGCCTGAAAGGAGAGGCAATACTCTTGTCCTGATAGGACAGCCAGGTTTTGACCATATCCACATTCTGATGCTGATCATCCTTGTAAGGGCCGATTTCCTCAATCACAGAAGGGCGGATGCGGCCATTTAATACCGGGTAAATGGGGGCTGAATTATTGATGCGTCTGGCAGCTTCAGAGATGGCATCAATCTCATCGGCATCTGCCAGATCAGTCTTGGAAATCAGGATCAGATCGGCAAGGGCAATTTGCTTTACAGCCTCGTACTGCTTTTTAAGCTGCTCGCGGATATGCTCTGCATCAAGAATAGTGATGGTGCCGTTATAACGGTAATGCTGCATCAGGAAGTCATCACCGCCCAGGGTGGCAATCACGCCGGCCGGATCAGCAAGACCGGTAGTTTCAATCAGTACGCGCTTGAAAGTAGGCATATCACCGCGCTGCGTCTTGATATAGTTGGTAGCCAGGGCATCCACTAGTTCACCCTGTAGGGTGCAGCAGATACAGCCTGAACCAAGCAGAACCACCGTATCATCCACAGCCTCAACCAGTTCATGATCAAGCCCGACGTCACCAAACTCATTGATGAGCACTAGGGTATCCTTAAACTCAGGGGTATTGACCCAATGATTGAGCAGGGTTGTCTTTCCGCTGCCTAAAAAACCGGTGATTATGTTTACCGGGATAAGTTCTTCTTCTTCAACCACAATATCTGACATGACTCGCCCCTCTTGCTGAAAGTGGCCTATTATAGCGCCTTTAGGCAGCAGGTACTGAAAACGGCCAGTGAGTAAAAGGAGCACCTGACTGGCACAGAACAGTGCTTCCTTTCACGCAGCTGTAATCGGTCTACTCAGTCATTAAGCAAAAAGCTAAGAGCACGTGACAGCACAGGATTGCGGTATTCATCGCATTCATTGAGGATGTCATGGAAGGCCTTGCTGATGCGGGTAAAGATCGGCGGACAGGAATCATGGGCATGCGCCTGCATGAAGGCAGCACAATGGGCGCTGGATACTACCTTGTCCTCACCGGCTGCAGCACAGAACACCGGGATGGAAAAATCAAAGCGCCGGTGAAAAAGCTCTGTCTGCTTTAACAGGGATTGACGCACAAAACAGTAACTAGGTCCTGCCAGCGCCAGTTGTGGGTGCGAGGCATAATAGTCATGATAGAGCTCATAGCGCAAGCGGCTGTGGGAGTGATAATTTTCTTCAAAGGGTATTTTCTGATATTCACTGCCATGCGGGGTATAGAGCTTATTGAAAAGGGGTAGGCTGCCCATGATCCCGACAAATGCCCGCAGAATAGGTTCAGGCAGGTTATAGGCTGGCCAGAAGTAAGGGGCTATCAAGGCCATGCGTCGCGGGAGCAGGCTGCCGTTGACATATAGATCCGTGCTGATAAGCCCTCCCATGGAAAAGCCTAACAGCAAAAAATCAGTTACCTGAAGGGAGGTTAGCATGAACTCAATGTCCTGACGGTAAATATTAAAATCGTCAATGTGGCATTTCTGCGAGCCCGGGATCACCCGAGAGGAAGAACCTTGTCCCCGGACAAAAGGGATGAGGATGCGCAGCGGCAAGACCCGCAGACTGTAGATAAGCTCAGCATATTTGTGCTCAATCTCAGCCCGTCCCGGGATGATCACCAGTGTTTTATCAAAGCGTTCTGGGCGGTATTCCAGCACACTGAGGCTGAGGGCAGGAGTGCGTTCAAGCTGATGGCGCAGCAGTTCCCTTTCATAGAAGTCTTCAATTTGTTGCTGTAAGGCACTTAAATCTGCCTCGCTGCTCAGGGCTATCTGATAGTCCATGAGGCGTCCTCCTTATGCAGGCTGACGCAATGAGACTTAACGCTGGCGGTATATCCTGAGCACGTTGGGAATGGCCTTGATACGGCGGATCACGCCGGCAAGATGCAATCTGTCGCGCACGGTTACCGTTAACCGGATAATATAGATATTGTCTTCCTTGATTTCGGAATTAATGCTTTCAATGCGCGATCCGGCCAAATCCACGGCATTGGATATTTCAGAAACGATGCCTTGGCGGTTTTCAAGCTCAATGCGCAGACCAGTCTGGAAATCCATATTAGCGGTGACGGATTGATCCCATTCTACCTGTAAAAACTTATCGGGATCTTTATCCTGATCACGAATATTCAAGCAGTTGTAGTTATGGATAACCAGACCCTTGCCCGGGGTGATATGGGCAATGATGTGATCGCCAGGGATGGGCTGGCAGCACTGCGCAAAGGTAAAGGGCAGGCCTCCGGTACCGATAATGGGCTGGCGTTTTTCGTCAGGGATATGCAGATCGCTCTTCAGGCGTTTGGCCACGATCACGGTAAGCAGGTTACCTAAGGCAATATCAGCAAACAGTGAGTTGAGATCTGGCTCCTTGAACTCGCGCAGTACCAGATCAAGCTGTTCCTTAGGGATCTGATCAAGCCGCAGTCCTTTCAGGGTATTTTGCAGCAGGCGGCGGCCAATCAGTACGCACTCCTGTGTCCGCAGTCCCTTTAAATACTGCCGGATCTTGGAGCGTGCCTTGGAGGTTACTGCCGAGGATAACCACATGGCCGAGGGTTGAGCGCTGGGGGCGGTGATAATTTCCACGGTTTGCCCAGACTGCAGGGCTCGTGACAGCGGGAACATGCGGTGGTTGACCCGGGCGCCGATGCAATGCTGGCCAATGTCGGTATGTACCGCATAAGCAAAGTCAACCGGGGTGGCACCGGCCGGCAGATCGTAAATCTTGCCCTCAGGGGTAAACACATAGATGGCATCCGGGAACAGATCCGTTTTGACGCCTTCGATAAATTCCTGTGAGGATGAAGCACTTTGCTGCAGATCAATAAGGTTCTTCATCCAGCGCTGTGCGTTCTTCTGTGCTGCAGTGGAAGTGGGTTCAGACCCCTTTTCCTTATAAGACCAGTGTGCAGCCACGCCACGGGCTGACATCTGATCCATGAACTCAGTCCTGATCTGTACCTCAATGGGCACCCCATGCGGGCCAACTAAAGAGGTATGCAGGGACTGATAGCCGTTGATTTTAGGAATGGCTATATAGTCCTTAAAGCTGCCAGGACGCGGTTTGAACAGATTATGCATCTGTCCGAGCACCCGGTAGCAGGTATCCACATCCTGCACCACAATGCGGAACCCGTACATGTCCATGATCTCGCGGAACTGCAGTTCCTTGCTTACCATCTTGCGGTAGATGGAATAAATCCGTTTTTCACGTCCTAAGACCCGTGCCGGGATCCTGACCTCCTCAAGGCGCTTTTTGATCGCTTCCTTAATGGAATTGACCACTTCCTTACGGTTGTTGCGGGCCTTGGTGACGGCAGCCTTGAGCACGCGGTAGCGCATCGGATAGAGGGCAGCCAGACCAAGTTCCTCAAGCTCAACCTTAATGTCAGAAATACCAAGGCGGTTGGCAATGGGGGCGAAAATATCGAGAGTTTCGCGGGCAATGCGCTTGCGCTTGTCCGGGCGTAAATTGCCCAGGGTACGCATATTGTGAGTGCGATCGGCAAGCTTGATCAGGATCACCCGGATATCACGGGTCATGGCCAGGATCATCTTGCGGAAATTCTCAGCCTGAGCCTCGCGGTAATCGTGAAAGCGTAGCTTGTCGAGTTTGGTGACGCCGTTTACTAGCTCCATCACGGTCTCACCGAAATCACGCTTTAAATCATCCTGGGTGATGAAGGTATCTTCCACCACGTCGTGCAGCAGTGCAGCCTCGATGCTCTCGCTGTCAAGGTGCATCTGGGCAATGATGGTGGCCACAGCCACCGGGTGGATGATATAGGGCTCGCCAGAGGCGCGTTTCTGCCCGTCATGTGCCCGGTCGGCCGTATAGAAAGCCTGATCGATGACAGGCAGTTTATCCGGATCAAGATAAGAACAGCATAGTTCGCGCAAAGGCACGTAATAGCTGTAATTAGGGGAGGTTCTGACGGTCTGCGGTGGGAGCGGATAGCTACGTGGCAACGGTTCCTGTGCCTTGATATGCGGAGCTCCGGCAGGCTTTGCTGCGATGTAGCTGTCCTCACCCATGTTTTATCCTCTGATCAGCTGAACATCTCAGCCCCGTCAATCGGAGCAAATTCGTTGTCCTGCGGCTGCAGCCTGAGATCGGTCTGATCCTTGTGATCCTGCTTGTCCAGAAATTCCTCGGTGATAAGACCTTCTTCAATTTCGCGCAGGGCGATCACGGTAGGTTTGTCGTTTTCTTCATCGACAAGCGGCTTGCTGCCGTTTACTGAAATCTGGCGGGCGCGGCGGGCTGCGATCAGCACAAGGTCAAAGCGGTTGCCGATCTTCGCAACAGCGTCCTCAACAGTAACTCTGGCCATTAATAAAACCTCATGAAGTAGAAAAAATTAACCAGCTATTTTACTACAGAAAATAAGTGCTTTTTGCACCTGTGGCGCTATAAAACGTGTATTACCTGCTGCCACCTGAAAAGTCCGGGGGCACTGTGCGCATCTTTTTCCTGCCTTCATTATAGCCCAAAGCCTGCTGGCACGGGAGGCAGAAAAATTTCTGGGTCAGCCTTTGAAACGCAGCGGCAAAACGCTAGATTTTGCATACAATAGCAGGTACTGTAAGCCAAAGTTTGGAATAGGGTTCCATCAGGGGCTGCCTGCAGCCTGATGGGAGCAGAACAAGGCGACAGGAGCATAGAAGCTTGTGCGGATTGTGTTGTTATGACTATAAGTATTAAGCGTAGTCTTGAAAAAATAATTGCGCTGTGGCGCTTTCTGCTGCAGGCCGGTAGCCTTAGCTGTACTGCTGGCGCCATGCAGGTAAGCCGTCAGTTAAGGCTGATTTACGGCGGTACAGCGCTGGTAGGTTTTGCTAATCAGCTCCTGCTGTTTGCGCTGGAAGTGCCTTTCCTGCCCTATTTTTATATCCTGCATGTGCTGTTTTTTGCTTACGCAGCGTTTAAGGCCACTATCTGTTTATTCGTGCCCTTTTATTGTGCGGGGCTTGCAATCATCATCCTGCAATCAGCCCTGTCGGCTCATTTTTTAGGCGATGACTGTGCGGTGCAGCTTTATCTGCTTTCCATGCTAATGGTGGTGAATTATATCTACGTCACCCCGTGGGGCAAACTGTTCCGGATTTTCTTTATCGCAGCCGTCTATGTGGCAGTTGTAGGCAGCTATATCTTTATGGACAACTTTTTATCAGAATTAATCAGACCACACCGCATCATCAGCGATCTGACTGAGATGTTCTTTACCCTGATAAATACCTTGGGCAGTCTGGCTCTTTTCAGTTTTACCTGCAGTGTTTTTGCCTCATCTTATCAAAAGGAGTTTCATCGCCTGCAGTCTTTGAATGAAGATCTGCGCCAGAGCGCAGACCGGGACGGACTGACCGGACTTTACAACCGTAGCGGATTTTTCAGTGCAACAAAAAGCATGCTGAACCCCAAGGTCCTGACAGGGGGTGAGGCAAAGACCTGCTGTGCAGTGATCTGTGATATCGATTTTTTCAAGCGCATAAATGACAGTTATGGACATGAAGCCGGGGATCTGGTGCTGCAGCGTTTGAGTGCATTCTTTTCAGGTTTTGCCAATGAATATATGATAGTTTGCCGCTGGGGTGGGGAGGAATTTGTGCTGTTGCTGCAGGCCCGTTTGCAGACGGTCTATTCCCTGATGGAGGAGATGCGCCGCAATATCGAGAACACGGTAATTAAATTCTATAACCATGATTTGAAAGTCACCATGAGCTTTGGCATTGCCGAGCGGCAGGGTGAGGAGAGTCTTGGTGCCATGATCCGCAGGGCAGATCATGCGCTTTACCGGGCAAAGGAAAGCGGGCGCAATCAGGTGCGCTGTGCCCCGGATGTGGTTGAGGACGAGCAGGACTGACTGTCAGACCGACGCTGCCGCTAAGTAAGGTAAAAACGGTTAAGGCAGCACAATAGCATTTAGCGTCCCTTATGTAAAAGCATACAGCTGCTTGCAGCAGCTGGCTGCCCGCAACAGGGGCAGCAGCGCCTTATCATGGTTAAGTAAGGTTTAACAAATTATGCCAAAAGTAGGGGCGAGCAATAAGTCAAGTAAGGCAGCAGCGCAGTTCAAAGAGCGGGTTTTGGTAACTGTAATGCTCGGCAAACAGTTCGACCTCAGTTATTAGCAGATCTTGCCTTGCAGCAAACAGATCTGAAAACAGTTCCGGGGCATGGTCGGGCTCACTTTGTTCCCGGATCAGGCAACGCCAGCGACCAGCAGGAAGCTGCTTTATTTGCGAACAGTCCGCCGGAAGTTTTTGCCGGGGAGCAGATCGACGAAAATATAGGAGGTACAGCTGCCATCAGCGAGATATTGCGCATCAGGCCATTGTTGTAACCTGCCCGTAGTCCCTGTTTTTCCATGTCAGAAATCATGCGGTACACCGCACTGTGAAAGGCAGATCCTGCCTGCCTGCCCTGATATGGGGTGCACCATACTGTTTTGGCCGGCAGCTGCTCATCAAGCTGTCCCTGTTCAAGGCAACGCCTGGCATACTCGATTTCGTCCTGCATGCCCTGCATGAAGTCAAGACGTTCGTTGATCCTCCTGATTTTTTCGTGGGCAGTTTCCTGCCCTAACTGCAGCAGACGGCTGAAATTAATCTGCCGTCCGTCATTAATGATGAAATCCTTGAAGTGCGACAGCGGGAGATCAAGCTCCACGCAATACTGAATCGCTTCGACGATCCGCAGCTGCGCAAAGGTATAGTAGCGGTACTGTGTATCCGGATCGATGCGGGCAGGCTGCAAAATCCCCAGTTGTTGGTAATAGCGCAGGGACTGAATGTGTACACCGCTTAACTTTGAGAGTTTGCCTATTGAGAAGTAACGTGTCTTACTCATGCAGTCCTTTTAGAAAGTTATTGACTCTCACATAATATCAGACTTTATGATGTTCTCCTGCCGGCAGTTGAGGACGGCTGTCAAAGTCGTTTTTTGCTGTTTTTCAGGTGAATAATCATGGATTTGCTGCATGACAAAATATCAGGGCTGTACAGTAAGTTTTTGTGGCCATCGGTGTTTTCAGCCATGGTTACCACTATCTACAGCTTTGTTGACACGATCGCTATCGGTAAGGGCGTGGGGCCTGACGGGGCGGCAGCTACAGCCATCATCTATCCGATCCTCGGAGTGGCATCATTAATCGGTTTTTTGTGCGGGATCGGGGGCTCTGTGCGTCTGGGCAAGGCGCGGGGGGCTGGTGAGGAGATCAAGGCTCATGCCTTCTATACTGCTTCCTTTTTCGTGACCCTGGTGTTGACCGCGATCAGCTGGCCGCTGGTGATCATTTTCGAGCAAGAGATTTTTACCTTGTTTGGTGCAAATGATCTGCTGATGCCCCTGGTGCTGGAGTATGGAGATTGGGTGGTGTGGACCTTCCCGACTTTTATTATTTCAGCATAGCTGACCTGCATGATCCGCTGTGATGGTGCACCTAAACTGGTGATGCATGCAGTGGCAGCGGGTGGGGTCTTCAATGTCTTCGGTGACTGGTTTTTAGTGTTCCCGATGGATATGGGCATGGCTGGTGCAGCTATTGCCACGGTGAGCGGTACCATCATTCAGCTGGTGATTTTGTTGCGTTACCTGGTATCGCCTGCCTGACACATGAAAGTGGTGTGGCCGCGACAGGCTTTTTGTGCCATGTACAAGACCTGTGCTGCAGGCTTCAGCGCCTCTGTGCTGGAACTGGCCTTCATTGTGCTGACCTGTATTCTTAACAATCAGATCATGCGTTATGGCGGCGAAGTGGCACTGGCGGTGTTTGGCGTGGTCCTGACTTTTTCCGGCATGTACCAGCACATTTATACCGGCGTGGGACAGGCTATACAGCCTATTGTCGCCACTAATTTTGTGCCGGTCAAAACCGGCGCATCAGTGAAGTGTGCCGGATTTCGCTCTATACCATCGGTATCATGGGAGTGCTGTTCAGCCTGATTGGACTGCTGTTCCCGCTGCAGCTGATGTATTTCTTCATGGATGTCAACCCGGAAGTAATAGCAGCTGCCCCTGAGATTGTAAGGGTATATTTCCTTTCCTTTATCTTCATGGGAGTGTTTATCTGGGCTACCTCTTATTTTCAGGCCATCATGATGACCCGCCTGCCCACCTTCCTGACCACGCTGCGCGGCATAGTGCTAAGCAGCCTGCTCTACCTGCTGCCGCTGTGGCTGGGGCTTAGCGGAGTGTGGTGGGCTATGGTCCTGACAGAGGCTCTGACAGCGGTGCTGACCATTGCCTGCGTGTTGTGGTCGAACAAGGTGCCAACACCAGAAGATTAAGGTTTATCTGATAGACACTCAAAATATACTTCCAAATACGTAAGCCGAAGCCCGCTCTCCCTGTAAAAACGCGGGCTTTTTTGCAGCTTATTCCGGAAGCACTGTGTACCCTGCAGTCAGCTCTGAGATCAGTCCGGCCTGGCGCTCACGCTGTTTGGCAAGGTTTGCTCTTTCAGCAATGATGATGGATCTTAGCTGTAACAGGGCCAGATCAAAATCATCATTGACGATGACGTAGTCGTATTCCTGATAATGGGAGATCTCACGCTGCGCCTTCTGCATGCGAGCGGCAATGATTTCAGCACTGTCGCGGCCGCGTAAGGTCAGGCGCCGCTCCAGTTCCTCAAGGGACGGCGGCAGGATGAAAATGCTTTTGGCTCCCGGTGCCTGGGTGCGGATACTGCGGGCTCCCTGCCAGTCGATGTCCAGCAGCACGTCCTTGCCCTGTGCCATCCAGTTTTCGGCATTTTCGCGGGAGGTGCCGTAGTAATGATCGAAGACCTGGGCGTATTCAAAGAAAGCCTTACGTTCGATAAGCTCTTCAAACTCTTCCTTGCTTACAAAGTAGTAACTGACGCCGTCAGTCTCCCCCGGGCGCATGTCACGGGTGGTATGTGAGATGGACAGCCGCAGGCTGTCGTCTAAGTTAAAGCGCTCCAACAGGGCGTTTATCAGGGAGGATTTACCGGCTCCGCTGGGAGCTGAAACAATAAATAAAGTGCCGCTACCTGACATGCTTTAAGCCTCGCGATTTAAGGTTATGTACCAATTGGAAAGGACTGCCCGGGTTTCCGCAATGCCAATTTTGCGCAAAGCAGAAAAGGGGATGATGGTAAAGTTGCCGCCAAATTCACTGAGCAGGGTTTTAACCTCAGCTGCAGCCTGGCGCCTGGCATTTACACCCAGCTTGTCTGCCTTGGTAAGCAGGATCAGTGCCGGCAGGTTTGCCCCGATAGACCAGTCGATAATGAGGCGATCGTGATCCTTAAGCGGGTGGCGGATATCCATGGTGATCACTATTCCCCGTAAGGCCTGCCTTTTTTGCAGATAGTTGCTAAGCGATCTCTGCCAGTCGCGCTTCATGCTCTCTGAGACTGCAGCATAGCCGTAACCTGGCAGATCGACCAAGAAGCAACCGGGCTGTACTTCAAATAAATTGATAAGGCGGGTTCGGCCTGGGGTTCTGGAGGTCTTGGCCAGATTCTGCTGATCGCAGATAGCGTTTAAGGCTGAGCTCTTGCCGGAATTTGAACGTCCGGCAAAGGCTATTTCGACACCTTCATCTGCCGGCAGATGACTGAGATCCGGGGCGGAGGTGACAAAGTGGGTCTTTCTGAAATCTAAAGCAGGTGCGCTGCTGTCGGTCATGCAGTTTTATCCTCGCATAACAATAAGTTATACCGCAGATGGTAAGGGTACACTGCGGCTTTTGGTGCTGGCAATAACAATGTCCGGGCGTATTTTTTAGAAGCTTGAGTCCCTTGCCTGAAGTGTTGGGTTTTACAGCCTATCAGCTGTTGCCCAGGACCTCAGCTAAAATATCGTCCGGGGAGATTTCTTCGTGTTCTTCCAGATCACCTACCGGCATAAAGGTGGTGTCATCCATGGTGAACTCCAGATAGAACACATTATTCTGCTCGGTCTTGAAGGTAATGCGTGCTACCTTGGGATTATCCAGAGCCATGTCAATGCTGACCTGCACCTCATGCGGCAGGGCCAGCATCTTGGGCTGGCTCTGTTCAATGCGTGAGTGCAAGTGGGCGCTCATCTTGGAAGTGAAGTTGCCCAGGATCTGATTCATCAGCTCGCCCAGACTGTTTGCCACCTCATCAGAGGTATGGTTGGGTGCCAGATCAGCCTCTTCAAGTCCCATGGAGAGCATGTAGCCACGGTAGATTTCCATGGCAGCTTCCCGGGGGAAGTTGATCACCACCATGCCAGAAAAGGAACCAGTAAAGAGTACAAAGGTGCCGATGTCCGGGCGCAGGGTAGTACGGGAGATCTGCTGCACCATCGGGGCATACTTGATCTCATGGTGGGTAGCAGTGGACATGACGTAACTGACGCTGTCACACAGGCTCAGCAGGATATCGTAGGGCGTGATGATTTTCTTTTCAGTATTGTTATCCATGGATATGTTCTTCCCCCTGAGTGGCGCGCGGGCGGGGCTGGCTCATGCAGGCTTAAGTATGCTGCGGCCGCGCAGTCCGTTCATAACTGCGTTCTATTATACGGGATCTGCCTTACTATTTTACGGTAGCGGACGGGGCGGGAGGTGGGAAAATCAGCGGTGGTTTTTAGAGATCCTGGCGTGCTGCGAGGTGGCGTAAAGCCACCCCGAAGCTACGGGGCGGCAGTATGACTGGTGGATTATCTGGTATTGAGATTTAATTCCTTAATCTTACGGGTTAAGGTATTGCGTCCCCAGCCCAGGAGCTTGGCCGATTCCTGCTTGTGATTGCCGGTAAATTCCAGGGCCGCTTCCAGCAGCACGCGTTCAAACTCAGGCCCTGCCTCCGAGAGGATATCCTGTTCCCCGGCCTTGAGTCTGCCGTCCACCCAGTTGCGCAGCTGTTCCTGCCAGGAGGTGGGCTCCTTGCTGTTGCCAGTAATGGAGGTGGCTGCAGCCGGGCTGGCAGAGCGGCTGTTATTCAGGAACTCAGCGGGCAGATCAGACAGCTGAATGTCGCGTCCGGTCACCATGATGGTGAGGTACTTGCACAGGTTCTTAAGCTGCCTGACATTGCCAGGCCAGGGCTGGCGGCACAGGAATACCAGTACTTCAGAGGTCAGCTTCTTGGGTTCCTGCTTGTTTTCAAGGGCACTTTGATTTAAAAAGTGCTTGGCTAACATCGGAATATCATTATTGCGATCGCGCAGCGGCGGCATATTGATATGGATGACGTTCAGGCGGTAGAACAGATCTGAGATGAAGGTTCCCTGCGCCACCTGATCCTCAAGGGATCGTGAGGTGGCAGCAATGATGCGCACATCGCATTTTACAGGCTTATTGCTGCCTACCGGCAGGTACTGATTGCTCTGCAGAACCTGCAGCAGTCTGGTCTGTGCATCCATCGGCATGTCACAGATCTCGTTGATGAACATGGTGCCGCCTTGCGCCTTGGCAAAGGCCGGGGACTCGCCTTCAGCACTGGCTTCACCAAAGAGCTCTTTTTCAATCATGTCCTGAGGCATGGAGGACATATTCAGCGAAATGAAGGCCTTGTCCTTGCGTTCACTGTGATTGTGCATGGCAGCTGCCACCAGCTCGCGGCCAGTGCCGGTTTCTCCGTGGATCAGTACTGGTACATTGGTTTTGGAGACCCGGCCGACGAACTTGAATACCTCCTGCATGGCCGGGGACTTGCCGATAATTTCAGCTTCATCCGTAAGCGGCAGGGCATTGTCCTTGCTAGGTTCTTGATTCTTTTTCTTGAGCTGATTGACGCGGTGTACTGCGGCACGGCGGATCAGGCTTACTGCCTGCTCAATGTCAAAGGGCTTAGGCAGATATTCAAAAGTGCCATGCTCGTAAGAATCGATGGCGGCGGTCAGATCTGAATGTGCGGTTATGATGATGAAGGGAATGGTGTCATCAACCGCATGCACCTTTTGAATTAAGGACAAGCCGTCAATACCGGGCATCCGGATGTCTGAAACAATTACATCCGGGATTTCTTTCTTTAGGGCAGCCAATGCCTGCTCACCGTCTTCAAACAGCCGGTGGGTGATATTGTTGACATCCAGCGCTTTATCAAACACGAAGCGGATACTGGCATCATCATCGATGACCCAAATCATCGGATCCATAATCAAACCTCTTTACCTGCAAGTTTATCCTTTCTCAAGGGAAGAATTATTCTGAAAACTGTGCGTCCTTTTTCACTGTCGCACTCAATTAAACCGTTGTGGCGCTCAATAATCCCCTGCGCGATGGAAAGCCCCAGCCCATGCCCCTGCGGGCGTGAAGTGACCATGGGATAGAATAGGGTTTCACGGATGTTTTCCGGGATGCCTGGACCGTTGTCAGTGATGGATACAATGGTCGCAGACGGATACTTGATGCCATTGATAATCCGGGAACCCAGTTGTGCGCGGGTCTGTATGATGATCTGCGGATGGGCTGTCTTGGCTTCACTTAAGGCATGCACCGCATTGGAGATGATGTTAAGGATGGCTTGCTGCATGGCATCCACATCAAGCAGCAGATCCGGCAGGGACGGATCGTAATCCTTTATAAAGCGGATATCGCTGTTGCCCCGGGTGGCCATGTCCTCCAGGGACAGCACCTTTTCAATCACGTAGTGAATGTTGCAGCTGGTCAGCGGGTTAGGACGCTGCGGCCCCAACAGCCTGTCCACCAGATTCTTCAGCCGGTCAGACTGTTCAATGATGACCTGGGTGTAATCGGTCAGGTGTTCGTACTTGCCGTAACTCATTTCCAGCAGCTGTGCTGCTCCGCGGATCCCGCCCAACGGGTTCTTGATCTCATGGGCCAGGGATCGGATCAGATCGCGTGCTGCCAGATGTTGTGAGCGCAGAGCCATTTCCTGATTGATCTTTTGCTGGTAATCAAGCGCCTTAAATTCGGCAATCAGTCCCCGTCCCTTGCCAGAGTAGTGAGTGATATAAAGATCAGTACGGATGGTCTGATGGGGTTCAGGGATAATCAGTACATTGCTGGCATTAAAGCCCTGGGCATGCGGCTTGAGCGCCTGCTGCAGGCTGTCAGTCAGGCTTTTTTGCGACTTGTCGATTAAATCGGTAAGCTTGAGGCCGCCGGTCAGCTTGGAAATGGACATGCTGAAAAGCTGCTCTGCTGCAGTATTGGCATAGACAATTTTAAGATTGTGATCGGTAAGCAGCACCGCTGTCGATAAGCTTTCAAGTATGGCCTTAGCATCCGCCTGCATAGATGGTCTCCTAATATCCGCATGGTCAATATTAGTGCAGAAAAAGCAAGTTTTCAGTATCTGCACTAAAATATACAAATTTCACTATATTAGTGCAATAACAGCGGAGGTACTGCAGGCCAGACAGAGTCGAAAAAGAGTGGCTGTAATTAAAATAAATTATCTATAAAACAATAAGGTATGCTGTACTGCAGCAGGTGTTCTCGATGCGGGCTGAAACAGCTGTTGACTGTCGGGACTGAGTATTTCCAGAAGTTGCTGCTCTTTTGTAAAGCATCTTTTGCCGCTATCTGCTTGCCGCATACGGCTGTACTTTGGTAAGTAAAAAAGGGAGATTGCAGTTTTCAGTCTGTATCAACTTGGATGGATCCTGGTACCTGCTTTTGGCCTTTAGCCTTCGCTGCAAGCTTGAGATAATTTTGGGCTAACTGATGCCCAGGATTTTCGCTGGTAAAACGGTGCATATGCTGATGTTGTAATTTTTTGTAAAGGGTAAGTGCTGTTTTCAGATTATTGGCGCGGGCGCTATTAAAGTCCCGCAGGTGTTGTGGCCGCTCGTCACGATTAAGATTGCGGATCGATATAATTTGTCCGGGGATTGAGTTGCGCAGACCATCTTTCGGCAGTCCTTGCGCATCGGTTGCCTTAAGTCCGCACGATCTTACGAAGATGCTGAAGTTTTCGTAAGAACTCATGCTGTTAAGGGTGCCAAGCGCGCTTTCCATACGCTCCCGGCCGGCTTGCAATGAGCTTATCTCGTCCTTGTCAATGGCTC
>CALXOT010000007.1 GCA_944390085.1 uncultured Succinivibrionaceae bacterium
CCTCAGGCAGTATGCAATTTTATTGCTTGGCCGCTGGACCAGTGGCGACAGCTCGCTGATACTGACCCCATTAGGGATCTTGAACGAGAAGGAAGCCCACACCTCTTAAGGTGGGGGAGTAGGTCACTATCAAACAAATAGAAGACTATGGCGGAACCATGAGATCGATCGGTCTCACGGTTCCGCCATATGAAAGTATCTTTTTCTCAAGCAAGGCCTGTGACTTTTTCTCAATCTTCTCTGAAGATCTGGTGTTTTCGCATAACAGGAATACCGCCCTGGATTTGCTTGAGCAGCTTGATCCCGAAGATCATTCAGTAAAGGGAACTTTAGTCACCATGCTGGTGAAAAATAAATCAGAGCGCACCATGAATGAAGTTTACGATCAATATAGTTCCCCTGATGAGGGGTTCTATAAAACTTTAGTGCCCGTGAAACTCCTGCGTTATAAAGATGAAGGGATTGCTTCCAGATCTCAGGCTAAAAGGCTGCTGGCCCGTTTTGATAAATTCAGGAGTATTGTTTTGGACTTTGAGGGCATTGATATGATCGGTCAGGCTTTTGCCGATGAAGTTTTCAGGGTTTTCCAACTTACTCACCCTCAAGTGCAGCTTTTAATCAAACTTGCAAATAAAGACGTTGCCGATATGGTTAGCCGGGTAAAGGCCAACAAACTTTAGTCTCAATGCTGCTAAAGTTTTGCGTAAATTTCGCATATCGCCCTTTATCTAAAAAGATCAGCGGCTAAAATCCCGTCCTTTAGAGCTGGGTGTACGTCAATTGAGGCTTCAGTCTCCTTCCCATGTGTCAGGGCTCGCAGTTTTCAGTAAAGATCCGTGCTGCAGCCTGGCGTAACTGATATTGTCAGGGTAGAGCCTTTATTTGGTTTTGGTCACGTTACAGTCGTACAGGGAGCAGGCAATGTCAGAGAAGGATGTGCAGAAAAACGGCAGATTGCGTCTCACAGGCAGAACGCAATCTTTCATGGTCAAACAGAAGGAGGGGCTAGGTGTTTGCGCCCTGTTATCTGTCTTGGCACTTGCAGCCTGTGCCGGGGCACCGGGTACGGTAAGTCCAGCGCCGGATGCGGTGACATCTGCCACCAAGGTGCAGGAGGCGGATGTACATAGCGGGGCTACCGAGCAGGCGGGAACAGATGCGTCATCCGGCGCAACTCAACAGACAGCCCCAGAAACGGGGACTTTGCCCTAAGGTAAGACGCAGCCGGGCAGCTCAGGGATAGGATTAAGCCAGTGGAGGACAGAGTAATGCGGATGGTGGCAGGACAATCAATAAATGTGACATGGCGTTTTATCCGGACGCTGCTGGCAGGGGGCATGGCTCTGGCGCTTGTAGGTTGCACTGGTCTGTATCAGCAGCAAGTGCCTGACAGTTCTGGTTTGCAAAGTGCAGGCTTAGCTGTCAGTGTGCAGGTAAGTACCAGCAAGGCTCCGCTGTGGCTGCAGCAGGCAGTTGAGGAGGAGTATCCGCAGACCGTCAGCCTGCGCCATTACTTGCATCAGCATCCGGAGCTTGGCAATCAGGAATATGCCACGCAGGCTTACATTGCTGATTTCCTGAGGGCACAGGGGATTGAGGTGGTAAAGGGTACGGCACACGCACCTACTGCAGTGATCGGTATCCTCAATCCCGGCAAGGGCAATGCCATAGGTCTGCGGGCTGATATTGATGCGCTGCCGATTAAGGAAAATACCGGTCTTGATTATGCCAGCAAGGCCAAAGGTATGTTCTTTGGCAAGGAAGCTGATGTCTCGCATATGTGCGGGCATGACGCCCACATGGCGATGCTGCTGTCTGCTGCCAGGATCATGGCACAGCATCGCGAGGCCATTCCCCGCAGCGTGATCTTTGTATTCCAGCCTGCCGAGGAAGGTGATTCCCTGGAAAATCCTTATGACCGGGCTGTACCCAAGCTTTCAGGAGCCCGTGCTTTAGTGGAGGATGGAGTGCTTGAGCGTTATGGGATAAAGCAGATGTTCGGGATCCATGTGATGGCCAGGCAACCTGCGGGTAAACTGCTGATTGCCTCAGGCCCTGCCCTTAACAGTGTGGATGCTTTCAGGATCCGGATCAATGGCAGGCAGGCGCATGGAGCCATGCCCTGGAGTGGGGTGGATGCCACGCTGACCGCAGCAGCACTGGTACAGAATCTGCAGCAAATTGTGTCGCGCAATATCGATCTGACCCGTGGCATGGGGGTGATCACGGTGGGCAGGCTGCAGGCTGGCAGTACCTCCAATGTGATGGCAGGCAGTGCCGAGCTTGAGGGAACCATCCGCTCCAATGATCCTGAGATCCGCAAGGTACTGTTAAGGCGCATTCCGGAGGTGGCAGAGCATACTGCTCTGGCAGCCGGGGCAAATGCACAGACCAGGATCCTGGAAATTTATCCGGTGACCATAAACGATCCGGGCCTTGCCGGCAGTCTGGTCGGGGCCCTGCAGTCCTTTGGCCTTGAGGCGGAGCAATCTGACTGGAATCCCGGAGCCTCTGAGGATTTTTCCTTTTTTGCTCAGCAGGTGCCGTCAGTATTCATGTTCCTTGGTGTGGATGCCCCTGGGGCGGTGAATACGGCCAACAATCATTCAGACAAGTTTGTGATCAGCGATGAAGCCCTGAAGGCCGGCGTCAGTGCACATTTGTGTGCAGCCTTAGGACAGTGGTAAGGGCTGTCCTGAGTAATGCATGACTGCAGGCAAGCTTTGCTTGCCTGCAACAGCAGGGAATAGCTTCAGGCTTTGCAGCGGTAACAGGGACACAGCTGCAGATCAGTAGGGACTGAAGTGTCTGAAAGCGATGATGAAGAGTTCACACACTGTCAGGACGCAAAAGGCTGCGGCAGTCACAAAGGCTGAGCGCGGTGAGGGAAAGGCGGCAGCCAGGCTCAGGAACAGCAGGCTGAAGCCACGCAGCCAGCAGCAGCCATTGAGCAGATTGATGGGATTGCGCAGAGCAAACACATAATGGTGTTTTAAGATCTGTGCACATTTAAGCGAGCACCAGCCCAGGGCACATAGCCCTGGCAGCAGGCCGATGAAGACCCCGGCTGCATTGATAAAGGTCGAATAGCCGATTAAAGCCAGGGAGCCCGGATCCATGCCTGCACGCAGCGGCAGGGGTTCCCCTGTTGATCCAAAGCAGTAATTGACCAGATCAATCAGGGTGGCTGCCGGCAGCAGGGACAGGGCGCTGACGCTTTGTACCTGCAGCAGGATCAGGTTGTATGGATCAGCCACATGCAGCCCGGAGATGGTGTTCACCACAGTCAGCACTGCGCCGGCGCAGATAAACAGCCCGCCTAAGATAAAAAGACGCAGCCAGGAAAAAGTATTTACCATGTTGTCCTCCGTTCTGACTTTAGGCGGCCTGAACTGCCGCATTTGCTGCCTTTTGGGCAGGTGCCGTGGCCTGTGGCAGGGTGATAAGCGGTACCTTGCCCTTGATGATGCGCCCGTCGGCCAGGCGGGCCACATAATGGAAATCAGGCAGGGCCGAGAGCAGGGCAGGCGGCACCAAGGAGATCTGATGGTAGTCCACGCTCTTCATGCCGCCGTAGCCTAAGCCGGTGCCGTTTTCCTGATAGTTGATGCCGTAGGAAATATCCTCGGCCGGTGCCGCTGGGAAAGAGCCGGATACTGCCATGGCACTGTCCAGATCGAGGATTCGCAGCGAGATTAAGGTATTGCAGTTAGCTGCCACCTGCTGGGCTCCGCTTTGACCCAAACGGGCGCTTAAATCGGCAAAGCTCTGTGTGGCCAG
This sequence comes from uncultured Succinivibrionaceae bacterium, assembly GCA_944390085.1. Lineage (GTDB taxonomy): Bacteria > Pseudomonadota > Gammaproteobacteria > Enterobacterales > Succinivibrionaceae > Avisuccinivibrio. The sequence continues at coordinate 3,781 of CALXOT010000007.1, forward strand.
GGTGAGGGCAAAGCCGCAGCCCCGGCCTTTGTTGAGCAGCTGCACCGTACTGTTATCCACCACTTCTGAAGCCTCATCGATAAAAACATTGATGCGTCCTGAGGCGGCACGCAAGCCCGGATCGAAAGCATTTTGCCCTGGGTTTAACTTGGCGTGCAGGGGGCGGGCGTTCTGGGCGTTGACGTTGCCGGCTATCGCCCGGATATCAGCCATTACCAGCTTGCCCACTTCGCTGCCTAAGGTGGAGTCTGACAGGCAGCTTAAAGCCACGTAGAGGATACCGCCCCGGCGGATTAACTGCGCTAAAGTAAGCCCTTTTTCGCCATCGGAGAGTAGATTCTTGAGATCACTGTTGGTCAGCAGGTTGAGCCTGGGTTTGAGGGCTGCCGTAACCTTAGCGTAAAAGGAGGGATCCATGGCCGCAGCATCTGCAGCCGCATAGAAATGCTCACTGCGCCTGACGTAGTTTTTGTTACACAGCCACTGATAGAAACTGATTAAATGTTCTGTTTTAGGCAGGTTAAGCAGGCGCTTGCGGGTATTTCTGCGTGAAGTCCCCGGGCTGACACCTGTCATGGGCTCAGCCTGGACCTGGGCACTGGCAGTGTCCGGGCAATAGCCCTTTTTGATGCGGTTTAAATAGAGGGTGGCGTCTTCACGGTTAAGGTGCTGCACTTCAAGATCCAAATATTCAAGCAGCCCGCGGGCAAAATTCTGGTGTTGGGCCGTGATCCCGCGTACCGCATCTAAGGTGATGGGGCGCTGTAACAACAACAGTAAGGAAACTGCCGCGCTGACAGCGTTCTGGGCATAGGATTTAAAGGTCAGGGAAGTTCCCTCTCCGGACATGGAGGCCGTCAGGCGCTCGGCAATCTCGCTTGAGCGTTTGAAGCGGCTTAAAGGATTGAGTCTGACATTATTGGCACCGCCGCTTAAGTCCAGGAAGTGCAGATCGTCCTCCCGGCCAATACTGGTGGCCACATCACAGACCTTTTGAATCAGGGAACTGTCGGATTTTGGATCAAGCACAATCACACACTCACGGCGCAGCAGGGCCTGGATGATTAACAGGGATAACAGGGTACTCTTGCCTGAGCCGGTGGTACCGAAAATCAGGGCGTGGGAGGTAAGGTGAGAGCAGGGCAGCAATACCGGGGCGAGCTGATCGCGCCCTAAGGCGTGGATCACTTCCCCGCGCGGATAGGCAAAGAAGCTTGAGGGTTCGTTGCGCTGATAAAGCAGCTCAAAGGCATTTAAATGTACCGTATCCCACTCAAAGCCTTCGCCTAAATACACGGCCTGCTGCAGGCCCTGCAGCAATGGTCTGCCGGAGCTTTCCCAAAAGCGTGGTGAGCGCAGCTGCGCCAATTGATCCAATGGCGGCAGGGCCCGCTTCAGCTCCTTTTGCTGCTTGCCTTGAGGCTGGCAGCGACAGAACAGATCGTAAAGCGGCAGTAAGTCTGCGCGCTGCATTTTCCTGAAGTACTGGGCTTCCTGACAGAGCTTGAGGACATGGCGCAACAGCGGCAGGGTTAGCAGCAACAGCAGGGCACAGATGATGAATAAACCTGCGGCTCTGAAGCACAGTGCCGTGATGAAGCACAGGACAGCTAAAATGAGGGTCTGCTGCAGGCAGGGGACGATGCCGGGATCTGAGCGCTGCCAGGCGGCAACACCCCTGATCAGCCCCCGTTTTAAGGGAAAAGCAGTCATGGTTCATTCCTTGGTGCCAGGGGCACCGGTTATAGTTTTTGGGGTTACAGTAATGATGTGTTGAACCTACAGCTCAGCCGGCTTTGGGTGTTTGTATCTCGCCTGCAGCATCTGCTACAGGCGGTGCCGCCTGGGCTGGCTCAGCAGGGGCAGCTGCAGTCAGTTTTCCGGAATCTGTCCGGGAAACAGCTGCATGGTAGCTATCACAGCCGCCAGGTGATGCCTGTAAGGCATTACAGTCAGAGCTTTGTGGCTGCATGACACCGTTCTTTTCCGGGCTGCTCTTTTTGGCTGCTATGCTGCCCTGCTTCCTGAGGGCAGTGCGTCTTTGCCGGGACGGGGGCTTGATCCCGCGGATGGCCTGGGAGGTACATAAAGAGCACAATGCGCTTAACAGCGGATCTTCCTCCCGGTGTGGGCGCTGTAACATCTCTCGGCGCAGCAGGGCAGCACACATCAGGCTTAAGGCAGTGCCCTGATCGACAAGTGCTTCCTCGTTAGCAGCTAAGGAGGCAGGCTTTGGTTCACCCTCATCTCCCTGCAGCAGCCTTGATATGGCAACAGGCTCGCAGGAAGGCAGGAAATGCCGTCTGCCGCAGGCAAGCCAGTCCTTAAGCTGCGGCTTAAGGTTGTCACAGCCAGGGCTGTCCGCAAGCGGGACACAGGAACAGGCATTGATCCCCGGATCGGCGCCGGGATCAGCACAGTTGCAGCTGTTGGCAGTAGATCCCGGATCCCTACATGGTTTAGCGGACTTACTGTTCTCCAGTTTTAAGCTGTTTGGCTCCTTTAGATCAGATAGCAGCGGACTGGACCAGGGGCGGGCGGGGATGCGGGCGGCGCGTCCTGATGCACCATGCTCAGTCAGGGATAGTTTTTCCACATCAAGATAAGGCAGTGGATCGGGACTTAGGGCATAGGCAGTGCGAGGAATGATGATGAGCTCAATGGCCGGATCTGCACCGTATTTTTGTTCCAGGTGCTGGCGCAATTCTTCCAGTTCACCGGCATCAGCCCCGAGCATCACGCTGCTGACGGTTTCAAGACCGGGGTACCAGGCAGGTGGCCAGGCAATGAAGATGCCGCGGGCAAAGCAGATGTCAGATCCGATGAAAAACTTGCACCATTGTTTCATGCGGAAGACCTCGGGGCATAACAGCAAGCCCGTAGTGCGCAGATTGGTGATAAGCTGCAGGGTCGGATTCTTGCCCTCAGCGGTCTCAATCTGGGAAAAGAGCTGTTCATACTGCCGTCCCAAGCGGTAGAGCAGGGGGGATTTTGTAAAAAAGAACAGACCTTTGGTCGTCAGGATCACTCCGTTTTCCAGATCGCAACCTGTAAATTCAAGGTGGGCAAGCTGCGTTGCTATCTCACTTAAGATAAAGGAAGGCAGATCCAGGTATTCCTTGACCTCAGTGCGCACGGCCTTGACGGCCTCGCGATCGGCATCATTTATCAGGCGCCGGCACATTCTGGTAAATGGATCATCCTGCACCATCAGGCTGCAGACCAGGGTAAAGAGCGGTTCAGGCAGGGCTGATAAGACCCGCTTTGATAAGATCTTTAGGTCATCTTCCTCACACAGACGGTGCTTTATTCCGCGTCCGCGCACAAAGTCCACATGGGCAAAAGTACTGTTCCTTGTATATAAAAATTCACTCAGGCTCTGTTTTCCCGGTTCAAACAAGGTGCCGTCATCGGCATAGATTTTAAGATCGGTGACGATTTTGCCCAGATCGTGGCATAAGGCCAGGGCACACAGAGCCAGAGTGGCGCTTTCGGGGCTTGCCGCTGGCAGCTCCCCGCGCTCTGCTGTAAGGGTACCAAAAGCTTCGCTATACGCAGCCGTGCTGACTGCGCACAGGGCACAGAGCAGGGAGTGGCGCAGCAGGCCGCCGTTTTGCACATCATGATGACCCTGCGAGGCCGGCACTACCGATACGTTCCGGGCCAAGGCCTGTAACAGCGGCATGATCAGACGGTTGAAGTCCTCAGGGCTCAGGCACAGCTGCAGGCGTAGTTCTTCAAGCAGGGCCGAACAGGAGGAGAGCAGATCAAGTTCGCTGCGCTTAAGATAGGCACGAGTGCCGCACTGGCTGACGCTGTACAGTGGCGCAAAGAGGGAGGGCAGCGGGGCGGCAGCCGGGAAAGTGGGTAAAGCTGCGCAGGTGCTTGCCAGGTCGGTGGTAGTCTGTGCTAGCTGATCTAATTGCGTTGCAAAGGCAGAGTGCAGCCTTACCAGCTGCAGCTTGCGGGAGTTTTTCTGTTTGTGTTGCTGGGCAGCCCGCTCCTGTACCATGGCCAGGGTCAGGGGGACAGGGCAGTAAAGGCTCCTTGACTTGGGATTCCCGGTGTCAGCTGGCTGCGGCCGGGACAGGTGATGGAACAATTTACGGAACATGGCTTCTCCTTTCTGTTTGTTTACTTGAGGTGTCTGTAGCTTTCAGCCTATGCCAGAAATAAAAAAAGATCGAGCAAATAGATATGGTGTTTTTACCCATAAAAATGGCCATTTTTTGAGAGGCAAATTTAAGCTGAATGTAGGTAAGCGGATCGCAAAGAAGAGAAGATCCCTTCAGATTGCGGCATGACGCGTCTTACAGCCCCCCTGGCTTAGGGTACAATAAGCGCCTGATAACAGCGGACTGTTTTCGGGTGTTATGTGGAATTTAGCAGGCAAACCTGCCAAAACCAGGTGAGGTTTGCACAAGGAGGAACCATGCTGCAGGACTGGCTGCTGGAGGCAAGATTAAGAACCCTGTTGTTGAGCGCTACCAATACGGCAGTAGGCTGTGCGCTGGGTTTTTATTACGGTGCTTTTAATCTATACAATCTGGCTGCGGCCTTTTTGATTGTACTGACGGCGGTGCTGCTACAGGTGCTCTCCAATTTTGCCAATGATTACGGTGATGCCTTCCGCGGCGCAGATCGGTCTGATAGACTCGGGCCTATCCGTGCCATCATGACCGGATCCATTACGGTACGGCAATTGCGCCGAGGCATGGCGGTAGTGACGGTGCTGGCTTGCCTGTGTGGCCTTGGTGCCGTGGTAATGACCCTGGGCAATGATATCCGTGTCCTGGCCTGGTTCCTCTTTGCCGGGGTGATCTGCATCGTGGCCGCCATTTTCTATACCGTGGGCATGGCCTACGGCTATAAGGGCTTTGGTGATATTTCAGTCTTTATTTTCTTTGGCCTGCTGTCGGTCTTAGGCCCGCAGATCATGATCACCAATGCAAGCGGAGGCGGCCTTGAAATCTATCCCGATGCTCTGCTGTTGGCTTTCGGCCTGGGAGCGGGTTCGGTGATGGTGCTGCATGTAAACAATATGCGTGATGCCGCGCAGGATAAGATCAGCGGCAAGCGTACCCTGGCCACCCGTCTGGGCACCCGCCTTTCTGCCATCTATCATGCCGCTCTGTTTGCGGTGACGGTGTTAACTTCTTTTGCCGCCTGTTTCCTGTCTCACAAGTTCTGGGAATTTGCCATCCTGGCGGTGGGTCTCATCCCGCTGATGGCCTCAGTGATCCGGGTGATGAAAAACTGCCGCGATCCCAGGGTGCTGGCTCCTGAGTTAAAGTTCACTGCCCTTGGCAATGCGGTGCATAATATCGCCTGGATCATAGTGTTGATTGTAGATTTCTGGGTTTATTACTAAACAAGGTATGCCTGAGTAAAACTTTTCTGCTCAATATAGCCGAATAGAAATGTGTGAATCAGAAGTGCTAATGCTTTACTTGTGGCAGGCAGATTTCATTCCTGTAATGGATTGGGATGGCATGTAGAGGCTACGGTAAACCAAAGATTGAGCCTGCGTATTTTACTACTGGTTTATTGCCCCTTTTTTACCCAGACTGGAGCAAAACATGATTGATCTGCATATGAGGATTTAGCCGGTCAGGAGGGGATTGACCTGCGTTCTTGGCAGCATGCCCTGACTGAAGGGGGGCGCTCTATTTCTATGTTGCTGATCTCACCAGCTTAAAGATGAGAGCAAGCCACAACACGGTACAATGCTACAGGGATCAGAGGCGTACTATAACCGGAGAGATCGAAATGCTGAAGTTCAAAGCCAAAGTTCCGGATCTTTTCACTACCTTTATGTAAGCGCTAAGGCGTTCCTGCCCCTGGCATATTCCCGGTTGCCCGGCGGACGCCGGGGCAGACAGCAGACTTTCATTGTGTCCTTCCTGCTTTTTTAGCCTGTTTTCATTTCTGATTTTATAAGGAACTGCTGCCTGCAGCTCTTCCTGCCAGTGTCACCGGAAAGGTCACGCATGAACTACCTACGCACTTACGTGCGAGGTTTCGTGAAGACGGTGCCTCACTTTTAGTAAGCACCCATTACTGGGCACTTACGGGCATGTACACAATGCCCTCATCAGGTCGGAGCAAAAAAGCCCGTTCCTGAATTCTTAGAGAGTATTGGACATGATCAAAATGTGCGACACCCGCCGCTTTCATCCCCAGGCTCACGCAAGGGGAATTACGCGGCATTAGTTAAAA
>CALXOT010000008.1 GCA_944390085.1 uncultured Succinivibrionaceae bacterium
CCTACATAGTTTTTTCGTGGATATCCGAACCATGGCAGGCCTCAAGACCTCTTGGAGATATTATCTGTGTTCAGGTACCTTTCCTCCTTATCCTTTACCCGGTTAAGCCTTTTTAATTTGTACTTCAGTCAACCCGTTCATCATGCCGCAAATAAAGCAGCTCAGCTCCCGGGCTACGGCAGTTACGGCAACATTATGTTTTTTACCGCACCTTCCAAGTTTGTAATACCTGCGGCGCAGCCTTGCGCTTGCCTTATCGGCATAATTGATAACGGTTGTATCATTACCTTGCTGCCGTGCAAGCAGTGCCCTGCTCTTATATCCGGGTAATCCCCGGCAAATGCTTTGTGCTGCCTCTATCAGCTCTTTACGGATATGACTGTTGCCCGCTTTGGTAATAGCGATACGTTTTTGTTGTCACCAACAGTGTAAAAATGATCCACAAAGAGCGAAGTAAAATTGATCCTCCTTTTTATAAAACAGGAGGATCATTTGATAACCAAGGAGATTTTTGTGGATATTTTAGCTTTGTATCGACAAGGAAAATCTATAAGAGCAATAGCACGTGAAAATAGAATTTCCATTAACACGGTACGTAAATATATAAGAACCCCTGATTTGCCCCATTACGCCAAAAGAGCAGTCCGTCCGGGCAAGCTTGACCCGTTTAAGGATTATTTAAAACAGAGGATTGAGGCAGCCAAGCCGGAGTGGATACCTGCGACCGTATTGCTCAAAGAAATTCGCACACAGGGCTACACGGGGCAGATATCCATACTCAGAACTTATATTAGTCAATTTAAGCCTAAAACAAAAGAGGAGAAACCGGTTCGTTTTGAAACCTTGCCGGGACAGCAGCTGCAGATTGACTTTACTACTTTAAAGTCCGGCAAGAAAAAATATAAAGCCTTTGTAGCCACATTAGGTTATTCACGTTATTGCTACGTTGAGTTTTTCCCTAATGAAAAAGTTGCGTCATGGAGACAAGGTATTGTCAATGCCTTAAACTATTTCGGCGGAGTAAGCAAAGAGCTGTTGTTTGATAATGCCAAAGCTTTAGTCGTACAGCGAGACGCTTACGGTGAAGGCGAGCATAAATTCAATGATATGCTGCTTGATTTAAGCAAAGCCTATGCCTTCAGATTAAAGCCCTGCAAACCCTATAGGGCCAAGACCAAAGGCAAAGTAGAAAGATTTAATCATTACCTTAAGCACAGCTTCCTGATTCCGTTATTGACAGCTTTAAGACCGACCGAGCTCGCTGCTGACGTTGACTTACTCAACGCCAAAGCCAAAGTGTGGCTTAATGATGAAGCTAATTGTCGCATCCACGGAACCACCGGTAAGAGACCGTGTGATTTATTCAGGCATGAAATACCGCAATTTATGCCGCTGCCGGCGCTGTTGCCAATCACTGCTGAAAACAATGTTCAAACCGGACCGGACCCCGTGTCCGGAAAAGCTTCCGCCGTACTGAATTTACAACCTTCGCCGCGCATCTTTGATGAGTTGTTGCAGCGTAAGGAGAGTGCGGCATGAATTTACTGCATGAACAAATCAGCGCATTAGCTAAAGAACTGCGTTTACCCAACCTTCCTGACCTATGGGATGCCTGTGCACAGGAAGCGGTTGAAAAACAGCTGTCTTACGGTGATTTTCTATGTAGTGTGCTGAAACAGGAAGTCAGTTTAAAGCATGAAAAAGTCAAAAACATGTATATTAAGTTTGCCGGCTTCGGCACACTGAAAACTATAGACGGTTTCAATTTCAGCTTGTCTTCCGTTTCCCGGACGCAAATTGAGCAATTGAATACCTTGGCCTTTATTGAGCGGAAGGAAAATGTCGTTTTTGTCGGGCCGAGCGGCACCGGCAAAACCCACTTGGCCAAAGCTTTAGGGTACAGAGCAACATGCAGCAGGATTAAAGTCCGGTTTACTACAGCTTCTGATTTAATGCTGCAGTTGAGTACGGCAAAAAGGCAGAATCGATTGCAAACTTATTTTCAGCGGGCGATACAACCGTTTCGCTTATTGATTATTGATGAAATCGGTTATATGCCTTTCGGCGGAGAGGAAGCGAAGTTATTTTTTGAAGTTATAGCCAAACGCTATGAAAGCGGCAGTGTGATTGTTACAACGAATTTATCGTTCGGACAATGGACGGAAGCTTTTAATAATGACAATGCTTTAACGGTGGCATTATTAGACAGGCTTTTGCATCATTCACATATAGTACAAATACAAGGAGACAGTTACAGATTGAGAGAAAAAAGACTTGCAGGTTCAATTTGTCTTGGCAGTTCATTACCTAAAAGCAATGAAAAACAATTACCGCCGGATCAAATTTGGACCGGTGATTTATAAAAAAAATGGATCAGTTTTAAATTGTTGTTGACAGCATGATACAGCACGGCAAATCACGCAACGTAGCAGTGACGGCCGTGGCGCGCGAGCTTGGCTGTTTTATCTGCGGTATGATGAAGGACTTCTCGCCGGCTGCGGCCGCATAGCAGGAAGAGGAGATACTATAGGGTTCTGAGGTTTTAGGGGGTATCGGAAGATTTTTTAGAAGCCTGTAAGGGGCATTCGGTTGAGCTATCCGCGTTACTGCTATGATGGCGTCATTATTGACGATCCTAGTTTTTAGACGGCGGAGCTCACGGCGAAACCATTGGCCTGGAGGTAACCAACCCTCGAATATCAGAGTGGTCAAGCCCAGTGCAATGCTCCCAAAGGAACGCTAAAAAATCTTCCCAATACCCCCTTGACAGAGAGGTCACTCATATCAGCAGTAGGAATCATCGGCCTTTAGGCCGGTGAGGACGTCAAAAATACAACGCGCTAAAAGCAAAATTGTGCGAAATTGATTTTATCAAAACACTTTGATTTTTATGCTAAAAGGGCGGGCAGCTTTGCACCGCTCTTCGTGCTAGCAGGCCTTTGTGCTACAGCCAACCTTTTTTCCTGAAGAACAGGTAGGTGCAGGCAGCTGACAGGAACATCATGCCGATGGAGAGCGGATAACCCCAGTGCCAGTCCAGTTCTGGCATATATTTGAAGTTCATGCCGTAAATGGAAGCGATCCAGGTGGGCGGCATGAAGACTACAGCCGCCACTGAGAAGATCTTGATGATCTTGTTCTGCTTGTGGTTGGTATAGCCCATAGAGGCTTCAAGCTGGAAATTAATCTTGGCAGCTAGGAACTGTGTATGCGGCAAGATGGACTCAATGTCGTTCAGGACCTCGTCAATGCTGCGGTTCTGCCGGTCATCGAGGGTGGTCTCAAAGCTCTTTTTTACAAAGCGCAGCGCGCGGCGGGTATCGTACAGAGCCTGCAGGATCTGCCCGTTTAATTCTTCCTGCTTGACCAGTTCCCGCAAGGTTGCCTCCACCCGGTCTTCATCAATGATCTGATCGGCCGTTTCATCGAGGGTGCTGTAAGCATCCTCGATTAAATCTGAGAGCTGATCTACCTTAAGATCCTGCAGTAACAGCAGGATATCGAGGGCAGAGCGGATGTCAGCCTTATTGCTACGGATGTAATAACGCAGCAAGCGCACAATGGAAACGTCCTCTTCACGGAAAGAAATCAGCAGGTTCTTGCGCATGGTAAAGGACATGTTGACGCCGCGGGTTTCGTCGGCCAGGCGCTGCGGGAACAGCGACAGGATATGCACGCCGTCAGGACCGATACGGAAACGTGAGGACGATTCGATGTCGTCCATCTCATCTTCCTCCGGTACGTCCTCAACAAAGAGCTTTTCAAGCCAGGCACGCTCATTGTCATCAGGCTGGCTGACATCCAGCCAAATCACATCGGAGGGCAGGGCGTGTCCTGCCTCTAACTGCGTGAGGGTCAGGACATCGTCATCGTTTAACTGACATGCGGTTATCATGCTTATCTCCCGTTTTCAGCCATCCCGGCTGCCGGATTTTTGCGCGGAAGAGCTCCGCACGGGAACGCGCCGCAGCGCGCAGCTATTTTTGATCGAGATCAAATTTTCGCGTGTATTTTTTCACAAAAAAAGGGCGATTTCCATGACCTGCTGCAAAAAATGATGCCATGGGAAAAGTTTACGGCGGCAGGCGCTTTGTGCCTTAAAAAACAGTGTTAGTAAGGCAAATTTCTTTACGCTGACTTTACCTAGATTTTACATTGATCGCTTATAGTGCATAAAGTTTGTCTCAGCCATTGCTGCTAGTTTGCTAGAATGGCACAGCTTGTTGCAACTAAACGAGAACACCACCTATGTTTGAGCAAATGTTTTTCGTGCTGGTAGTGTTCCTGCTGATTCTGGCCGCCATCGATCTGTTCGTGGGCGTCAGTAATGATGCGGTGAACTTTTTAAATTCAGCTATCGGCAGCCGTATTTCTTCCATTCAGGTGATCATGATAGTGGCTTCAGCCGGCGTACTGCTCGGTGCCACCTTCTCCTCGGGCATGATGGAGGTCGCCCGCAGCGGCGTATTCCACCCGGAGATGTTCACCTTTTATGAGGTGCTTTTAATTTTCTTTGGCGTGATGATCACTGATGTGCTCCTGTTAAACGCCTTCAACTCTTTAGGTCTTCCCACTTCCACCACCGTTTCCATTATTTTTGAGCTCTTAGGTGCTGCTACCTGTGCATCTGTGTTCAAGCTGGCCGGGGACGGACATTCTTATGCCGAGATTTTTGACTACGTCAAATCCGACCGCTCCATTACCATTGTCTCCGGTATTCTGGTGTCAGTGGCGGTGGCCTTTATTTCCGGCATGGTGGTGCAGTTCTTATGCCGTCTGCTCTTTACCTTCCGCATCAAGCGCAGCGTGATGTACCTAGGCGGCGTGTTCACCGGCTTTTCTTTAACTGCCATCATCTACTTTCTCATTATGAAGGGCGCTAAAGGTGCTTCCTTCATGAAGCCTGAGTACCTGGCCTTCATGGAAGAACACACCACGGTGCTGCTGTGGTCATTCTTCATTGGCCTGAGCATCTTGGCGCAGGTGCTGGTGCTGCTTAAGTTCAATGTCTTTAAGATTATTATTCTGGCAGGTACCTTTGCGCTGGCTTTCTCCTTTGCAGGCAACGATCTGGTCAACTTTATCGGCGTACCGCTGGCAGCCCTTGATTCCTTCCAGGTCTGGGTGGCCTCAGGCTTGTCTCCGGACTCGCTGCAGATGGATGCCTTAAACCATGACAGCGGTACTTCTACCGTTTATCTGGTGATAGCAGGACTTATCATGGTGCTTACGCTCTGGACCTCGAAAAAGGCTCATCGCGTGATCCAGACTTCAATTAACTTATCAAGCTCCACCCGCGGTGAGCATGAGCAGTTCGGTGCTTCCACCCCAGGCCGTCTGGTTACCCGTTTTGGCCTCGGTATTTCGCGCATTGTGGTGCGCAGCATGCCCCGGATCCTGCTTGCTTTCTTTGCCATGCGTTACCGCAAGGTGCCGCTTAAAAAAGGTGAGGTACCGCTGCCCTTTGACTATGTCAGGGCCTCTATCAACCTGGTGATTGCCTCTATTCTGATTGCCTCAGCCACTTCATTGAAGCTGCCTTTGTCCACCACCTACGTGACCTTCATGGTGGCCATGGGTACTTCCTTTGCAGACGGTGCTTGGGATCGTGAGAGCGCAGTATTCCGTATTTCAGGCGTGATCACCGTGATCGCAGGCTGGTTCCTGACCGGTCTTAGTGCCTTTACCGCTTGCTTTATTGTGACCCTGCTGTTCTTTGGTTTCGGTGCTCCGGCCATGCTGATCCTCATGGGGCTGTCCGTAGTGGTGATCATCCGTACCAACTTCACCAAGGCCAGGACTTCAGAGACTGTTGCTTCCGTGGTCAAGGCCCGGGGCGACAATTCCAAGATCCTCGCTGCAGTATCAGCTGCGGTGCCCAACTTCCTTGATCAGAACATTGAGTGCCTGAATCGTGCCCTCAATGCCTTCTTTGATGACAATGAATTTAAGTTAAGGAAGGCCCGCAACAAGGCATCTAATGTCCTTGATCAGATTTCACGTGAGCGCCGTGAATACTATAACCTGGCGCTGGAGAAGAACTCAGATCAGGAAGCTGCCGGCAGCCTTGATGCCAAGCATTTCTTCTATCTGGCCTTCTCCAATATGCGTGAGGCCTCAAAGTCCATGCGTTACTGCCTTGATCAGGCTGTGATCCACATTGCCAACCGTCACACCATTTTTGGCGGCACCATGCGTGACACCCTGTTTGATCTGGCAAAGCGTCTGCAGCAGATGTCAGCTGACATGCATCAGGTGGCAGAGAGCCCCAGCAGTACTGCCGTGGAGGCCTTTATCAAGCATGGCAAGAAATTAAACCGGGATGTGGACAAGTGCCAGATCTCCCTGGTTGATACCATTGGTAGCAGCCATGTCAGCATGCACTCCTCTGAAATGTACCTGACCTTCCTGCAGGCCATCCGTGACTGTGCCAACCGTTTCGTGGCGGTGGCCATGTTGGAACGTGCCTTGTCGCAGCTGGTGCATGGTAACAGGGTAAATCAGGATGTGGATCAAGCGCAGATGCAGATGCAGGTAGTGCCTGCTGCTATTTCCACCCAAAGTGAGGATGAGTTTGAGCGGGTGTCCGAGTCCGAGCGGGCCGAAGCATCTGGCATGAAGGCAGCTGCCGGCAGTGTGGCTGCAACTCAGGTTGAGGCTGCAGCACCTGCCAGGACAGAGCCAGTTGCTGCTGCAACGGCAGCTGCTAACAAGGATGCGGGCAAGGTGCAGTCTGAGTCCAGTCCGGATGAGACCAAACCGCAGGCTTAGGTGCTGCGCTTATTAAGAAGCCTCCGCCTGCCGTAGGCGGTGGATGTTGGTCGCAGCTTACAGTGCAGTGCTGCAAGGTAAGCTGCTGATCGCAGGTAAAAGGCGGGTCTTTTGGACCCGCCTTTTTGCTATCTGCAGTTGTGACTGTAAGTGGCTCCTGTCAGATTTCTGGCAGTAAGCTTACCTAACTGCAAGCTGACAGCTTTGTCGACTTGCTGTTGCATAAAAATCATTTTAAATTAGTTAGTTGTTTCTTTGGCCTGCTTCTTGCTTAAGCTTTGCTGACAGATCTGCCCTGCCTTAGGAACGAAGGCGCAGGGAGATATTTTTCAGGAGAGAGAGAAAAATGTCAGACACAGCTGATTTAATGAGCGAAGTTTTTGCCAGGGTGCCGTCGGCTATTATAGTGATCGACGAGCGGGGTATGATTAAAAAGGCCAATCAGAGTGCGCATGTGCTACTGGATGAACAGCTGCTCGAAGGCAGGCGCTGGGTGGAAGTGATTGAGTCGGCTTTCAGGCCGCAGCATGATGACGGGCATGAGATTTCAACCCGGGGCGGCAGACGCCTGCAGGTATCCACCATGCCCTTAAGCCACGGGCAATTGGTGCAGATGACAGATCTGACCGAAACACGGCAGCTGCAGGACAAATTAAGCCACATGGAACGCCTGTCGTCCTTAGGTCGCATGGCCGCAAGCCTGGCCCATCAGATCAGGACGCCGCTGTCAGCTGCCATGCTCTATGCTGCCAATTTGGGTAATGCCCGTCTGCCGCAACCTGCCCGCCAGGCCTTTCAGAAAAAGCTGATGGAGCGCTTAGGCGCCCTAGAGGCGCAGATAAGCGATATCCTGATGTTTGCCCGCTCCGGTGAACAGACGGTATCCCGACTCGATGCAGTGGATCTGATAAGTGAGGTCAGCTCCAATCTGTCAGCCCTGACTGCCAGGCAGGGGGTTAAGTTTGCCTCCAAGGTGGGTGCCAAACCCATGACGGTGCTGGCCAATCAAAGTGCGTTAAGTGGTGCCATCACCAATTTATGTGCCAATGCGGTGGAAGCAGGAGCTGGGCAAGTTGAATTAAGCCTGCACTCTGACGGACACTTTATCTATATCAGCGTAGCCAATGACGGCCCGCAGATCCCGGAGCACCTGCGTCAGAAGATATTTGAGCCCTTTTATACCTCAAAGAGCAGCGGTACCGGACTTGGTCTTGCAGTAGTGCAGGCGGTGGCCAAGGTGCATCAGGGTGAGGTGTATCTGGAGCACAATGAACGTTTTGCCACCATCTTTACCTTAAAGCTGCCGCTTTATCAAAGGAAGGATGCGCCTTCTGAGAGCATCAGTACTGCCTTTTACCGGCAGAACCTGCCGCGGATCAAGGCACAAAGGGAAGGACAGGCAGAGCCTGCGGCTGAGGGCAGTGTTGCTGCCTGAAAGCGGCGCGGCTGAAAGGCGCCGTCTGTACCAAATCTGACTGAAACAGCAGCTAGCAAAAAGCCCGCCTGTACTCTCCTGCAGGCGGGCTTTTCAGTGCCTGAACGCTAAAGGTTCAGGCACTGGCTCAGACTCAGTTTAGCCCCAGCCGGTTAGCTGCACCAGGGCTTGCTGAACAGGTACTGTAAGTGAAGCTTAGGCCTTACCGTCCTCAATGCCATGGGTGATGCCACAGGCTGCAGCAGTGAACACCACATCAGAGGAGCTGTTAAGTGCAGTCTCAGTGGAATCCTGCAGCACGCCGATGATAAAGCCGATGCCCACCACTTGCATGGCAATATCATTGCCGATGCCGAAAATGGAGCAGGCCAGCGGGATCAGCATCAATGAGCCACCGGCGATGCCGGAGGTGCCACAGGCACACAGGACGGCAGCCACACACATCAGCAGGGCAGAGAAGAAGTCAGTCTCAATGTTAAGAGTGCTGACTGCAGCCATGGTCATGACGATGATGGTGACGGCAGCACCGCACATATTAATGGTGCAGCCTAACGGAATGGAGATGGAATAAGTTTCCTGCGGCACGCCCAGACGCTCACACAGCTGCAGGTTGACCGGAATGTTGGCAGCAGACGATCTGGTGAAGAAGGCGGTAATGGCAGAGTGTCCCAAGCAGGTTAATACCAGAGGATACGGGTTTTTGCGGGTATAGGCAAAGACCATCAGCGGGTTTATCACAAAGGCCACCAGCAGCATGGTTGATACCAGCACCACCAGCACGTGGACATAGTTAAGTAAGTTGGCAAAACCACCTTCGGCAGTGCAGGAGGAATACACCAGTCCCATCACGCCCAAGGGGGCAAAGCGCACCACGATATAAACAGCACCGCCTACAGTCTTGGCCAGATCGTCCAAAACCTTCTTGGTCTGATCATGGGTATTTCTGAACAGCACCCCGAAGATCACGCCCCAGAACAATAAACCGACGTAGTTGCCGGTGAGCAGGGCATTGACCGGATTGTCCACGGCCTGGCGCAGGAAGTTCATCAGCACCTCAGAAATGCCCTGCGGTGGTGTGATGTCATCGGCGGTACTGGCAAGCTCGGAAAAGGAGCTGGGGAAGATGTAGGACATCGCCAGAGCCAGCAGCGAGGCCAGCAGCATGGAGATGAAGTACAAGGACAAAATGGGCTTCATGTTGGTCTTGACGCCCTTGGAGTGGCGGGCAATGGAAGCTGCGACCAGCACAAATACCAGCAGCGGGGCAATGGCCTTTAAGGCAGAGACGAACAAATTGCCTAAAGTAGGCAGGATTACTGTGTCAGCAGGATAAGCCAGGGCAATTAAGATACCCAGCACTAAACCGATGCAGACTTGCAGGATAAAGGGAACTTTGCTGTAGATTTGAGCGATTGGATGTTGAGCTCTTTCGTGCTCGGCCATGATGCACCTCATAAGGTTTTTTAAAAATTGGCGCTATTATACCCCTGACTGCGGCTTAAACCGCATAAATAAGCAAGTTCCGTGGTTTGCGGACACTAAGGCACGCCTGCCCTGGCCCTGATTTGTTAAAATGCCTGCAAGAACAGTCCCTTTGGCTAAGGTAAGCTGCAGATATTTGGCATGGTAAGCATCAGGTATAAAGTTTTTGCACAGGATTTTCGCGGTATCTCATTGCTGCGCCTGTCTTCGCCTGCCTATGCCGGGATTTTGCTGCAAGGCCCGCGGGATCAGGAACACCGCCTGCGTAAAGCCTTTGCGGCCGCCTTGCGCCTGCACCCTGAATTTCCAGAACAGATCCTAAAACCGGTCAGCTTTAATGCAGATCCCAAAGCTGCGACCTGTAGTGCCCTGTTTGAGTACCGTTCCTTTTCCCTGCTTACCGATTACCTGCGCCATGCCCCGGGCAGCGGGCAGTATGCTGCAGGCAGGCGTTGCGGCTTTTTCCTCAGGGAAGTGCATGCCCTGCCGGTAAGGGGCAGGCACAAAGCCGGACAGCTCTCCCCCTGGGCGCAGCAGGCACGCCGGAGCCTTGAGGCTTACTTTGCAAGCCCATACCGTTTTGCCGGGGACCGGCTTACCTTAAATTCCCTGCAACAACGTCTGAATTTTTTGTTTGGCCTGCGCCCGGTGTACAGTGTGGGCAGTGTCAGTGCTTCTGCTTTTTTGTTAAGTGCGCAGGGCGGAGTGCTTCTGCATCCGCTCCTTGCCCTGCAAAAGGCTCCGGCGGCGCGTGATTTTGCCCCGCTGTGTGCCTGTGATGGGGAGAGTTATCCCTGTTTTGCCGCAGGTCTGGTTGACGGCTACTGTGGCAATCAGGATAAGAGCCGGTTCTGGGCGATGCTGGCGGTCTATTGTGCCTATTACGCTACGGCAGGCCTGGCTGCAAGGCTGGAACGGGCGCAGCGGGGTGCAGGGGGCAGCGGAAAATTGTCCTTGAAGGAGCTGGAGTTCAGAATACGGGCGGCTGAAAGGCAAAGCCTGCAGCTGCGTGAGGATTTTGCAGATTTCACCTATCCGGTACCCTTGTGGTATCAGTCTGCACAAGTCACTAAGGCCCGCAATGAGGCGCGGGCGCTGCGCCTGCTGTAGCTATGGCTCTGGCCTTTTTTTTTTTTTTGCTGCCTGTTGTAATGACCACTAAGGTAAGCTGCAGGAGGACAGTCTGCTTTGCGTTTTAGTTTAGGGACGCTGCTGCCTTGCTTGTGGCAGATATGCCTGCAACTTACGGGAACAGGGCTGGTGAGAAAACCTGGCAGCTGACAAACCTTACTGACTAAAAAGCACAGTTCGTGGGGCTTTTAAAGCTAATTTATTGAAAAATAAAATATAATTTTATGATTATGGCATAAAAAAAGAACCACTGCGGGTTCTTCTGGTGCCCAGGGCCGGAATCGAACCGGCACGGACGGATAAGGTCCGAGGGATTTTAAGTCCCTTGTGTCTACCGATTTCACCACCTGGGCGTGTCCTTTAACTAATGCCGCGTAATCCCCCTTGCGTGAGCCTGGGGATGAAAGCGGCTGGTGTCGCACATTTTGATCATGTCCAATACTCTCTAAGAATTCAGGAACGGGCTTTTTT
>CALXOT010000009.1 GCA_944390085.1 uncultured Succinivibrionaceae bacterium
GAGCCATGATCAAACTCTTCAATAAATTAAAGGTTTGTGTCGCAAGCTCCTTCACCACAATGTTATTACTGTGGCTTCTGCTGCTTTTCCAGTCCTTGCTTCAAGGACCCACACAGATTGTCTTATATTCCATTTGTTAAAGAACGATGGTAGGCGCTTGGCTTACCATTACTTGGCGTTGCCGCTCAAGTGGATGCGTATTTTAGAGACTTTTTCACAATTGTCAAACATATTTTTTAAAATTTTTGTCACTTCTTGATATCTAACTGAATTTAAACATGATTTTTTATAAAAAATTTTGGCTACTTTAATCCGTTTCCTAGCATTTAAGAAATATTTGCGATAAGGCGATCCTCACCACAGATCACAAGGGCAGGCTGACAGTGCCTTGAAATTAGCAAGTACACCGTCAGCCCGCCCTTAACGCCTGTGCCGCAGCAGCCAACTTGCTGCGTCAGCTTACAGGTTGACCTTACAAGGTATGTAAATCCAGTTCACCCTGTGCATCAAGCCCGATTTCATAACGCTTACCCGGCTGCAGTTTGCCCGACAGCACCAGGTTAGCCAACGGATCCTCAATGCTGTTCTGCACCGCACGCTTGAGCGGACGGGCACCGTATACCGGATCAAAGCCCACATCAGCGACCTTGGAGAGCAGATCATCACTGAGTGTAACTTCAAGCCCATTGGCGGCCAGACGCTTTAACAGGATGTCAAGCTGTATACGGGCAATGGCCTTTATGTTCTCATGGCTTAAGGGATGGAACACCACCGTTTCATCCACACGGTTGAGAAACTCCGGCTTGAAGTGCTTGGTCAATATCTGCATCAGCTTTTCCTTGATGGCAGCATAGTCCGAGCGCCCGCTCTCTTCCTGAATCATCTCCGATCCCAGATTGGAGGTCATGATGATCACGGTATTCTTAAAGTCCACCGTACGACCCTGACCGTCAGTCAGGCGGCCATCATCAAGTACCTGCAGCAGGATATTGAAGACATCCGGATGAGCCTTTTCAATCTCATCGAGCAGGATCACTGAATAGGGACGGCGCCTTACCGCCTCGGTCAGATAACCGCCCTGCTCATAGCCCACATACCCCGGAGGGGCACCCACCAGGCGCGACACTGAGAATTTTTCCATGAACTCAGACATGTCAATTCTGACCATGGCCTTTTCTGTATCGAACAGGAACTCTGCCACTGCCTTGCACAGCTCTGTCTTACCCACACCGGTAGGTCCCATGAACATGAAGGATCCTATCGGGCGATTAGGATCAGAAAGTCCGGCCCGGCTCCTGCGGATGGCATTGGCAATAGCGCGCACAGCCTCATCCTGGCCGATCACCCGCTTATGCAGCGCCTCTTCCATGTGCATCAGCTTGGCCCGCTCGCCCTCAAGCATCTTGGCCACCGGGATGCCGGTGGCACGGGATACCACCTCGGCAATCTCAGTCTCGGTCACTTTGTTCTTCACCAGCTCATTGGGCTTGCTACCTGCAGCACTGCCCTGCTCAATCTGCTTTTGCAAGGCCGGGATAATGCCGTACTGCAGTTCACTCATGCGTGCCAGATCACCGTTACGTTTTGCCACCTCAAACTCATGGCGTGCGTTATCGAGCTGCACTTTAAACTGCTGAGTGCCTTCCATGCTAAGCTTCTCGCGCTTCCAGATCTCCTCTAGGCGCGAATATTCCTGTTCTGCCTCAGCAATTTCTGCGTCAATGCCTTCAAGGCGCTTGCGGCTGGCCTCATCCGTTTCCTTGGCCACAGCCTGGCGCTCCATCTTAAGCTGGATCAGCTTGTGATCAAGGCGATCAAGCGGCTCGGGCTTGGAGTCAATCTGTAATCTGATGGAAGCTGCTGCTTCATCAATCAGATCAATAGCCTTATCCGGCAGCTGCCTATCTGAAATATAGCGGTTTGACAGCGTGGCTGCCGCCACAATAGCCGGATCAGTGATCTGCACATGATGATGGATCTCATAACGCTCCTTGAGGCCACGCAGGATGGCGATGGTATTCTCCACTGAAGGTTCATCCACCAGCACCTTCTGGAAACGGCGCTCCAATGCTGCATCCTTCTCGATATACAGACGGTACTCATCAAGGGTGGTGGCACCGACACAATGCAGCTCACCGCGGGCCAAAGCCGGCTTTAACATATTGCCCGCATCCATGGAGCCTTCGCTCTTACCGGCTCCGACCATGGTATGCAGCTCATCAATAAAGAGGATGATCTTGCCCTCTTCTTTGGCCAGCTCATTCAATACCGCCTTCAGACGCTCTTCAAACTCGCCGCGGTATTTGGCGCCGGCTATCAGGGCGCCAAGATCCAATGACAGCACCCGCTTGTCACGCAGTCCCTCCGGCACTTCGCCTTTGACGATGCGCTGGGCAAGTCCTTCCACGATGGCGGTCTTACCTACGCCCGGCTCACCGATTAACACCGGATTGTTCTTGGTACGCCGCTGCAGCACCTGCATGGTACGCCTGATTTCTTCATCCCGGCCAATCACCGGGTCAAGCTTGCCCTGTTCGGCCCGCTCAGTCAGATCAATGGTATATTTCTTCAGGGCTCCGCGGGCACTTTCGGCGTTCTCATCATTGACATTTTGTCCGGCGCGCACAGTCTTTAAGGCCTGCAACAGTTTGTCGCGGCTGACATTGCATTTTTGCAAAATCTGCTTTAACTCACCATCGCTTTCCAGGGCAGCAAGAACAAACATCTCAGAGGAGATATAAGCGTCCTTGTTCTGCTGGGCAAGCTTATCGCATAAATTAAGCACCCGTCCGGTCTGCGGGGACAATTGCAGATCCCCGCCTACACCCTTGACGCGCGGCAGCTTGTCTACAGCCTCATCTGCCAGTAATTTCACGGCCTGCGGATCAGAACCTGCCAGCGCCAGCAACGGGCGCACGGAACCATCTTCCTGCGCCAACAGCGCAGACATGATGTGTACCGGCTCAATAAACTGATTGTCGTGTCCGACAGCCAAGGACTGGGCGTCGGATAAGGCTTCCTGAAACTTAACCGTAAACCTGTCTAATCGCATCCTACCCTCCAAAAAACTCGTCTTAACTTACCTGATATCCATTTGTTCGCTGTTAAGAAAATGGGGGCAGGATGGATTAATTTAAAGGGCGGTTCAGCCTTTTTTCATGATGACCGAGGCCTGCCGGCCGCAGATCTTGTCCCGGCGGTAGGAATAGAATAAATTAGGCTGCGTATAGGTATCGTACTCACATACCGTAATGAGCCTGACACCCTGAGCCCGCAGTAGGGAGCAGGTAATGGCATAGAGATTACATAAAAAACGCTCTCCGGCCTTTACCTTGAAGCAGGAGGCAAAATCCGGGTTTTGCGCCACAAAGCCCTGCCTTACCTCAGAGCCCACCTCATAGCTCTCAGTGCCAATGGCCGGCCCCATCCAGGCGATAAGCTCAGTGCAGCCCAAATTTCGCATGGCGCTGACCGTATTGGCCACGACACCGGCCAAAAGGCCACGCCAGCCGCAGTGCACTGCAGCCACCGCCCGTCCCTGCAGATCGCTCAATAACAGGGGAAGGCAATCTGCGGTCATCACGCACAAGGCAAAACCGCTCTCCTGCGTGATCAGGGCATCGCAGCTGCGTATTTGCAAGGGATCAGCGGCCGGCCCAATCTGCTGCACACTATTGCCATGTACCTGATCCATGAAAAACAGGCGGTCTGTCTGCAACAGCATGCCAAGCCGCATCCGGTTGAGCGCCACTTGCTTGGGCTCATCCCCTGTGTGAAACCCCAAATTAAAGCTAGCGTAAGCACCGCTGCTAGCTCCGCCTTCCCTGGTGGTCTGAAAAGCCGCCACATTAGGAGGGAATACAATCACGCGGCATAGTCCTGGCTTAAAATTCTGCATGATCTGTATAATCCTGACGTAAATGGGCAATTAACTCAGATAAATCCTGCGGCAACGGGCTGTCAAATGACAACTGCTGTCCGCTTGCCGGATGGGTAAGTTCCAGATGCACTGCATGCAGGGCTTGGCGCTTAAAGCCCCGCAGCGCTGCCTCAAATTCAGCTGAAGCCTTGGGCAGATGGCGCAATCTCCTGCCTCCGTACTGAGGATCACCCAACAGCGGGTGACCGATGCTGGCCATGTGCACCCTGATTTGATGTGTCCTACCAGTCTCCAAACGCAGGCGGATGCGGGTATGAGCCCGATAGCGCTCCATCACCCGGTAATGGGTCACCGCCTCCCGTCCCATGCCATCAGGCACCACCGCCATGCGAGTACGGTTTGTAGGATCCCGGCCAATCTCCATCTCCACGGTACCACCGGCTGTCAGCACTCCTTCAGCAATGGCCTCGTACTCACGAACTACTTCATGCCGGGAAATATCTCGTACCAGCCGTTGCTGCGCTCTTACACTGCGGGCCACTACCATCAAGCCCGAGGTGTCCTTATCCAGACGGTGTACGATGCCGGCGCGCGGCAGCACAGCATTTTCCGGGAAATGAAAAAGCAGGGCATTCATCACCGTGCCATCCTTGACTCCGGCTCCCGGATGCACCACCAGACCTGCAGGTTTGTTGAGGATGATGATATCTTCATCCTGATAGAGGATATCAAGCGGCAAATCCTGCGGCTGCGCTTCAATATTTTCCGGATCAGGCAGCTCGATGACGATATCCTGTCCGGATGCCAGTTTAAAGGATGGCTTGGTGATAGCCACTCCTGCCACCTGCACCAGTCCTTTTACAATCAGCTCCTGCAAAGCACTGCGCGACTTTTCAGGCATGAGCAAGGCCAAGGCAGCATCCAGACGCTTGCCATGGCAACTGTCGTCTGCTTTAAGATTCAAGATTTGAGGCATTAAACATCCTTTATTTACAAAACAAAGCCCGCCCATACAGCACGGCGCACAGCTTTAGCATTACATTAGCCTTGAGGCAATTTGCAATAAGCTGAGTAAATGGCAGTACCGGAAGCTGTGCCAGAAAAAGTTTATTTACAGCAGTCTGCGGGCACAGCTCCCCGGACTGCAGTTCCAGCGCCGGTCTGAATAGAATTTACTTTATAACCTAATGTCAGTTACGTCAAACTTACTCCATCCGCCCCAGTGCCCGAATAAAGCCTCACTATAACAATAATATTTAAGTAAAAACAGTAAATTATTCCTGGCATCTTGGTCCTTAAAGGATCCTTACGCCCCGAAAGGCACGGCTGTACTGGCCTGTTGCTATCAGCTATAATGTGCCCGTAACTCAGGCCACAAGCTAGCTTATCTGTAAACTGCAGGACAAAGCGCTGCCTAGATTTCCCATCCTTGGGAAAAATTGCTTTATTTGTAAATGCAGCTAATACCTGCCCTGTCTTAGCTTGGCTAAGTTCGTAGTAGAATAGGCCTGAACAAAATAAGGGCTTGAGCTCTTGATCTTAGGTAAACCGGAGCTTTTTTAATGTTTAAGTTCGCAGCACCCTTAATCATCGGTTGCGCACTGCTCGCTGCTTCCTGCTCTTCATCAAACTACAACAAGGATGAAGTGCCCGATATTTCACCAGACGCCCTGTATATGCAGGCTCAGGCCTCCATGACCTCCGGCGATTACGATACCGCCCGGCAATACCTGGAAGCCATCGATTCACGCTATCCCTTCGGGGAGTTGGCCGATCAGGTGCAGCTTGATCTGATCTACGTATACTACAAGACCCGCGAAAGCGCCATGACCACGGCACAAATCAACCGTTTCATGCGCCTGAGCCCTACCAGCCCTCATCTTGACTATGTGATGTACATGAAGGGCTTAAACGAGATGCAGCTGCGCTCTGACATCCTGCAGGACTTCCTGGGACTTAATCGTTCACAAAAGGATCCTACCCATTACTACGAAGCTTTCCGGACTTTCCGCGAGCTGGTGGAAACCTATCCGTACAGCGCTTATGCCCAGGATGCCTATCAGCGCATGGTGTATATACAGCAGCAGCTAGCTGAGCGCGAATATGCCATCGCCTCTTACTACTTTGACCGACAGGCCTATGTTTCCTCGATCCGCCACTGCCAAAACATCATCTACTCCTACCGCAATACCCCCTATCTGCAGGATGCGCTGGAGCTGATGACTGAGTGCTATCAGGAACTCGGCCTTGAGGTGCCTAAGGAAAATACTGAACAGGTATTAAACGCCTCCTTTGCCGCGCGCTGATCTGCAAAAGGAGGATTAACTGCCGCCTAAGATCAGGCGGCAGAGCTGCAGGCTAAAAGCCCGGGGATTTCCCTGATCCAGCCCCACATTAGCATTTATTATTATCCTGTTATTTCCCTGTACCCTGTTTCCTGAAGATGTTTGCCATGAGCGCTGACCCCTTTGTTTACGATCCGCCCTTAAATCCTTTTCTTGACATCCTATATGAAGACTCCTGCCTGATGGTGGTGCACAAGCCCTCCGGGCTGCTCTCGGTACCAGGCCGGCTGCGCCAATACCATGACAGCGTGCTCTCGCGCGTGCGCACCCTGTATCCGCAGGCCCAGGCAGTGCACCGTCTGGATTTAGGCACCTCCGGCATACTGGTGGTGGGACTTAACCCCCAGGGGATCTCTGCCTTAGGCCAGCAGTTCATGCAGCGTCGGACGCAAAAGGAATACGTGGCTGAAGTTGCCGGGAAGCTCAGTGAGGGCGGCACCATTTCCCTGCCGCTGCGCACCGATCTTGAAAACCGCCCCTATCAGATAGTGGATTTTAAGCTCGGGCGCGAAGCTATCACTGACTACCGGCCGTTGGCCTACGATCCGCGCACTGACACCTCCCTGGTGTTCCTGCTGCCGCATACGGGCAGATCGCATCAGCTGCGGGTTCATCTTAAGGAAATTGGCCATCCGATCTTAGGCGATCATCTGTACGCCCCGCCTGATGTATTTGCGGCGGCGCCGCGCCTTAACCTGCATGCGCAGTACCTGCGCTTCTTCCACCCCTTAAGCGGACAGGCCATGGAATTTGGCTGCAGCAGCGCCTTTATTGAAGATTTCTACCGCAGGGGACAGGAGCTTGCGGCAACAACGCTTGAGCAGACTGCTACCACAGCCTGCTGATACCACAGCTGACAGCAAATACTTTGCAACGCCCGGTAAAACCGCGGGATTTTAGCGACGCTTGCGTTAGCTACACCGGTGCTGGCTGCAGGCAGTGTTTGCTGCTGCAGCTTAAGCCAGGCAAGCAGCTTAATTCTCCCCGCGCGCCTTTTTAACCAGATCAAAGGCGGCCTGAATATCCTGTGCCTTTTGGGTATACAGGCGCACCATCTCCGGAGGCAGGCCCTGTGAGGCCAGGCGATCCGGATGGTATTTGAGCATCAGGCGGCGGTGCGCCTTTTTAATCTCTTCAAAGGAAGCACTTTCCTCCACCCCCAGGATCTCGTAGGCATGCTTTAACTCATTGTTATCCTGTGTCTGCTGATTGGAACCGTAAGCGGAACCAGCCTCCTGTGTCCCGGACTGATTCCAGGCTCCGCCAAAACCTGAACCTGCATTAAAACCGCGCCCTTCACGGAAAGCCCGGGCATAACGCTCAAACTGCATTTCAGCTGTACGCACCCTGATCAGGCGGTCCATTTGCGCCGCGGAAACTCCCAGCAATGAAGAAATGGAAATCAGGCGCTGATACTCTCCCTGTTCCATGCTGCCGTCGGCCAGAGCCAGCTGCACTTCAATTTCCAGCAAGTAGGAGAGGATGTCAAAATTACTGCCGGCAAGCTGCCTTAAGTAATTTATCTCCTGCTGCAAATTAAAATTATCAGACTTTCCGGTATTAAAGGCCTCAATCGCCGCCCTGCGAGCGGACTCGTCCAATTGCATCAGATGCATGAACTGCTCGGCCTTGTTGATATGATCCTGATTGACGCGCCCGGCACCGCGTGCCACATAGCCCATCAGTAAAAAGGTCACCCGGATCAGATCAAAATTGGGAGCCTGCTGCGACTGAAAGGTAAAGGCCTGATTGGCCTGCTGCTGCCTGCGTGCCGCGTCATTGCGTTTTTTGTCAACCAGATACCAGCCCAGGGCAAAACCGATTAGAGCTGTAAGCGGATTGAAGAAAATAAGGCCGATTAAAGTACCGATGATGCGGCCGCTCCATGACTGTTTCATATCCTGATCCTGATTTTAGTTGTTATAAGCTATCAAAGCCTGGCGCTCAGATAAGCCTCAGCCTGCTGCAGGCGCTGAATGGTGCCTACATCAAACCACTTGCCTGCAAGCACCCTGCCCCCCAGCTGCCCGCTTTGCACCCACTTATCAAACAGCGGGCGCAGCGGCAGGCGTTGTTCCGGCAGACCTGCAAAGGCACTTTTGCGGTAAACGGCTGCCCCGCTGAAGGTATAGTCCCCACCCTTAATGATAGCAGAGGGACTACCGGCTGCCAGGGAAAAATCGCCTTGCCGGTGATGCTCCGGGTTGGCAGTTAAAAAAAGGCAAGCCTGCAGATCAGAGTGCTGCTGCAGATAGGGCACAGCATGCAGCAGCTGGGCATAATCCCCGTCAATTAAGGTATCCCCGTTGACCGTCAGGAAGAACTCCTCAGCCCCTGCAGTAAGCAGGGGCAGCGCTTTGATGATCCCGCCTGCCGTTTCCAGACCGCCAGCCCCTTCTCGCGAATGGCTGATCCGCACGCCAAAGGCAGCCCCATCCCCAGCAAAGTCCACAATCATTGAACCTAGCCAGGCTGAATTGATGACAATCTCTGTTATCCCGGCGGCCCTGAGCTTTTCAATATGCCATTGCAATAATGGTTTGCCCGCTAGCGCAATTAAAGGCTTGGGACAGCTGTCAGTCAGGGGACGCAGTCTTTCACCGCGTCCGGCTGAGAGAATTAGCGCGCGCATCAAGTCTCCCGATAAACCCTAGGCATCCGTAAATTCCAGCAGGAACAGCGCTGCCAAAGTCCCTGGCAGTTTAGCTGTTGTTGCAGCCCCGTCCCTTCCGGGGGTACGACCGCCCTGCTAATCCCGCAGCTTACAGCCTGCCCTGCACCTGCTGGCGCAGGAACGCGCCCAGGGCAGCAAAATCAGGCAGAGCATCACATTCAGACAAGGTATAGGCAAGCACCCGCGGCAAGTCCTTTAAATAGCCATCCTTGCCATCTCGCAGGGACAGGCGGCAGAACAGGCCTAAGACCTTCAAGTGCCGCTGCAGTGACACCGTCAGGATATAGCGTCTGAAATCCTCAATACTGCAGCCGTAAGGCAGCTTGCCCAAGGCATGATAACGCCTGAAATTGAGTGCAATTAACTCCTCACACAAGGCTGCGGGCAGATTTAAGTAGCAGTCATAAATCAGGGAGGCCAGATCGTAACACAAGGGTCCCTTGACCATATCCTGGAAGTCAATCAGCGCCAGACTTTCATCCTGCAGCACCATGATGTTGCGGGAATGGAAATCACGGTGCATGGCACTTTGCGGCTGAGCACGGATCTCATCGGCAAGGTTTAGGAAAGTCTTTTCCAAAAATTCCTGATCAGCTGCACTTAAATTCAGCCCCAGTTTTTTCTCCAGCAACCATTCCCTGAAGATCCCAAGCTCAGTGAGGATAAAATCCTTGTCAAACAAAGGAAGACCGGTACTGTCCACTACCGCAAGCTGCGCCAGCATGCCGGCGGCCTTGAGGTAAAAATCGCGGCACTCTGAGCTCACCGCCAGGGCAGCTAAAGGCCGATGCCCCAGATCCTCCTGCAGCATATAACCCTTATCAATGTCACACTGATAAATGGCCGGCACCCGCAGCCCCACCTGGCGCAAACGGCGGCTGATATCCAGAAACTCGCGATTTTTCTGCGTCTGCGGCGGGGCATCCACTGCCACCTTGCCATCCACCCGGTAATAACGGCGGAAGCTGGCATCCCCGTTTAAAGATTTAAGTTCAGGTACTCCCTGCGGGAAAAACTGCGCCAACCACTCACAAAGACCTGCTTTTCTGTCGTCCAATTTACGCTGTTCCATATCTGTCTTTCCTGCGCGGCGGCATTGCTTAAAAAGGCAGTGGCTACCGGCCACTTCTCACTTTCTGCCTCCTGCCGCGCTTTATCTAAGCCGTACTTTAACGCAAAGAGCGCAGCCGCGTGACAAACAGATCCGCGCGGCTTGCGCCCCGTCAAATTTTCAGTGTTTTAGGATAAGTCAGGATGGCAGAACCCATGCCTGCCTGCTCTGTCCGGCAGCTTGAATCTGACTGCACCCCGGCACTTAATCCTCACGCCTGAACACCAGATCCCACACCCCGTGTCCAAGTCTTTCGCCGCGTGCCTCAAACTTAGTCAGGGGACGCCACTCAGGGCGCGGCACAAAGCCGCCGTCCGGAGCCGTATTGATAAAGCCAGGTGCTGCATTAAAGATGGCCAGCATTTCTTCTGCATATTCCTGCCAGTCCGTGGCCAGACGCACCTGCCCGCCCTGCCGGATAAGCGGCCGGATCAGATCCACAAACTGCGGGTTAATCAGGCGGCGCTTGTGATGGCGGGCCTTGGGCCAGGGATCAGGGAAAAAGATCTGCAGCACATCAATGGAGTCAGGCCCCAGGCTTTGCGTCAGCACCTCAAAGGCATCATGCCTTACCACGCGCACATTGGAAAGCCCCTGCTCATCAATCAGCATCATGCAGGCACCCACCCCGGGCGGGTGCACCTCAATGCCCAAGTAATTGCGATCAGGATCGGCAGCTGCCATCTGCACGAAGGACTTGCCCATGCCAAATCCAATTTCCACTACCAGGGGGGCAATGCGCCCGAAGGCTGCCTGCAGATCAAGCTTTTGCCCGGCACTGACATCCAGGGCATATCTGGGGCTTAGTTCCTGCAATGCCCGCTGCTGGGCGGCTGTCATGCGTCCGGCGCGGATCACGAAAGAGCGCACGCGTGGGTGATGTTCCCCGGGGCAAGCCCCGGGCGTCTTTTTTTCTAAGGCGTCATTATCAGTCATGGCGCTTGCTACTCAATCAGGCCAAGTTTCTGCAGCTGCGCCTTAATGGCAGCACGTAAAGGTTCAGATACCGGCACAATCGGCAGGCGGGCATCCTCAGCGCACAGGCCAAGCAAGGAGGCTGCGTATTTTACCGGAGCCGGGGACGGTTCCTTGAACATCAGCTGATGCAGGGGCATCAGCTCATCCTGTGCCGTCCGCGCTTCTTCCCATTTGCCTTCAGCGCACAGACGCTGTACTTTGGCCACAGCTGCCGGGGCGATATTGGCCGTCACCGAAATACAGCCACTGCCACCGGCCACGTTATAGCTGACCTGGGTACCATCCTCACCTGACAGCCAGGTAAAGTCCTCACGCTTGATTAAGGAACGCTCAATCCAGGGGCGGGCCAGATCGCCGGTGGCATCCTTGATGCCGGCGATGTGGGGCAGTTTGGCCAGTTCAGCTACCGTTTCAGGCAGCAGGTTGACCACTGCCCGTCCGGGGATGTTATAAATGAAAATAGGAAGCCCGGTATTGTCATTTACTGCCTTGAAATGCTCATACAACCCGCGCTGACTGGGCTTGTTGTAATAGCCAGCCACATGCAGCAGACCGTCGGCACCGACTTTTTCTGCTTCCTGCGAATAATGAATGGCCTCAATGGTATTGTTTGAGCCGGCTCCTGCCATCACCGGGATCCGGTGATTGACGATTTGCACGGTCAGCTCCACCACCCGTGCATGTTCCTTTTCGCTCAAAGTTGGGCTTTCGCCGGTGGTACCGGTAGGCACGATGGCGTTCGTACCTTGGGCGATATGCCACTCAATCATCTTTTCCAGAGCTTTTTCATCTACTTTGCCGTCTTTGAAAGGGGTGATCAGGGCAACCAGGGAACCATGGAATTTGTGCATTTAAATCTCCTGTCACGCGGCCTGCTGCCGCACTGCGTTAAGCACATTTTAGCCTGCAAGAGCCCACCCTTTTGCAACGCAAAGCAGAAAAATATCAGCTTTGCGCTGCTTTTGAGCAAGGCGCCACAGGCTCATGCGCATGAGACAAACCTGTTGCTACTTCTGCGGGCGCAGGGTCGGGAACAGGATCACATCACGGATAGTATGACTATTGCTAAACAGCATCACCACGCGGTCAATACCGATGCCTTCGCCGGCAGTAGGCGGCAGACCGTGTTGCAGTGCGGTGATATAGTCCTCATCGTAGTACATGGCTTCATCATCACCATGCTTCTTCTGCTCAGCCTGCTGGCGGAAACGTCCGGCCTGATCATCCGGATCATTTAACTCAGAGAAGCCATTGCCCATCTCACGGCCACCGATGAAGAACTCAAAGCGATCGGTGAAATCCGGATCATTGTCGCTGCGGCGGGCCAGTGGTGAAATCACAGCAGGATAGGAGGTAATGAAGGTCGGCTGCTGCAGGTTTTCCTCAACCAGTTCATCAAAAAGGGCAGCAATATAATGGCCAAGTTCCCAGGCGGGCATGGTTTCAATATGCAGCTTGTCACACCAGGCCTTGGCGCGGACCGGATCCTCGAGATCTGCCATGGTGATGCCATTGCCGTACTTGACCACCGCTTCCTTCATGGTCAGGCGGTCAAAGGGACGGGCAAAATCCAAATCAAGCCCGGCCTCACCTTCCTTGCCGTAATGCAGCTTAGTGGTGCCGAGCACTTCCTGTGCCATGTTACGGAACAGATCTTCAGTTAAATCAATGAGATCATTGTAATCATGATAGGCCATGTAGAACTCCATCATGGTGAACTCAGGATTGTGCCTGACATCAATGCCTTCGTTACGGAAATTGCGGTTGATCTCATAGACGCGTTCAAAGCCACCTACCACCAGGCGCTTTAAAAAGAGCTCCGGAGCAATGCGCAGGTACATATCAATGTCCAGGGCATTGTGATGGGTAATGAAGGGCTTGGCATTAGCACCGCCGGGGATCACATGCATCATCGGGGTTTCCACTTCCATGAAGGCATGGCTGTCCATGTAGCGGCGGATGAAGGATACAATCTGTGTCCTAATCTTAAAGGTACGGCGCGATTCTTCATTGGCAATCAGATCAAGGTAACGCTGGCGGCAGCGGGCTTCCTGATCGGTAAGCCCCTTGTATTTTTCAGGCAGCGGGCGCAAGGCCTTGACCAAAAGGCGCAGAGCCGTCACATGCAGGGTCAGCTCGCCAGTCTTGGTACGGAAAGCCCAGCCGGTAACACCGATGATGTCGCCCAAATCCAGCTTTTTGAACAGTTCCTGATACTGCCCCTCCGGCAAGGCATCGCGGGTAACGTAGATCTGGATCCTGCCGCCCATATCCTGCAGGGTGGCAAATGAGGCCTTGCCCATCACACGGCGGGTCATCATGCGGCCGGCAATGGTGTACTCACGGTGATTTTGCTCCAAATCCTCAGCTGCCAACTCTCCGCAGTCGCGCAAGATGTCTGCTGATACCGCGGTACGGCGGAAATCATTGGGATAGGCCTGCCCCTGGGAGCGCAGGGCTTCGAGCTTGCTGCGGCGCTCGGCCATCTCGTTGTTTAAATTCTCACCCTGTGCGGCATTACTTACATCGCTCATTTTATTTTTCCTGTATAAAAACGGTTAAAGCCCTGACTTCAGGCTTGCTTCAATAAACTGATCCAAATCGCCATTTAAAACCTTGGTGGTGTCACGGGTTTCCACGCCGGTGCGCAGATCCTTGACCCGGGAATCATCCAGCACGTAGGAGCGGATCTGACTGCCCCAGCCGATATCGGCCTTGCTGTCCTCCACTGCCTGTTTCTCGCTTTGCTGTTTGCGCAGCTCCAGTTCATAGAGCTTGGCACGCAATTGCTTTAAAGCCTGCTCGCGGTTCTGGAACTGGGAGCGCTCATTCTGGCAGGTCACCACGATGCCGGTGGGCAAATGGGTAATGCGTACTGCAGATTCGGTCTTGTTCACATGCTGACCGCCAGCTCCTGAGGAGCGGTATACATCCACCTTTAAATCAGCCGGATTGATATCCACGGTGATCTCATTGTCTATCTCCGGATAGGCAAAGGCCGAACAGAAGGAAGTATGACGGCGGTTATTGGAATCAAAGGGAGATTTGCGCACCAGGCGGTGCACTCCGGTCTCAGTGCGCAGCCAGCCGTAGGCATGCGGTCCCTCAAATTTTAAGGTCGCAGATTTGATGCCGGCCACTTCACCTTCGGTGGTTTCTATAACCTGCACGCTAAAGCCGTGCTTTTCACCGAATTTGACGTACATGCGCATCACCATCTCAGCCCAGTCCTGAGCCTCGGTACCACCGGATCCGGACTGAATGTCCAGATAGCAGTCTGCATCATCATGGGGTTTGGAGAACATGCGCTCCAGTTCCAGTGCCGTCAGGACCTGCTCCAGATCATCCACCTGTGCCGCAGCTTCTGCGGCACTGGCTTCATCCCCTTCCTCGCGCGCCATTTCCTCTAACATCAGGGCATCCTCAAAGCCCTGATAGAGCCTGGCAAAGCGATCGGTGACCGAGCTTAAGGCCTGCCTTTCCTTTCCCAGAGCGGAAGCCTTATCCGGATCATCCCACAACGAGGGATCTTCAAGCAGCCCCTCCACTTCCTCAAGACGCTCTTTTTTAGCGTCTAAATCAAAGATACCCCCTAAGGGCATCAGTCCTTTCGCGCAGCTGTGCCACACGATCGGCAAGCGAAATTGTTTCTAACACGGCTTTAACCCTTTTATATAAAAACGCGTGAAACAGCAGTAAGTCCGTTCTGAGCAGTTTTAGCCACTAAGCTGTGCCACTTATGTACCGGACTTGCTGTCATGAAAAGTGCAAGAGTGCAATTATAGCAAATAAAATCACTGCTCCCGCGCTTTTCCCAAGAGCGGATCAATAAGCCAAGGAACGGATCAAGCAGTATGAGAGGCCTGCACCAGGCAAGCTTTGACTATCTTGCGCAGTGCTTTGGAAAAAACCATGGCCATGCGTACCTGCTGCCCCTGCAGATAGTTATTTTTTAGCGTCAGATATCCGGTCTGGAACAACAGCCCCACCGGCGTCCATGGTTAACAGATCCGTTGGATTTACAAAATTACCAACCGAGACCTGATTTTCCGCCCTTACATAAGCCTGCAAACTGGCAGCTATTACCTTCCTGAGCAACGACTTGCGCAGAATCTGCGGCAAACCGCCGCTTTCGTACCAATAATTTATAAAATCACACTGCGGGTTGGCAAAAAAGTTCAGCACGGACCAGGTATTGAAATACGGTGCACCATCCGGCACCGCCCGCTTGAACCACCCTTTTGATTAACTCTAGCTTAGCAGCTGACTGTCTGGGTTTATTACAGAAAATCTGATCTTGACCCCTGAACCAGAAATGCACACCAAAGTTTTCT
>CALXOT010000010.1 GCA_944390085.1 uncultured Succinivibrionaceae bacterium
AGGGCAATACCATCATTAGCGTTACGGTTACCCTGATTCAGGCCATTGATCTGAGAGGTCAGGCGGTCGGAAATCTGCAGTCCAGCGGCATCATCCTTAGCTGAATTGATGCGCAAGCCGGAGGACAAGCGCTGGTAAGTAGTGCTTAAGTTATTGGTAGCGTTGGTAAGCTGACGACGTCCATTGAGGGACGACACGTTGGTATTTACATATAAAGCCATGATCTTTTCTCCTGCTTTAAGTTACTGTATCAGCGCTTTTGCGCTGTTAATTTGTTAACGTCCGCTAGGAAAAAAGCTTTACTGTTTTTATTTCCTTAAATAACAATGAAATGAGATTTTTGTTACGGCCACACTTAGAGTTCATGGCAGATGAAGAAAGGCAAAACCGCACTTGCCGTTATATTTATGTCCGCAGTTCTCCTACCTTTCGTGACTAGTCCAGCAACAAACAGTAAAGCTAATGCAGTGCCAAACTTTTAACTAATGCCGCGTAATTCCCCTTGCGTGAGCCTGGGATGAAAGCGGCGGGTGTCGCACATTTTGATCATGTACAATACTCTCTAAGAATTCAGGAACGGGCTTTTTTGCTCCGACCTGATGGTGGCATTGTGGACATGCCCGTAAGTGCCCAGTAATGGGTGCTTACTAAAAGTGAGGCATCGTCTTCACGAAACCTCGCACGTAAGTGCGTAGGTAGTTCATGCGCCGGGGCGGACTGCAGGCCCTGACCGGAGACAGCAATTTTGATCTTGCAGAAAGCTTTTGCCTGCGGCTGCTTGAGGCCATGACTGCAGGTGGGGGACTACTGGCTTTTTTGTGTACAACCTCAACGGCGCGCTGTTTGTTCGCAGAATTGTGCCGCAGGCAGGCAGCCCTACTTTCTTGTGAAATCCGGGAGTTTGATGCAAGGCAGGTGTTTGGTATTGAGGCTGCTGCCTGTCAGTTTGTGGCGCAGTTGGCTGCTGCAAGTGACAGGATTACACCTTGCGCCAGCTGCAGCTGTGGCAGTCTTCATGCAAATGGCTATGAGTTTGAGCTGAGTGTGCAAGGAGGGCGCATTGTGCGCAGTCTGCCAGCTCATGTCCCGGCATTGTCTGGTCAATGTGTTTTTTCCTGGCGCCAGAGTCAGGCTCTGGCCAAAAGCCAGGGGCTACAGACTAAGTTAAGAAAATCTGATTTAAACGTTCGACTGCCAGGGTGACGCAGGGAATGGTCAGCATGGACAAAATGGTGGAAATTAAGGTTCCCTTGGCGACCAACATTTCATCCCGGTTTTCAGTCAGGCAGAACATAATGCCTATAGTGGCGACCGGCATGGCAAAGAGCACGGTATTAATGGTGACGACGATGATGCTGTCAGAGAGCAGCATGCTGATGAAATAGACGATAAGCGGCAGTACGAACAGCCGGCTTGCACACATGGTGTAGATACCAAGGTTGCCAAAGCATTGGCGCAGAGGCATCTGGGCGATGGAGGAGCCGATGATAAGCAGTGAGCCGGGGACGGTGATATTCCCGAGCATGGTCAGGGGCTCGCTGACATAGGGCGGTATGTTTTCAATGCCCAGGAAGACAATGGCAATGGAGATGTAGCTTGCCAGCAGCACCGGGGAGAAGAAAAAGCGGATGGTAAGCTTATGTGAGGTGTTTTTAAAGCCTCCGGCTACCAGGGCAGGACCGGTGGAAAAGACAAAGATGGAGTTGGCAAAGTTGAGCACCGAGGCAAAGAAAATGGCCTCATTGCCGAAGATGGATGCTACCACCGGGTAGCCGATGAAGCCGACGTTACCGTAGGTGAGCATGAAGGCATACAGGCCACGGTCATCCTTGGTTCGGGTATAAAGGCGGCTGACCAGACAGGCCAGTGCCAGTACCACGATGTAGGAAACGATGCCGACGGCGATAAGCGGCAGCACCAGTTCCTTGTCGGGCAATTTTTGACCCATGACTGATGACAGGATCAGGCAAGGCAGGGACACGCTTAAAATGAAGCGCGAGAGGGTGCGGTCAAAATCGTGATCCTGTATCTTGAATTTACGCGAGATGAAGCCTGCTACGATGATCACGAACAGGATGGCCATCTGCATGAAAATATTGTCCATGGGGTAAATCCCGTATAAATGTAAGCTGCCGCCGGAACTTGCTGCAAGGATGCAGTTTTGCGGTTAGGTGCAGTATACGCCGCAGCTGCGGCATTTACCACGGGGCAGGCCTCCCCTGAAGCTTCATTTTCAGGCGTAAGAGGTGCTTAAAGCCGGCGTGCCAGGACTAATGCCCAGTGGGCGCTGATAAGCAGACAGCAGGATGCACCAAAAGTTTGCAGGCAGTAGTCCAGGGTGCCGGCATAGGGCTGGGCCAGCACGGGCTGCAGCAGCAGGCCGGGTAGCAAGGGGCTTTGGGCAAGTAAAAAGGCATAGAACAGTGTAAGTACTGCCTGCAAAAGGTAAAAGCGCTGCAGGTAAGACTTTTTGCGGCAGGCAAGCTGTCGCTCTGCCTTACTCCACCAGCGTTCAGCGTGCAGCCCGGCATGCCAGATCATCAGCACGAACAGCCAGGAGGCTGAAAACACGTGCAGCTGCCGGGCCTGATGGCTGAAGGCAAAGGGAGAGATCTCAAAGACCATGCCCGATACCTGTACTGAACTTACAAGCAGGGTGATGAAGGCAGCACTAAGCAGCAAGGCGCTTATAGCGTACAGCGCGCGGACAGAAGTAAAGCGGCCGCGCGTCAGGCCGGTGAAAAAGCGGCGGTTAAGGTACAGATGGATGAGCACCAGGGTAAGTGCCGTACAACCGCCCACAGCATGATCCCACAGTGAGCGGTGCACCCTGAAGCCCAGTTCATAAATCAGCAGCACTAACAGGACGCTGTTGAGAACAATGCGGGGCCTTATCTTCATGGCTGTTATCTGGCTGTTTAATTGAGGATGAGAGAATCAAGTCCGGCAGCAGTGAGCCACTGGCGCAGCATATTACCAAGATCCCCGCCCCCTGAGTAATAGTACTCAGCAAGCAATCCTACATAAACCCCGGGCAGACGTTTTTGCAGATCAGAGACGCTCTCGCCGAAAATGGTACCGCCGTGGCTGCTGAAGGAATAGACTTCCTTGCCCCTGAAGTCATATTGCGTCAGGAAGGTTATGACCGGTGGCGGCAGGGTGGCCCACCAGGTCGGGTAGCCCAGCAGGATCACATCGTAGTCATCCATATTTGTAATACTGGTCACAAGTGGCGGTAAGGTTCCGGCGTTCAAATCCCGCTGCTAGACTTCATAAATATTTCCCCGGTAAGGGTGCTGCATGTCCAGGCGGATCAGATCGGCTACGGTGATCTCCTGCAGCAGCTAAGCGCCCGCTCTGTATTGCCGGAGTAAGAATAGTAGACGATAAGGGTGCGGGGTTTTTGCGGAATCTCTGCCTTAAGGTTAAGTTTGGTGGTGACTGTCCCGGAGCCAGGCCTAGCGTTGCGAGCCAGGCGGAAGCGGAGATTCCGATCGGGCACGGCTGGATTTACCACTGAGCGGTAGGCCGAGCGGGTGTGCTTGGCAAAATCGTTGTACGCCCCGCCACGGCAGACCCGCAGGTATCATTCAGCAGGGCCTGTAGGATCC
>CALXOT010000011.1 GCA_944390085.1 uncultured Succinivibrionaceae bacterium
GGCTTTTTTGCTCCGACCTGATGGGGGCATTGTGGACATGCCCGTAAGTGCCCAGTAATGGGTGCTTACTAAAAGTGAGGCACCGTCTTCACGAAACCTCGCACGTAAGTGCGTAGGTAGTTCATCATGTGTTAATTAACGTTATTTTAGCCCCAAACCCAGGGTTGCCCTACAGGTAAATTCCGGTCTTATTCTGCATGCTGCAGGCTCTGTGCAAGGTAAGGTGCCCCTGATGGCAGGAAACATTCTGCAGGCTGAAGGCTGCCAGCTTCCAGTCCGGCACAACGGCTCCGGGGAGACAACGTTGCAGTTGAAATCTTAGGCTCTTGTCTCTGTCCCCTGCTGGAGGTCAAAGGCGGCGGATAAGCCAGAGCAGGAAGACCGACAGCATCAGCAATGACTCAATCATGAGTGCGGCCAGAACGGCGTGCATGGTTATTTCCCTGCAATGGTTGCCGTAGCCGGGGCAGTTGTCTCATCCTGATCCACTGACGCAGGAGTCGTGACTTGCGGCAAGCTAAAGACTGACAGAGCCTGTAACAGTTCCTGCACACGGGCTGCGGCCTGTTTGGCCGTCTCTGCTGAACTCTGGGCTAAGGACGCGGACTGATGCGAGTTTTGTTCCAGCAGCTGCATGCTGTCCTCAATTTCCTGTGCGGCCTTGCTCTGCTCTTCTGCGGCCTGGGCGATTTCCTTAATCTGCCCGTCAATGGCACTAACCTGCAGATCTATCTGCTTCAACACTTCGTTGACCTGTTGGGCATCTTGAGAGGCTTCATTGATCTTGGCTACAGTGCGTTGCAGTTTCTGGGCGTTTTGCTCGGTATCCTGCTTGAGAGCCCCGGTAACCTCTGCTATCTGGGAGGTGGATTTTGCAGTCATGCCAGACAGTGCGCGCACTTCGTCAGCCACTACAGCAAAGCCACGTCCGGCTTCCCCGGCACGGGCTGCTTCAATGGCGGCATTGAGGGCCAGCAGATTGGTCTTGGAGGAAATGTCCTCAATAGATTTGACGATCAGAGCCACATTCTTGGAACGCTCTGCAAGCTCACTTAGGCTTTGGGCATCAGCGTTTATTTCCTCATTGTGGGCATTGATGGCATTTATGGCGGCACTCACCGCCTGCTGGCTGGAACGGGTCAGATCGGCGCTGCGATCTGAGGCAACGGCAGCTTCGGAGCAGGAGGAGGCAATGGAACGGGTAACTGCGCTCATTTCAGCGGCAGCACTTAAGACCTGGGTGCTTTGCTCCAGGGTGCTGTTAATGCTCTGACTGATTTGCTGGGATCCTGAATTTACTGCACTCATGTCGGTAAGCAGCAGCTCAGCCTGAGAGCGTACTGCACTTACGGCAGTACGTAATTGTTCCTGCATGGTGTTCAGGCTGCGTGTCAATTTATCAAATTCATCGCCATGCGGGCAGGTGCGGATGACAAAACCCAGATCACCAGAGGCGATGGCGGAGGTGATCTTAATCTGTCCACTCAAGCGGCGCAGGATGTAGTTGGACAGGAACATGGCGATGACTGCAGTCAGGCACAGCTGTAGGGCGGTGCAGGCGGCGATGAAATAAAAGACCCGCATATCGCGCAGATCATTGGCGTAAACTTCAGCCTCTGCCAGCGCCAGTTTGTTCAGGGCCTGGCAGTCAGAA
This sequence comes from uncultured Succinivibrionaceae bacterium, assembly GCA_944390085.1. Classification (GTDB taxonomy): domain Bacteria; phylum Pseudomonadota; class Gammaproteobacteria; order Enterobacterales; family Succinivibrionaceae; genus Avisuccinivibrio. Next base: position 1,655 of record CALXOT010000011.1, read on the forward strand.
CTGATCTTCTGCGACAGGGGGCCGCCTTGCTGCAGGAATAACAGCCGGGCCTGTTCCACTTCCCCGGACTTCATCAACGGGGCAATTTTCTGGGCAAACAGGGCAGAGAGGGCTAAGGCATTTTCCTTGACTGCAGTTACCTTTTTGGCAGCCTGGCCACCTGCGGTGCTGGCATTCAGATCTCCTGCCTTGAACTTGAGGGTGTTGAATGCGCCAAAGGCCGTCATGCGTTCGGTTTTGGAACTGCCATCTCCTGACAGGAAAGTCAGGGCTGCTCCGTCAGCGGCACTGAGGGCGCCTAACACCGTGTTGATTTTGCTGTTTTCTTGCAGCAATTGTACATACAGGGCATCTGCTCCCCTGGAGGCGCTGTAGATCCGCCACAGGGCACCCGCCGATAAAGCAATGGATAATAATATGATAAGGCTGAAAGCAAGCACTAACTTGCCACGGATATTAAGGTTGCGCGCAAATTTCATGATTTTGTATCTGCAGCTAAAGAAAAAGGCTTGGCCTGCTTGCTGTCAAGGCAGCGTATGCAGCTTGCAGCCAGAGCCTTGCAAAAATCGCCTTCACTGAGGCGTTGTGCGATGATGTTTTGTAAGTGCAGCTGACAGCCGGACTATGCGGTCCCCTGACCTCAGCTTTGTTGGCGCTATGATACGGGGCACAGGTAAAGGACTCAGGGGGCAAAGGTTAAAGTTTTGTGAAGTAGCTCACTTTTTTGGCACCTCTGTGATCTGAGCCACCTGCCGGGCGTTGATAAATTTTTCTCATAAAAAATTGAGCCGCTAAGTATCGGCTAATTTATGCCCCTTATACTGACATCATCGGAAGACGGCAATAGGCCGGAACAATCAGACAAACAACAAGGCTGCTTAACTTTAAGTAATTTTATAAGTAAGTCTGAACAACATAAGGAAACAGTTTTTACAAACTTAAGGATTAAAAAAGGGAGAATCAGTTATGAAAAAGATCGCCATCTTAGCCGCCGCAGTCGCTTTAGTAAGTACCGCCGCTTTAGCTGCCCCGCAGGGCTTTGACGGATCCTCAGCAGTGCCTGGCGGGCCGCAGGGCTTTAATAATCAGGCTCCTAATACCGTAGCTAGCGTCAAGAGCAATGCCTACGACGATCAGGTTGTCACCCTGCAGGGCAGGCTGACCAAATACTTGGGCAAGGATCATTACGAGTTTACTGACATGGCAGGCCAGACCATTGAAATTGAGCTGGATGACGATCAGGACTGGAGCTTTATTAGCAAGGATATGCCCATTGAGATCACCGGTGAAGTAGATAAGGATCTCATCAGCATCAGCATTGACGTCAAGCGTGCAGTGCCGCTGCAGCAGGGCAAGTAAGTCACGGCGCAGCTGCGCAGCAAGGGCAGCTGCAGCCAGGTTTTTCTGAAAATAAGCCTCACGCAAAGCACCCGCAGGCTCCTTAGCTCGGCGGGTCTTTATTTATCATTGTGCTAAGTTTGTCCGGACTCACTTAGTGAGGCCCGTACCGAGCGGCGCAGGCGCGGCACATAGAAATCCCGCATTTTTCCCTTTAAAAAATTAAAGGGCTCACTTAATTCCATGCTGTCTTTCCAAATCAGCGACATGGTGGCATTCGGAAAATCGAGCTTGCTGTCATCAAGGAAGGTAAGCTGACCCAGAAAATCATGCTCGGTCTCAATTAAGATCTCCGGTACTGCAGCAAAACCCACCCCACAGGCCACTAGGGATAGCGCATAATAGAAATTGTCTACTTCCCAGTTGAGCGGCGACAGAATGATCCCCTTGTGATTGGCACTTAAATTTGAGCAGATCACTATCTGCCGGTACTTGCCAAGCTGGGTACGGGTGATGCCGCTTTGTTGTGTCAGCGGATGATCCTTGGCCACAATGACGCGGTTTATCACCGTACCTAAGGTCAGGCAGGCATAGGACAGGGGCTGACTGTGATTGAAATACAGTGCTGCATCCAGGGAATAATCCTGCATGAACTCCTTCACATCAAAGGATGAAATGGGGGACAGGCGCAGTTGCAGCGCTGGATAGCGCTGGGCAAATTCGCGCAGCATGGTAAAAAGCTCTTTGTTATATATGGAAAAGTCAATCCCAAGGTGCAAGGATGGCTTTTCCACACCCATAAGGGCGCGCGCCCTTTCGGCAAAGAGCAGGTTGTCATCGTAGAGCTTTTGTATCTGTGGCAGCAGTAATTCCCCGCGGGCGGTCAGCCGGAGCTTGTGGCCGCGTACAAACAAATCGTAGCCCAGATCCAGTTCCAGATCGCGCACGTAATTGGAAACAGCTGATTGAGCCCGACCCATGCGCCTGGCTGCCTGTGAAAAAGAGCCGCATTGTGCCGCCAACAGCACTGCACGCAGCTGATTGGTCCTGATGGCCTGATAGTTGTCCATGGCTGTGCATCTCCCTTAAATTGCTATGCCCGGGTGCTGTCAGACTGTTGGCCGGGTCTTAGCCTTAAGCAAAACTCCTGCCCAGGGCAGGACTATGACAGAGAAATCTGTAACTAATTTTTAACCAATTATGCCAGAAGAGTGGGGGTGACCATGAGCCAGATAGTCACCCCCCTTGATCAGGATCTCCCGCTTAGCAAGACCTGCTGCTTAAGCTATCAGTAATGAGCTTTATCTTTATGCAGGGAGCTGACTCTAAGCGGCAGATCCTGGCTTTTTGTTTTGCTTTATCCCGATCAGGCCGGGGAGAAACTGGCACGTTTGACCCGGATCAGGCCTGAAAGCAGCAGCACCACTATTCCTAAGGTAAAGAATGCCCCGCTTAAGGTCAGGTGCTCTGACAGATAGCCAATCAGGGCAGGTCCTATGATCAGAGCGCCATAGCCGCAGGTGGAGACTGCGGAGATAGCTGCCAGCACCGGCATGCATTTTTGCCTGCCCGCCAGGGCAATACAGATGGGCATGATGTTGGCGATGCACAGTCCCAGCAGGGCAAAGCACAGGTAGATGGCTATCAGGTTGTGCACGAAGAACACCGCAATCAGCGCCGTGGCACAGCCCAGGGCACTTAAGCTCAATACCCTGAAGGTGCCCAGGCGCTCAATCAGGCCGGCACCAGCAAAGCGTGACACCGTCATGGCCAGAATCAGCACGATGTAGCCTGAGCTTGCAAACTTAAGATCAATCTCAGTCTTTTGCATCAGGAACAGGCCAGACCAGTCGAGCATCCCTCCTTCGACCATGTAAATTAAGCTTGAGACCAGGGCAAAGAGCAGTACTGTGCCGCGGGGTAGGCAGAAAGCACTGCCCCCGTCATCGTCCGCCCTGAAGTCTGCTGGGCAAAGCCGAGCTTCCTTTAGGGTAAACAGCATCAGCAGGCTTAAGGAAAGCGTCGGTGCCAGCAGGGCTACGTAAAAGGAGAAATTAAGCCCGAGCAGGGCAATGCAGGTACATAGTGCCACGATTTCCCCGGCTGAATAGCAGCCGTGCATGGAGGGCAGCAGTACCTTGCCATAGCGCTCCTCTAGGCGTGAGGCAAAAATATTGCCTCCAACCTCCAGAATGCCCAGTCCCAGACCAAAGCCAAACAGTGAGGCCGCCGTCAGCGGGCGTCCGGGCAGGATGATGCAGCCGTAAAGCGAAAGGTTGAGCAGGGCAGCTGCCGCTGCGAAAATCAGCGCCAGCGGGAAGCGGCGCAGCAGCGGGGTGATGAAGATCATGCCGATGATCGATCCGCAGCCCATCAGCAGAATATAGTGCGAGAGCTCAGCTGCAGATAAATTAAGTCCAGTTTTGACATGAGGCACTAAGGGTGCCCAGGCCGCCACCGCGAAGCCTGCCAGTGCGAAAACTGCACGGGCAGAGAAAACTGTTCCGGCAGGGCGGCCAGCGCGTAAAGTCAGCATACTAACCTCCTGTTGTGTTTCTGTTTTTTCATTATCTATCATATTTTGCGAATCTAAAAGTTAGAAACTATCTGAAAAAAGATAGATATGTCGAAGGGGGGATGCCTACTGCCTGAAAGCCGGGAGACTCCCTTTGCTATAATGCGCGCGGCGCCAGACTGCTGCGCCTGAGAGCTGGACTTTGCCGGTGCTCTCAGAGGGCAGCAGGCAGGATCGGTTTTGACAGGAGGGAGCATGGAGCTTACTGAGGAACAGCAGGCGGCGGTGGCTGCAGCAGTGGAACTGCAGCAAGGCCACACCCTGAAAATAGAAGCCTGCGCCGGTTCCGGCAAGACTGCCCTGCTTACCGCCATTGCCAGGGCTTGCCCCAAGCGGCGTTTTTTGTACCTGGCCTTCAATCGCGCTATTGTGCAGGAGGCCCGCCAGCGTTTTCCGGCTAACGTGCAGATCTATACCACTCATGCCCTCGCTTACCTGTGGTTTTCCTGGAGGTACGGGCGGGCGCGCCTAGCTGCAGTGCAGCCGCAGCTACGCCCCTTTGATTTAGAGCCGCTTTTCCCCGGCGCTGACTTTGCCAGGCTGACAGCTGCACTCAGAAGCTTTCAGGCCTTTTTGCTTTCAGCGTGGCCACTGCCACAGGATGAGGATGCCAGGCTGATTTTTGAGGCCATGCGCAAGGGACAGTTGCCACTTATCCATGATTTCTATCTCAAACTGTGGCAGCTTGAGGGGCAGCCGCGCTTTCGCAATCAGGACTGCGTACTGCTTGATGAGGCGCAGGACAGCAATGCAGTCACCCAGGCCCTGCTTATTGACAATGATTGTGCCCGCATTGTGGTGGGAGACAGTCATCAGGGCATTTACGGCTTTCGGGGGGCGGTCAATGCCCTGCAGCGCCTTAATGCTGATAAGACCCTAAGCCTGAGTGTTTCCTTCCGCAGTGCCCAGGGGGTGCTGGATCAGGCCAATTATTTCCTGCAGCGCTATGCCGAAGATTACAGGAGGCTCAAGCTGATGCGCTCGCAGGCCGATCTTAGCTGCAACAGCGGCACTCAGGCCTACATTGCCCGTACCAATGCCGGGCTGATTGAAAAGCTTTCTGAGATAAGCGACGGGGATCTCAGGCATACCAGGCTGTTGCGGCAGGCTCAGGCGATATTTGGCGGACCGCTTAGCATCCTGGCCTTCAAAAACCATGATCTTAGGGCAATTGAGCCTGGATTCCGTTGGCTTACCAAGTTTAAGTCTTTTGAGAATCTTTCATTTTTTGCTGAAAGTGACAACGATCCGGAGCTTGCAGCCGGAGTGCGGTTGGTGGAGAAATGGGGGCCGCAGTTGCGGGAGCTGTACCGTAGGGCGCAGCCGCTTGCTGTAACTGCGCCTGGCGGGCTGACCCTGACTACCGGGCACAGTGCCAAAGGGCTGGAATGGGATCAGGTGGAACTGGCCGCAGATTTCCCGCTTTTAAGCGAGATGCAGGAAAAATGCAGCAGCCACCAGAAGGATAAGCATGCTCCCTCCAAGGCTGAATTTGCCCAGGAGCTTAACCTTTACTATGTCAGCCTGACCCGTGCCCGCCATGGCCTGCAGGATCACAGTCCCAATGCTGAGGAATATCGGCGTTTTAGCCGTTGGTGGCAGCGCTGTCAGGAAAAAGGGAGCGATATTACCTTTGCTAAAGCAGCCCGCAAGTTTCCCAATAAAAAAGCAGGATCCCGAGAAAAAACCCTGGCCGCTTCCTCCCAGCGCAATTCCAGTACCCGGACGGGGAAAAGCCGGCGCAGCTTCAGGCGCCTAAAGGAAGACGTGAATTTTTAAGTGAACAGTTGCCGATAGCTCTGCTGCCTGGGCGCTAAATTTTGCAGTAGCGCTCATTTTCACGTAAAAATTTTCAGAGTTTCACCCTTTCTCAAGGATAATATTCCATACTGCCTGAAGTAGCGTTATAGCCTGCAGGCGGCAGGAGATCCGGCAGGATCTGATAGATTGAGGATTGTTGACACATGCTGTTTTTTACCGCGGATCCGCATTTCGGGCACGCTAATATTATCCGTTACTGTAACCGTCCCTTTGCCGGTCCTGATGAGATGGATGCGGCTCTGACCGCCAACTGGAATGCCAGGGTCGGTGCGGATGATGATGTCTATATCCTGGGCGATCTGACCTTAAAGGGGCTGCCTTACGCTGTTGATTATCTGCGGGCATTGAACGGGCATAAGCATCTGATCCTGGGCAATCATGATCTGTATGTAAATGAAGGGCAGGCCCAGAAACGGCTGCAGCAGGTGGTGGATGAGATCTGCCAGTATAAGGAACTGCATGCCTCAAGCGGACATACCTATGTGCTGATGCATTATCCGCTGATGTTCTGGAATGGCTGCATGAACGACAAGGTGATCCATCTGTACGGTCACATTCACAATAATGCCTACTGCAATTCACAGACAGATCTGTTGTTAAATGCCCTCAATGTGGGGGTCGATCTGCATGATTACACTCCCTTAAGTGAAGCTGAGGTGCTTTCCAAGGTAGAGACACACAATGCCTCCCTGAGCCACAGCATCAATGGTGATGCCCCCAAGGAAGGACCACTGCGTCCGGATAAACGCTTTATCCGCTAGGTAAGGCGCTAAAAAGCTGCAATTTGCGCTTCTGATAACTTTTTTGAGTTGTCAGAAATCAATGCTTGTCTGGCAGAGTATTTCCAGGTTGCAACGAGTTGGGACAAGGCTTGTCTCAGGACAAGCACAAACTGCAGGCAAGCCCAACCTCGCACCATATCCTAAAAAAAAAAAAAATAAAATGCCGCTGATGCGATGGTGGCGTCAGCTAAGCTATAGCTGCCCTGAAGATGCACTGGTGCGGTGTTGTGGTAAGCCTGGATTTTATTGTTTTGTTTTTACGAAAATGACTTCGCCTACCTCGTCTGACAGGCGAAAAAGCGCATAAATATGCGGTTTGCGTTTATTGTAGTTCTATTGTATTTTTATTAAAAATTTTTTATTTAATAAAAATTAGAAGATGGGGCGGGAGAAATGATGGATTTGGTAGCAGATCAGCGTGCGTCGCAGAGCTTGCGTCAACTGCTTAAAGAAAACCCTTATGAATCTGATTTGTTGGAACTTAAAACCAATGTGCCGGATTTTGAAAAGATCGGGAAGACTATAGCAGCTATTGCCAATAGTGCTGCCTTAAAAAATGCAGATTGCGGTTATATCATCTTTGGGGTAACAGATAAAACACTTGAAATTGTTGGCACAAGGTTCAATCCGGATGTTGATTTGTATAAAAATCAGCACGTGCCGCATTGGTTGTCGCAAAAGCTTTATCCTCAGCCGAATTTTAAGTTTGAATCTTTTGATTATTATCCGGAGAACAGCAATGAACCTACCGGGCGTATTGTAATAATCACGATTAATGCAGCAACCTACATTCCAATTGATTTTGATGGTATCCGTTATATCAGAAATGGAGCTACTACTGTCAGTATTAGAAAATTCCCCGAGATGGAACGCAAATTGTGGGCTCAACTCTCCCGTTTGGGTTTTTTGCAGGAACAGTCTAAAGCTGGTCTGACCGCAGAACAGGTACTGGAACTTTTAGATGTTGCCAAAGCAGCTGAATTGTTGAACCTAGTTATGGATGATGGGACGGAGTCACGAATTTTATTTCTACTGACCGAAAATTTGATTGTTAAGAATCTTGATGGTTATGCGATCACAAACCGGGCAGCATTGCTGCTGGCGCATGATTTACGAAGGTTTAGTAATCTGCATGAATACTTCATCCGTGTTATCACACACCGGGGTACATCCAGGCAGTCAATGAGTTATGAAAAAGTGTTCTATACCGGATATGTGGCGGGCTTCAATGAGATTATGCTGTACATCAGTGAACAGCTTCCGCATTGGGAGGCAATTGAGGCCGATGGAGTCAGACGGTTGCAGAGAACTGTGCCTAATATTGCGCTACGTGAATTGCTGGCCAACTGCATCATCCATCAGGATCTTGCCAATCCTCTGCCTATTATGGTGGAAATCTTTACTGATAGTATTGTCTTTAATAATTCAGGCTCTCCAGGTGTGCCAATTGAGCATTTTATTGATACTTACTCCAAAACCAATGAGCCTATTGCTTCGTTCATGGAACGCTGCCACTTGTGTGAAGAACGTGGTTCTGGCATTGATAAAATCGTAATGGCCTTGGAGCATGAGCATACGGCGCCGATACGGATAGATGCTTTGTTTAAGAGTACCAGCGTGACTTTGCCGTTTCATCGTGAATTTGCAGACATGAGTTCTGAAGAAAGGTTGCGCTGCTGTGCAGAGCATTGCGTGATCAGTTACTTAAACCGGCGTTACATGACTAATACGTCGTTACGGGAACGTTTTGGCTTAGACAGCTCTTATGTACATGTAATAAGTCAGCTGATCCAGCTGGCGGTTAAAGAACAATTGATAAAGCCTCTGACAACTGAAACACGCCGAAACAGGTGTTATATCCCGGTGTGGTCTGAGTCCTGAGTCGATTGGCCTGACAGGCTTGCGCTGCTTGCAGGCATAGCTCCAGTTTGTAGGGTGGCAGCTCCGGCCAGACTGTTGTCCGGGCTGTTATGTCTATTCCCGGACTTAGGCTCTGTTTGCTCGGGATCTGTTACAGTGTTGGCAGTACTTGCAGGTAAGACTGTATTGGATGCGCTGTTAGTATTGTTGGTACTGTTGGCGGTGTGGGCACTGGCAGGAGCGTCTGCCGCTTCCTGCTCAAGGATTAACAGCCCAGGGCGCAATTCACCGCGGCGCAGGGGCTTTATCTCAAAGGCAGGTGCGGCAAAGCTGCCCTGCGCCTTAAGCTCGGTGACTGAGTCCCCAGCCGGTGAGGTGAATACCGCCTGAGCGTTGATTATGTCCTGTTTAAGATCGAGATCCCCGTTTAAGGCAATTTCAGATGACGGGCTGTCAGCACTGCCGCTTAATTTTACTTTGCTGCCGGTAAACTGCGCCTCAAGCTGCAGATCATAAAGGCCGGTGTCTGCGGCGCTCAGGGCGCTTAACAGGGAGCTCACATCAAGATGCAGGGGTTTATCCGAGCCACCGTTTATCAGATCAAGGCCAAACTTGGATACAAGCAGGCTCTCTGAGTTCAGGCGCAGGCTACCGTAGATTTCAGCGGGTAGTTGCTGGCAGGAAAAAGGTCCTGGTGCGCGCAGATCTGCCTGCAGTTTGAGCCGCCCCTGGAAGAGATGGGCAAAGAGCTCACTGTTTAAATCTTCAGCGGCAAAGTCAGGGGCGTTGAGGATCAGGTAACTTTGAGCCTGATTGAAGGACAGGGCTCCGGTCAGGCTTAATCCGGAACGGGTAAAGAAGACTTCAGGCAGGGTAAAGCTTAAAAGCTCATCGGTTAAGGTTACGATGCCGGAGGCACGGGATATCAGCAGATCAGAGTACAGCAGATTGTTAAGTTCAGTACTGATAAGCCCGGCGCTGTTGCCAGTAAGGCGCTGGCCATCCCAGGACAGGGCAGCGCCCTGCAGGTCAAGCTTTTCAATGGACAGGGGCAGCCCCTGGATAAAGGACAAAAACTTCAGGTTGGAGGCACGGGCATCTGAACAGCTGAGCTGATAGCGACTGGCACTGTTGCGGATAAAATCGTAGAGCTCGGGCTTTAATTCAAGGGTATTGTCCTTAAACTCCAGGCGCTCAAAGTCGATGCGCTTATCCCTGTTGTTTAAGGTAAAGGCTGCGGCGGCACTGCCGTCCAGGAAAGAGCCTTTAAAGTCAAGCTCCAACTGTTCAGGCTGCAGGCTACCACGCAAGGAGGCATCAGTCAGGCTTAGCTGCAATGCTGGCGCAGCCACTTCATCTGCCTGCAGCTTAAAGCTGCCTAAGCTAAGCTTGCCGTCCTTCAGGGTCAGATCGCTGTAGCTGCCGGCAAGGGCGCTGAGGTTTAAGCCGGGCAGAGCCTCAACAAAGATGGAACTTAAATTTCCTTGCCTTGCCTTAATGGTATAAGGACCACTTACTGACAGGCCGTCCTTTAAGGTAAGGCGCGAGGCATTGAGTTCAGCAAAGGAAAATTCACGGGAGGCACGCTTGAAAAGGCCGTCGCGTCCGGAGATGGTGCCACCTAAGAACTCAGCTTGCAGCATGGGCAGGCGCAAGCCTTCAGGATCGGCGGCAAACTCAGCGCTTAAGGACTTAAAATTAAGCCCGCGCAGTGTAACCTCATTAAGGGAAGACTCCCCGGAGGTGAAGCTGAACTTCAGATCTGTGTCGGCGTCTTTATCTGCAGTGGCGGTTTGCGCTGTGGCTGTCGGAGCCTGTTTTCCGGGCAAGGCAAAGGAGGCAGCATAGAGCCTGACATTGGCACTTTTGGCGCTTAGGGCATGGTTATTGAGCGGGATGGAGTTCAGGCGCAGCGTGTCTATCTGCACGCTTTCAAAGGGCAGCTGGTTTAGCAGGGTGCGTTGCAGCTCACTTTGGCTGTAGCGGGCGTCCTTGATGTAGAGATCGTAAAAATGCAGTTTATTGCCCGAAAACAGATCGGCAAGGGAATATTCAGCGTAGATCTCACCTGCGCTGAGCTGTCCTATCCTGACATTATTCAGTTTGAGAACCTGTGGGTACAGCGGTGAAAACTCTGCGCTTTCAATGGAAACTTCACTGCCGCTTACCCTCGCTAACAGATCAGCAAGCGGCTGCCTGATAGTATTACCGTTTACAAACAGCAATAATGCTGCACCTAACAGTACCAGGATAAAGATAAGGCTTAGCAGGGTGCGTTTTACAAAGCGCTGCCCCCGGCTTTGCGGCCTGATCCTGACAATGCGTCTGAAGGCCATATTACGCTTCCCCTCCCTCGCTTAAGTATTGCGGGAACCAGCGTGCCACCAGAGCCTCTGCCTTATCCGGGTAATGGGCGGTCAGTTCGTCGGCAATGCGCCTGGCATGCTCCAGCAGCGGCAGATCCCGGGCAGCATCGGCAATGCGGAACACGTCAAAGCCGGCCTGCCTGGTGCCCACCACGTCACCCGGTCCGCGCAGCTTTAAGTCTGCGGCAGCAATGGCAAAGCCGTCAGTGGAGGTCTTCATGATCTCAAGGCGCTGGCGGGCTATGTCCGTGGCGCTTCCCTCATTGTAAATGAGTAGGCAGTAGGACTGCTTCTGCCCGCGTCCGACCCGCCCGCGCAGCTGGTGGAGCTGGGCCAGTCCCAGGCGTTCGGCATTGTCTATCACCATGATGGTGGCATTAGGCACGTCCACCCCCACTTCGATGATGGTGGTGGCGATTAAAAGCTGGGTCTTGCCGGAGGCAAAATCCTCCATCACGCTGTTTTTCTGATCAGATTTCATCTGACCGTGGATGAAGTCAATCTGTACATGCGGCAGACGGCGGCTTAATTCTTCAAAAGTCTGCTTGACCGAGTTTAAGTTCTCCTCCTCGCTCTCATCGATAAGCGGACAGACCCAGTAGGCCTGCACGCCCTTGTCCAGATTGACCCGCAGGCGTTCAATGGCTTTATCCTTGGCCTGCCGGCTTACTGCAGCCGTGATGATCGGGGTGCGCCCGGGAGGCATTTCATCCAGGCGTGATACCGCCAGATCAGAATACAGCGCCAGCTGTAGGGTGCGCGGGATCGGGGTGGCACTTAAGGTCAGCTGATGGGGGGTGATCCCGGCAGGAGCCTTGCTTAAAAGTTCGGCGCGCTGCTGTACGCCAAAGCGGTGCTGTTCATCGATGATGATAAGCCCCATGTTGTGATAGTCGACCTTATCCTGAAATACTGCATGGGTACCGATGATAAGCTGGGCACTGCCGTCCTTGATGCGGGCACAGCGATCCCGCCTTTGTGCCGCAGAGAGCTTGCTGCCCAAGAACACGCAGTTAATGCCAAAGGGTGAGAGCTGGGCTGAGCATTTTTCATAATGCTGTAGTGCCAGGATCTCAGTGGGTGCCATCAGCACAGTCTGCACCCCGTGTTTTGCCGCCTGCAGTGCAGCCATCACGGCCACTAAGGTCTTGCCTGATCCCACATCGCCATTGACCAGGCGCAGCATGGGCTGTCTTTGTGCCAGATCGGCAGCTATTTCTCCTACTACCCGCAACTGTGCTCCAGTGGGGGCATAGGGCAGGCTGTTGAGGAAGTCCTGCTGCAGCGTGGCATCGAAGGCAATGGGCAGGGCAGTACGCTTGGCCTGCCTGGCCTTAAGGCGTGACAGTGAGGTCAGGTAGGCAGTCAGTTCTTCAAGGGCAATGCGGGCAAATTGAGGCAGCTCCTCGGGTTTGGGCAGGCTGCCGTCGGCGCGGGCGGGCGGGTAATGGCAGGTTAAAAGCGCGTCCGTCAGGCTATAGGGCTTTGGCAATAATGCGGGTGGAATCAGCTCGCTTAAGGGCTGTGCGGCCAGGATCCCCAGAGCTTCCTGTTCAAACTTGCCCATGTTCTTTTGCGGCAGCTTGCCGGTCAGATGATAAACCGGCAGTAGGGTCTTTTCGGGCCTTACTTCTTTGCGGCCATCCAAGAAAACAACTTCAGGATGCATCATGGCCAGGCAGCCTGAATAATTGTCGTATTTTGTTGCCCCGAAGGCCTGTAGCCTGCGACCGGGGGTAAAGTTGCGCGCCATGCTGGGATAGCAGTTAAAGAACTTCAGCTCAATATAGCCGCTGTCATCCTTGGCTCCCACCACAAAGATCTTGCCGCCCATGCCCTTGAAGCCTGCACTGAGCACATTAAGCTCAGTCAGATGGGGCAGGCCGTCATCCTTGAGCTCATTTATTTTCAGAATCCGGGTCTTGTCGATATAACGGAAAGGCAGGTTAAAGAGCAGATCAAAGACCGTAAAGAGCCCAAGGTTGTTGAGCAGATCGGCCTGGCGATCGCCCACTCCCTTAATGTTCTTGACCGGTATGCTGCGGTATTGTTCGTCTACCTTATCCATGGGGTGTTGTATTCCTTCCTGTGGTAACCGGGTGCAGGGATGAGCTGCAGCCCTTGTGCTTAGCATAGCTGCAAAGCTGATGCCTGCAAAGAGCCAGGCTGCTGAATTGTGCTGAAGTTTTGACTTATCTGACTGAATGGCAGGTGCAGGCTGAATTTTTTCCCGGTCTGTACGCTGTCGGGCAAGTGGATTAAGCTGGCAGCAGTTGTTACCCCAGTCTGATTTTCTCCGGGATAGCCCGGAGACTTTGCAGTTGCTGCAGCTTTCTGCCCTTATCCATGCCTTAACTAAAAGGACAGGCGGCCAAATCCAGGTGTTTTAGGGCGGGGGAAGATCAAAGACCGTTTCTTTGCCTGATTTTACGGTGGCGCAGCAGGGCGTACACGCCTAAAAGCGCCATGCACAGCCCGGAGAACAGGAACTGGGCATGCAAATTAAGCAGATGGGCAATGGATCCAGAGATTAAGGGGCCGCACATGGCTCCGTACTGGCCTGCCATGGTCATCATGCCAAAGCCGCGGCCGCGGAACTCCGGTTTGGTGTTAAGCGATAGCAGGGCGTTGACACTCGGGACAATGCCGACAATGAAGAGCCCCAGACCGGCAGAAGTTATCAGCAGGAAGGTAATGTTGGGGGCAAAGCCCTGCGAGAAAATAAAGGCTCCGGCACCGATAAAGCCGCAGGCCATGGACAGGAAAAAGCCCCGGCGTTGTCCGAACATCCCCCAGAACGGTGCAGTCAGTGCCCCCACGAAAGGCGGCAGCGAGCAGGCAATGCCGGAGAGCAACTCCACGTTGTCAGCATCCTCAAAGCCGCCAGCAAGTTCAGCGACAAAGAGCGCCAGAATGGGCTGAATGGCCACCATCAGCAGGTTAAAGAAAAAGAAAATCAGCAATAGCTCCAGGAGCTTTTTATCCTGCCAGCAGGCCTTGAGATCATCAAGGATAGTGGAGCGATCCGTTTTGGCTGCAGCCTTTTCAGCAGCACTCTTGTCACTTGGAGTAAGTACCGTGATGCAGAAGATACAGCCAAGGGCAATGGCTGCAGTAAAGAAAGAGGCCCGGATACCAAAGGTATGTGCCAGGATCCCGCCCAGTAAAGGGCCGCTTACGGTACCGGCCAGTTGTGAGGATTGCAGTACTCCCAGCGCATAACCGATGCGATCCCGCGGGGAGGTGGATGAGATCATGGACAAGATGGAGGGCAGGTAGCCATTGGCAAAGCCCTGCAGGACGCGCACGAAAAACAGTTGCAGCGGGCTTGCCACCAGCCCGCCGATGCCGTAAGACAGGGAGAGCAGCAAGGCTGCCCGGGCTGCCATCAGTTTTTGTCCGCTCTTGTCGGCAAGACGGCCCCACACCGGGGCCACGGTGCCGGCTATAAGAAAGCAGATGGAAAAGACAGCAGCTGCCCACAGCTCGACATTGTCTTCACTAGCTCCCAGATTGAGCAGGTAAATGGGCAGGAAAGGCACCACCATGGTATAGGAGGCGCTGGTAAAAAAGATGCAGAAGGTGAAAACCCACAGCCTGGTCTTCCAGTTCATAGCCTCCTCCTTGTCCCTCTTTTTACCTGTAAGTGTTTGCGCCCAGCTTAAGCTTATCTGGATGTGCCAGCAGTTCAAGCTGCGGCGGGGTAAGGCCGGCTTAAGCCAGGATATTACATGCCCCGCTGTAATGCTTATCTTTAAGGCGCAGATCCCATTGTAGCCAGATGCGCACAGAATTTACCTGCAGTATGCTGGAAAGTGTATGCACAAGCTTGCGGCCACTGATGTCGGTACCGATGGCGGATATAGGGATGCCATAGCCTGAACCCAACAACAGCGGGATCAAAACTGTGGCAATGCACCGGGATCAAGATGCAATGGACCTGGCAGTAAAAGGCAAGCTCCTTTGCCTCAGTAAGGACGGATACAGATTGCAGATCCAGTGGTGGGGGCGGATTTTTTGCCAGAGCTGATTGGCCGGAGTTGATTTGCCTTGGGCTGTTGTATGGGGATGATCCTGAAGCAGACGCGTTTAATGTATTAGGGTTCAGGGAACTTAAGGCAAGGTCCCTGTCTGTGCTGGTAGCAGGCAGGGATCTGCTGATCACTGTCCGGCTAGTCTGCGCTTAAGTGCCGGAACGATGAGCGGATGAGTACTACAGCAGGCGCTTGATGATGTGAGAGGCGCGGAAACGGCGCACCTTGTCGAGGATGCGGCGCACGTGCTCGGGGTATTGCTCTACGCTTTCAAGCTGGCTGTAATCCTTGATCTCAGTGGTGTGCCGTAGGATAAACTGTTGTTCGTGGCGGTATTTTTCCTGCATCAACTGATGGGGATCATAGACCAGCAGTCCGTTTTCCAGATCAAGTGCCCAGGCGCGCGGGTTTAGGTTATTGCCGGTGATGAGGGCGTAACTGGAGTCCACGAACATGCCCTTTAAGTGATAGGTATTGTCACCGTCAGACCACAGCATCACCTTCAGCTGGCCGGCTGTAATTCGGCTTTGGTATTTCTCCACGAAGGCGCGCAGGTTCTGCTCGTAAATATAGGGCACAGCGCCGATGGCGGAGAATTTTTCACTGTCGGCAATATAGAAGTCATTGGCCTTTTTGTCACCTACCACGATGGTGATCTTAACCCCGCGCAGCAGGGCGTTTTCCAGTGCCACCAGCAAAGTCTTGGGCGGGTTGAAATAAGGGGTGCACAGGAAGATCTCCCTTTTGGCGGCCGTGATGGCCCACAGGATGGTACGGTTTAACTGATTGCCGTTCTTGCCAAGTCCCACTAAGGGAGTGACACCGATTTCGTCAGCGCGCAGGCGGGTGTCCCTTAAGTTGTAGTGGATCTGGGTCAGGTGGCGGCGCAGCTGCTTGATCTCATCCTTGATTTCCCGGGCGTTACGTACCTGTCCCTGCGAGAAGTCTTGCACGGCAAAATTGATATGGAAGGCCTTGGTGGCAAAGTCATTCAGGCAGTCAGCAAGCTCCCGCGAGTAAATCTCATGGTAACGGTCCAGGCGGTAGCGTCCGGCGTAATTCAAGTAGACCTCGTTGACTGAAGCCCCGGAGTAGAGCACGGTATTGTCAAACACACAGCCCTTTAAGTGCATCACTCCGAAGATCTCGCGCTTTTTGACCGGTACTCCGTAGATGGCGGGCGGATGAGGGCAATTTTCGGCCATGTGGTAGTACATGGCAGCATTGCCCGGGCTCTTGTCCTGGCCGATAAGCCCGCGCTGGGCACGGTGAAAATCAACATACACCCGGATATGCAGTTGCGGGTGTTCCTGCTGTGCCTGGTAAAGAGCCTGCATGATCTCCTGGCCTGCCCGGTCATCCTGCAGATAGAGCAGGTTCAGGGTAATGCGTTTAGTGGCGCTGTGGATCAACTCCAGCATGCGGGCATGGAAATGCTCCGGGCGCTCCAGGATATTGTAGCCGGAGGCCTTGACCGCAATGTGCGGCAATTGCTTTAACTTGGTCTGGCAATACAGTGAGGTCGGCAGATCTTTTCTGAAAAATAACATCAGGGTGCCTCCTTCTTTAAATGGATGCAGTAGCTGCAGCCAGCCAGTTAAGTTCCAGATCAGACAGCGTGGTTCCGGCGCTGGTGATTAGATTGTGCACATGCTGATGATAGGTATTGAGCCAGTCGCGCTCGCGCGGGGTCAGCAGCTCGCGTTCAATCAGGCGCAGATCAAAAGGCACTAAGGTCAGGGGCTCAAAGCACAGCATATGCGAGAAATTGGGCGCAGTGCAACGGCAGACCTGCACCAGGTTTTCAAGGCGGATGCCGTATCCTTCTGCCTTGTAGAAACCAGGCTCAATGGACACTATCATGCCAGGCTGCAATTCCACCTGTGAGTAGCGCTTGGAGATCCCATGCGGGCCTTCATGTACTGAGAGCAGATGTCCCACCCCATGCCCGGTGCCATGATCGTAATCAAGACCCAGATCCCACAGCGGGCGGCGGGCCAGGGCGTCAAGCTGCAGGCCTGAGGTGCCGCGCGGGAAGATGGCAGTGGCCAGGGCAATGTGGCATTTGAGCACCACGGTGTACATTTTCTTCATCTCAGGGGTGACATTATTGCCTACCATTACGGTACGGGTAATGTCGGTACTGCCCTCGATGAAGTGGGCGCCGCTGTCAATCAGGTAGAGCGGATCAAGTCCTAGGGCACGGGGCGTCTTTACCTGTCGGTAATTGTAATGGCACATGGCGGCATTAGGGCCTAAGGCTGAGATGGTGTCAAAGGAAGGTTCGATGTAATCACCTTCAACTTTGCGCAGATCTTCTGCCTTGACGGCCAGAGTATGCTCGCTGATGTCCTTCAGCGCCTTGGCAAAGCTCTCGGCATCAGTTTTCTTGGTAAGTTCAGTCTGCTCGTCCAGCCAGGTCAAAAAGCGGCACATGGCCACTCCGTCCTTTAAATGGGCACGGTGCTCGCCGGCAAGTTCCTGATCGTTCTTGCAGGCCTTAGGAATTTCGCACAGACCCAGTCCTTCAATGACTTCAGCACCGCCTTCATGCAGGCGCTTTAGGATGGCGGCATTGGTGGCAGCTGGATCGATGTAAACCTTGCTGCGTGAATTGCACAGTCGCTCCAGCATGTCCTCAAAACGATCTTCAGGGAAGATGTCGACATGGCCAAAATGCTGTTCCAGATCGCCCTGCAGATCGTCATTTAAATGGCCGGAGTTTATATACCATTCCAGGGCTTCATTGGCGTAGGCCACCAGGCGGCAGTTAATTACCGGCAGGCAATGGCGATCACGGCCGCGGATATTGAGCAGCCAGCAGATGGTCTCAGGACTTGAGATTACGGTGGCGTCCAGCCCTTCTTCACGCAGGGTGCGGGCTAAATTTTGTCTTTTTTGCAGGCTGGGGCAGCCGTTGAACTCGTCCGGGTAGATCTGTACCTGCGAGCACACTGCTTCCGGCCGGTCTTCCCAAATCTCATCGATCAGGCTGTGATTTAAGGGCACTAATTCCAGATCGGCCTTATCCAGTTCATGCTTGAAATTTAGATAGCATTTGTAGGAAATGCAGTTTAAGTTCACCCCGATGCGCGCATCACGCGGCAGTAGGGCGGTGATAAAGTCAGTGGGGCTGACCTTGGCGCTGTTAAAGCTGTTATAGAGCGCAGGATCTATCTGATTTTTAACCTGCACCTGATAACGTCCGTCCACAAATACGGCGGCCGGCCGTGAAAATATATATTCCCCGCCGTCCCTGCCTTTAAAGTTCAGCGGCTCTTTCTTATTTAACAGTTCACTCTCGTCGTTTAATACCACCGCAAAACCGGCAGATCCGGTAAAGCCGGTCAGATAAGCCAGGCGCTCACAATCGGCGTTCAGCTCATAGGAAAGGTATTCATCGTCATGAGCCACAATCACGGCATCGAGTTTGCGCTCGCGCATTATCTGGCGCAGCTCATGTAATCTTTCCTGAAATTTTAATAAAGGATCGGTCATATCTTCTTTATAAGTGTAGAAACTTTGCCTGCATTTTAGCACAGCTGCAAAGAAGCTCCTGCAGACAGAAAATCCTGGCAATAGCGCAGATATTCCGCATTTTTATGCGCTTTGGGCTGCAGAAAGCTACGCAGGCAGAGATCTTTGGTAGGTGCTTTACCGGATATGGCCAGGCTGTGGCTTGGACCAGGCCTGAATGTAACCCGGGCATGGTTATGTGGCTTGCACTATGATTTGCCAGAGCGGCACGATTTGCGCATAATCACAGGAAGGATTTTATTTTGGCAGGGTAGCTTAGTTGTACTTTATACCTGCAATTCCGGTCATGGCCGGAACAAGGCAGCGCCCTTAGTAGGGCTTGCTTAATTTGGAGATGGAATTTAATGACTGAAGATTTCAACCCGCTTTTACATATTGAAGGTCTGCCAATCTTTTCGGCACTGAAACCTGAACATGTATTTCCGGCTGTAAAACAAGCAATTGAACATTGCCGTAACACCATCATACAGGTGACGGAAAAAGCCGCTAAAGCAGATCACCCCACCTGGGACAGCGTGATGGCTCCCATTGAAGAGGCGGATGACAAATTCTCCAAGATGTGGGCGGTAGTTTCACATTTAAATGCAGTCTGCAATACCCCGGAACTGCGGCAGGTGCACGATGAGTGCCTGCCCCTGATTGCTGAGTACTCCACCTGGGCAGGGCAGTATCAGCCTTTGTTTGAAACCTTGAAGCGGATAAAAAACAGTGATGAGCTCCAGCTTCTGACTAGGGCACAGCAGATCTCCATTGATAACTCCATCCGTGACTTTAAGCTGACCGGTGTCGATCTGCCGGCAGACAAAAAGGAGCGCTTTGCTGAAATTTCAGCGCAATTGTCGCAGCTTGAATCTGACTTTGCCAATCACGTGCTCGATGCCACTCACTCCTATATTAAGCATGTCACCGATAAGGATGAGCTGAAGGGACTGCCGGCAGGCTCCCTGAAGCTGGCTCGTGCTGAGGCTGAAAAGCGTGGTCTTGAAGGCTGGGTGCTGACTCTGGATATGCCTTCTTACCTGCCTGCCATGATGTATGCCGATAACCGTGAGCTGCGCCGCGAGCTGGGCCTTGCCTACAATACCCGCGCCTCTGAACTGGGGCCTGATGCGGGCAAGTTTGACAATAAGCAGGTGATGGAGAATATCCTACGCCTGCGGCAGGAGCAGGCTGAGCTGCTGGGCTTTAAGAGTTATGCCCATTTGTCGCTTGCCACCAAGATGGCAAAGGATCCGGATGAGGTGGTGTCCTTCTTAAAGGATTTGGCCTGTAAGTCAAAACCGCAGGGTGAGCGCGAAATGGCAGAGCTTGCTGCCTTTGCTAAGGAGCAGGGCTGTGAGAAATTAGAACCCTGGGATCTTGCCTATTACTCTGAAAAACTGCGTGAACACAAGTTTTCCTTCAATGCCGAACAGTTGCGCCCTTACTTCCCGGTGGACAAGGTGGTGGCCGGGTTATTTGAATGTGCCCGCAGGGTCTATGACATCACCATCCGCCCGCGCTTTGGGGTGGATGTGTGGCATGACGATGTCAGCTGCTATGACGTCTATGACAGCTTTGGCAGTCGCATCGGTACTTTCTATCTTGATCTGTATGCCCGTGAAGGCAAGCGGGGCGGGGCATGGATGGATGAGTGCCAGAGCAGGCGCTACCGCCGCGATGGCGCGCTGCAGCTGCCGGTCGCTTATTTAGTCTGCAATTTTACCCCGCCTATCGGTGGCCGCCAGGCTGAGCTGACCCATGGCGAGGTGGTGACCTTATTCCATGAGTTTGGCCATGGCCTCAATCAGCTGCTGACCCGCATCGATATCTCCGATGTGTCTGGGATCAACGGGGTACCTTGGGATGCGGTGGAATTACCCTCGCAGTTTAATGAAGAGTTTGCCTGGCAGCAGGAGGTGCTCAATTTCCTCTCCTCGAAAGTCGGTACCGGTGAACCACTACCTGCAGACAAGCTCAAGGCTCTGCTTGATGCCAAGAATTTCCAGTCTGCCATGTCCATGTTAAGTCAGCTGGAATTTGCCCTCTTCGATTTCACCTTGCATCTCAATTATGATCCGGCCAAGGGCGGGCAGGTATACGAGACACAGCAGCAGGTGTGCGCGGAGGTATCGGTGGTGCCGCGTTATCCCAATTCGCGTTTCCCCAATTCCTTTACCCATATCTTTGCCGGCGGTTATGCGGCAGGCTATTACAGCTATAAATGGGCTGAGGTGCTGGCGGCCGATGCCTTTGGCCGCTTCCTGGAAGAAGGGATCTTCAATAAGGCGGTAGGCCAGTCTTTCCGGGACAATATCCTGGCCATGGGTGGTGCCTGCGATCCGCTGGAGGCTTTTGTGGCTTTCCGTGGCCGTAAGCCCAGCGTAGATGCGCTGCTGGTACAAAGCGGTATCAGCTTTGAGCCAGAGGCAGCTAAATAAGCGGGCTGTGCCTGACTTAGCATAATTATTGCGGCGCCCGGATGGCCATAAACCGTCCGGGCGCTGTGTTTTGGGTTTAAAAAGGAATTGTATAACAGAAAATTAAGTATAAAGGCAGCAGCCTGCGTTTTACAGGAAGGTTGATTTATCTGACGGCATTATATTAATCCTCTGTCTACATTATTTTATTGCGTGGAGAATGTTGGAGCACTATGTTGTCATAGTTATGGAGATTGTTGCGGTTTATTGCTGCACTGAAGGTAAAGGCTCATGTGCCTTCTGCATGAAATAGAAAAGTCTCTGTATAACAGCAAATAAGCGGGGTGCCCCTCCCCGCTTAAGCCTCTTCATGTGTATGTTTTAACTAATGCCGCGTAATTCCCCTTGCGTGAGCCTGGGGATGAAAGCGGCGGGTGTCGCACATTTTGATCATGTACAATACTCTCTAAGAATTCAGGAACGGGCTTTTTTGTTTTTTCTTGATGGGGGCATTGTGGACATGCCCGTAAGTGCCCAGTAATGGGTGCTTACTAAAAGTGAGGCACCGTCTTCACGAAACCTCGCACGTAAGAGCGTAGGTAGTTCATAGCTCAGAAGCTTAGATCACAAGCCCCAGGGCAGGTGGCGCAGCTCCTTTGAATTAAGCGCCACGCCAACTTTTTTCATAGTATTAACCCTGAGCCGTATTTGCAGTAGTTTCCTTTATTGGAACTATATGGGCGGCGGTAACCGGCACTGTGGTGGCATGTGCCTGCTGCCGTGCCTTAGTGTCCTGCTCCTGCTGTGCATCATCATCTGAAGGCTTTGCAGCCTTTTCCCCGGCCTGCTCCTGCTGTGCTGGCGGCAGTGCGTCTGCTGCAGCCTGCGCCATCATTTTTTCAGCAATGGCAGCCTGTACTTCAGCTTCGTATGCCTTGAGCTCATCAGATAAATACCAGCCCCAGGACTGATCGTTGATCTTGGCACTGGAGGCAAAGACAATGCCATTGCCATCCACTTCGCCAGGCAAGCTTTCGTTTAACCGGCATGTGCCCTGTTCGTTCCAGTTGAGAGCTGCCTGATCCCGTCCGCTGCAGTAATTGCAGGGGGCCACATTTTCAAAAACCTCGACTACGGCTGTCTGGGTATTGGGATTAGCCGGTTTAATGGGGGCAGGAGGATCAACCTCAGGCAGCGGTTCGGGCTCGGGTTCGGGTTGAGGTTCAGGCTTGGCATTTACCTTAAGCTCGCCTTTATCTACCTTATAGGTATAGTTTTCATCAAGGCCTGCTGCGCTAAAGCCGATCTCATAATTGCCGCTGGTGCTGTAGTCCTGAGGCAGTACGGCCTGACCGTTGAAATCCTCCAGGCTTTCTCCGGGGGCAAAATTAAGATCTGCCGCATTGGTGATGGTTGGGCTGGCCGTCTCACCGGCTGTAACCGTCTCATCGCTGATGACGATGGTACCTAGATCGCGTTTGGCGATATTGATATAACCGCTGCCCCCTAAGGTCTGTTCCCCGGCAGTACCGTCGGCCTGATCTGGCTGTACCAGGTAAAAGCCATCAAAACCCTTGGTATTGGTCAGCTCATAATGATAATTGTCAGCTGCCGTGACCTTGCCATCCGGGCTGTGCGCCTGATTGTCAAAGGAGATGAGATCCTGGGCAGAAAAGACTTCATGTTCAGAACTGACGCTCTGCCCCTCCGCGTTTACCGTGGTTCCGGTAAAGTGCACGCTGTTGAGATCCTGATAGTCATGGCCGGATCCGTCATAAACGTAGTCAAAGTTCTCAACAAAATAAGGCTGCATAAAACCCTTTAAATGAGCCTCATCAGTGCTTTCATTAACGGCGTAGTCAGCAAGGCTCTGCCCGTTTGCCTGAGCTGCGGCAATACCATCGGCAATAGAATCGGCAAGAGCAGTGGTAGTGTGGTTGGTGGCAGTGGCGGCAAGTCCATCTGCTCCATTGGTACCGGCGTTAAGGCCTGCAGTGTGCAGGGTTCCGGAAATTTCAGCTGTAACTGCGCCGGCCGTAACCTTATCTGGAGCACTTGCAGTGAGGGCGGCTAAAGCCTGAGCACTTGCTGCGGCAAAACCTGCGCTCACGTTTTCAAGCTGAGTGGTACCGCCAAGCTCTGCGCTCAGGGCTCCGGTTTTAAGTGAGGGCAGGGTAGCGCTATCCCCGGCAGGCTGGAGCAGGTTTAACTTATCCACCTCCACGTCAGTAAGCTTGCTGTCCTTAATGGTGGCAGCAAGACCGCCTGCTTTAAGGACAGTGCCGGAAGCTATACCGCCATTGCTGGTTGCACTCAGATCAAGGGTACTGTCAGTGATGAGCAGATTTTTGATCTCTGCGCCATCCAGGGCAGTGAAGAGTCCGGCGCTGCTGGCATCCGGCTCTGCCTTGATGGAGTAGCTGATGCGGTTGTAAGCCCCGTCCAGGCTGCCGCTAAAGGTCTGTCCTGCTGCAATGGACTTAGTAGTTTCAATATTGTCAGCAAGCCAGTATGAGCCATCCGTGCCGTGTTTTGCGATCAGATCCAGATCGGACTCATCGGCAAGCGCAAGCTCCCCCTGATGGGAGATCACGGTGTCATGCTGCAGATTTTTGATCTCAAACTGTGTACCCAGATCAAAGACTTGCTCCGGGGTTCCCTGTTCCGGGGAGACAAAGCCTGCGTCGATACGGTTTACCGAGGATTGCAGCACTGCATGTTCACCCTGCAGGGTCTGATGGGACAGATCGGTCAGGCGGTTGGCATCGCGGATCAGGATCTGTCCGCCGTCGACTAACAGATCAATGGTTTCGATGTCACCCAACAGGCGCACCTTGCCCATGCCCTTGCCATCTGAAAAGGTGAAATTAGCCAGGGGCCGGTTGTCAGTAGTCCACTGATCGTTGACGGGACTTGCAATGAAGCTTTTAAGCATCTTTGCGCTGACTTTGGCAGTGGAGAGGCCGAAATGATCGACCTGCACCCGTGAGCCCTTGGCCAGGTTGATGCCATGGGGATTGACGATAAAGACGCTGCCGGTACCGGTTAGCATGCCTTCAATGCGGGAGGCCTTGTGATCACGTACCAGGTTCAGGAAATTACCGTTCTGAAAATCCACGGTATTGCGCTTGCCCACGTCAAAGGACTTCCACTGCAGCACATTGTTGGCCTTATGACCGTCAATGGACATGTAGGGCCCCATCTCTGTAATGGTGGCATTGCCATGGATATGCTTGTCAAAGACCGGAAGGTTCGCAGCCTCACTCAGCCCCGGCAAAATGGTCAGTGCCAGGGTAACGGCAGTGGCGGCTAAGATGGTGCCCTTAAGCAAACGGCTAAGGTAGGGATAGATGGTTTTTCTGGCCTTCAAGGCCTCAGGCAGGCGGTAGCCAGGCCGGGCCTTAGTTGCAGCAGTCTGGCAGTTGGTGCCGGTCTGCGGCTGTTTCAGATTTTGCATAAGATTCTCCTGTGCAGTAAAGCTAGATGATGGATGGACACTGTTCTGCGCTCTGCCTTTTCGTTCCGGAAGCGGCTGAGCCTTAACTTTCAGGACTGGGGACAGCTTGCCTGCAGCCTTGAGTTGAGCTTTTTGAGGGCGGTAGTTTTTACGCAGAGCCTTACGGCGTGCGCCAGGGGCGTAAGAGCACGAGGTGCGGTGTTTAGGACTTTGAGGTTTTTTCATGACGATCTCCTTGCCGGCAGAGTGGGATAAGACTCCGGGCTTTATTTGGCCAGGCTGGTGCTGTCTTGAGACAACTGCAGCGTTACGGATACAGGATCAATGCTGGAAGCGGCAGCGCCGGGTGTGCCTGCTGGGGCAACTGCAGACGGGGGCTTAAAGGGTGTAAGTTCCCTGGGGGCGGACAGATCGCCCCTGTACGCTGTGTTTTTCATGACGGACTCTCTCCTGTCGCCTTAGAGGCGGTAACCTATTTCAAACCAGACCTTGCCGGCGTCCAGATCGGAGTAGGGTTTGTCACCTAGTGCCGCATCAAAGGACAAATTGGCGTAAAAGCCCTGATAAGAGGCGGCAAACTCAATGCCTGCACTCATTAAGGTGTCTGCAGGGTAGTCCTGATCCTTGACCAGCGCGCCCTTGACGTTGGGACGGATCGCAAAATCCACTCCGGCAAAGGGCCTGATTTCCGGATAGAGTTTGAGCAAGGCTCCGCTGTCACCTGAGAGCACATTGCTGTCAAAACCGGATACTGCTAACGCCCCACCTGCGGTGAACTCTTCAGAGCTGTCCACATCATCGGGGGTAAGCTGTGCCTCCAGGGCGGCATTAAAGGAAAGGTGGGAATTAGCCTTAAGCGAGAGCAGGGCGTTTAAGTTCAGGATCTTGAAGAAGCTTTCATCGTAAAGCTCAAAGTCATCGTCATTTTCAAGCTTGCCCAGGGTGAGGGAGGCGCGGCCTGCAAAGGAGAACATGTCACCGGCATAAGCCTCGTCCACCGCAGCCCACAGGGCATGGCTGTGCTGCCTGAACTTGAGATAAAACTGAGTGAACTCATCGGTAAGTGAGCGGTAGCGCCAGCCCAGGTTCAGCTCAGTACGCTGCCTTAAGTCACGGTACAGAGGCTCCCGGACAAAGAGCGAAAACTCCAGCGATTTGCCTTCAGCACCCAGATCTTCATACTCGCGTCCCAGTTCATAGTCGCTCAGGCAGACTGAGCCACCGATGACTGTGGGATGGGAGGAGACGGGGATCTGATAGCCAAAGCTGTAATTGTTCTGACGGTGGGAAGATCTGGCATAGAACAGCGAGAGCAGATCCGCACTGCCGGTGGGATTGAGCCAATTAAACAGGGCTCCGGTGCGGTATTCACCTGCCGCTTTGGTGCCATGATTGTCGGCAAAGAGGTTAAAGCCAAAATCCTTGGTGGGAGTAGCCTTTAAGGTAAGATCCTGGACATGGGGACTGTGCGGGCTTTGGCTGAAGCTGCCCTGCAGGCTGAAGACCCCAAGATCGCTAAGTTTCAGGATCTGACTTTCAAGCTCCTTTTCATTGACGGGGGAGCCTTGCAGATCCTCAAAGTCGGCAAAGAGCGTCTGTACCGCCCCCGGGCGCAGGAAATCTTCCGGGCTTTGTTCTACCTCGGTTTCCCCTAAGGTTGGGCTTGCCAGAAAGACCTTGAGCACGCCGTCTTGCTTGAAGAACTGCTCGGGCAGCAGGGTCTGCATCTGCCGGTAACCTAAGTCCTGATAGTAGTGATTGAGCTCCTTCATCACGCTGTCAAGCAGGGAGCGGCTCAGCTCCTTGCCGTACAGTTCCGTTAAGGCAGCGCTGGCGGCTGTATCAAAGGGAATGTCACCAAAAGCCTCCACCTTTTGTAAGGTGAGGGGCTCTGGCTTAAAGCTGGTTAAGGACTGCAGACGCTGATTGGCAGCTTGCAGGCGTTGCCTTACCTTGCCGCTGTTTGAGGCAAGCTGCTGGGCAGAGAGCTGCGGAGCCTTGGAGTACAGTTCTTCATTGGCCACATTCCCAGGGGCGGCAGCGCTGACTGCAGCGCAGAGCATTAATGAAGCCACGCCCGCAGGCAAGATGGTCTTCCTGAGCGCATTGGATTTTAGATAATTCATTTTAAGTTCCTATTAAAATTAAGTTCTTACCCGAAGATCAGTGCCAAAACACTGCTTTTAAAAAAGTTTTGCATTAGATTTCAATAAATTGATCTTTAAATCACCTCCGTTAGCACAAGTCAGGGCCTGGATCTGCAACAGCTGCGCTCTCCCAGGCTGGCAAGAGGCAGTGAGGATCTGTAAGGAGCTGCGAGGGACTGCCCTGTTTTGCAGCGGACAAGTTGCGCGTCTGCTGCCTGAGATCCGGATCCTTGATCCCAAGCCAGTAGCGCAGGTCTTGCCTGCAGCGGCTGTCTGGTCTGAAGCTCATCTTCCCTTCCTTTTGCTTGTTTCCCTGTTTTCCACAGCATTGTTTCCCTAGGCTCTGTTGCAAGCAGCTCTGTCTGGACATTAAATCCGGATCAGCGCTTCTGCTTTTTCCATCAGATAATTATTTCAGCTCTGATTTTTAAGCGGACTTCTGTAGCACCCCCTGCCGGCAAGACCAGAGCGGCGCGGCTTATCTTGATTGATGGCATCAATACGCTGCCTGAGATCAGTAAGAATGCGTGTCACCCGGGTTTTGTCCTGGGGCAGGGGTGGGCGGCAGTACACCTCATCATTGGCGCAAGCACCGGGGGACGGGCAGACCTTGCAGGCAGCAAGGGATGCAGCATCAAAATTTGGCAGGACCTGAGCACCGTAGCGCTGCGTGCGGCCTAGCTGTCTGGTAGGGGAAGCTTCTGATGTTTTCATAAAACACTCCTTATTTGGTGAAAAGCAATTTTTCAACAGCTGAAGACTTTACCTGCAACAGGTGAAGTCTTTAGTTCAGGGCAGGTAGCAAATATCCTGTTCGGTGAGCTTTTATCCCCCTGAAAAACGGGAGAGAAAAGCCGCTTTTTTGCTGTCTGTCCATAAGTCCAGATTAACGGTTTTAATAAAAAAAGCGAGAAGCTAGATATGGTTATTTCGTCCAAAGGAAAAGCCAATTTTTCGTTTTGAAATTTTTTTAAGTTGATCACAAAAAAGTCGGATTTGGACGGGAGCTATAAAGAAATTCGTTTAATATTCAAAAGAATATTTAGAGGAAGGTTTCACGGATCAGACAAAAATGTGATGTTGATCATATTGGCCTTAAAATGAAAATTTTCACTTTAAATTTAAGGTGTTACACAAATAGCCCCAAAAACATATGTGCGATCACAAATTGGCTTTTGCCGGGGTTTTTGACGTTTTCCACGAAGCCTGGGGGCAAATTTGGGATAAAGTCTGCATGATTTTTTAAGCAGGCTTGGGGACAAATGCAGAGTGGAGATCCGGCAAGCTGCAGGTAAAGTTTACAGGTCAAGTTTGTGGCTTGTTTTTATGCAGAAAGGACGGGGAGAGGATAAAGGAAAAAATGGCGCAGCAGGAGGGGGGCTGCCAGGGCCGCCCGGTGCCTGGTTGCGCAGGCTGCACAGGGCAGGGGTGGACCCAAGCTCCAAGCCAAGGGAACAGCAGTTCCCTTAACTAACATCCACAAGGTTTTGCCAGATCCCGGAAACAGAGTGGATGGAGGCCTTAGCAGGGCGTTTACTTTAGCTAGGGATCAGCCCTTGATATTGCGGCCGTTGACCTTGGGCACAAAGAGTGAGATCAGCGCAGAAAGAGCCAGCAGTCCGGCTACTATCTGCATGGTGGTCAGCAGACCGTAATGATCGCCTACCGTACCTAAGACCGGGGCGATGATGCCGCCAAAGCTGATCCCCAGGCCCACAGTCAGGCCTGTGGCCATGCCAAGATGCAGGCACAAAAAGCGCTGGCCGATGATGACAATGGGGGACATGGCCATGTAATAGGCAAAGGAACACAGCATCAGTGCGCCCAGTGCCAGCGGAGCATTGTCTGTGAGCACGAAAATCAGGGCAAAAGGTACGGCGGCAAAGGAGGTCAAGCGTACTAACTGGGTGAAGCCGAAGCGGTCTGAAAATGATCCGCCGATCAAGGTGGCGGCAGCACCGCAAATAGCGATAGCACTGTTGGTCAGGGCTGCGCCTTCTTCGGGTTTGTGCAGCACGTCCACGAAATAAAGCGGCAGGAAGGCCGTAAGCGAGAACATGGCCGCAGAGCGGGCAAAGACCAGGGCCAGCAGGATCAAGGTGCCCTTATAGTTTTCCTTAAGCCCTTCAGTTTCCTTTTGTGCTTTGGCCTGGCGCAGCGAGGCCTCGGACATTTCACGGTACATGCGGTTCTTTCTGATAAAGAAAAAGGCCATGAACAGAGCCGGCAGACAGATAAGTAAGGTAGCCTTGAGCCCAAAGAACATATAACCTGCAGTAAAGTAAAGCGGCCCTAAGGCATAGCCGATGTTGCCGCCGACCGAGAAAATGGACATGCCCTTGCCCAGATGGTTTTTGGCAAAGATATTGGCGAGCTTTCCGGCTGCCGGGTGGAAGGTGGCCACACCTACCCCGTTGAGGGCTACCAGGGCAAAGAGCAGGGCAAAATTATCTATAAAGCCGATAAACATGATCCCCAGTGCTGCAATGAGCATTCCCGCGCACATGAAAAAGGGGCGCGGCCTGCGATCAGCTAGCAGTCCGGTTAAGGGCTGCGCCACGGCATTGACCATGGTGGTGGCCATGATCAGGAAGGCCACGTCTGCATAGGAGTCCAGCTTGCCCTCCAGGTACATGAAGGACAAAATGGCAGGCAGAGCTCCCTGACAGAGATCGTCTGCCAGATGGCCGCCCATGATGAAGTAATTTTCCTTAAGCTCTTTGTAGTCCTGCAAAAAAGCCATGATCAGCATCCTGTATAGAAACAGACAGGCCTTAGCACCTGCCTGTAGCAAAACTGTAGTCCCGGGGAAATGTCAGCGCAAGTCTGTGGCAGCAGGCTTGCAGGTCCCAGCTTAGCTTTACTTAGCCTTAGCGTCTCGGATCAGCGGCGCCTTGAACTGACTTCAGCTGGATCGGGCAGCTTCAGCCCAGCCACCGGTTGTACCGGGGCAGCCACAATGGAACGTGTGGTCTTATTGATCTCGCAGATGCGCACTGCAATTTCATCACCCAGGCGCAGCGCCGGCTTACCGTGCACCAACAGTTCCCCAGTCGGGGCGGAGAACTCAAGTGCGGTCTTATCCTCGCAGATAAGTACCCCGGGTAAAAATACGGAGGCACCATTTTCTTGCAGATACAGGCGCAGGCCACCACGTACCACGTCAAAGATCTCAGCCTTAAATACGGTCTTTTTCTCAATATCAGGATAGAGATAATCGACGTACAGCCATTCCTTGACGGCACGTTCAGCCTGACGGTTGGTGCGCCGGGCCAGATTCATTACCGCCAGAGTATTGTCGTCAGGCAGCCGCGGGGTGGTGGTACCCAGGATCATGGCCTTGAGCAGGCGGTGGTTGATCATGTCACCGTACTTGCGGATAGGTGAGGTCCAGGTGGCGTAATTCTTAAGCCCGAGGGCAAAGTGCGGGGCTGGCTGTACGCTTATCTGTGAGTATTCCTGCATCTTGCGGATGCGGCTATCAAGATAGGGGCTTTCAAGGGAGGCGGCATAGCGGCGCACCGCGCAGAAGCCTTCAATGGTAGCAAGGCTCTCCTGGGTGGCTTCGTTATAACCCTCCTGGCGCAACATATCGAGGATGTCGCGGGACAAGCTCAGATCAAAGCCTTTGTGGGTGTTGAAGATGCCGGCATTAAATTTAGCTGCCAGCAGATCGCCACAGGCAATGTTGGCGCTGATCATGGACTCTTCTACAATCTGATTGGCGATGCGGCGGTAATTGACCTCGATATGATCAAGGGCGCCGTCCTCGGTGAGCACGAAGTCGTAATCCGGGCGGTTGCGGAAGGGTGCAGAATGGGTGCTGCGGTAATGATCGCGCACCTGCGTAAACTCCACTAGCAAGGCGAGCACTTTGGCAATGGTTTCAGAGGGGGTGAAACTCTCAGCGCTGCCTTTTTCCAGGAAGTCAGAGACCTGATTGTAAATAAGCTTGCCCTGCGACTTGATAGAAGCCAGGCTGAAGACAGCTTTATCTGACTGCACTTCACCTTCTGCACTGATCGGGATGCGGGCACAGAGCACCGGGCGTACCTCACCCTCGCGCAGCGAGCACAGATTGTCAGAAAGCTCGCGCGGCAGCATCGGGATATCGCGGCCGGGCAGATAGATGGAAAAGGCGCGCTGTGAAGCTTCCTTGTCCAGGTGACTGTTTTCATCAATGTAACCTGTCGGATCGGCAATGGCGACGTAGAGCAGGAAGGATCCGTCTGCCTCCTTAGTTATATAGAGGGCATCATCCATGTCCTTGGTCTTTTCGCTGTCGATGGTCACGAAGGGCAGTGCAGTCAGATCCTCACGTTCAAGGCTTGCTTCATTGAATACAAATTCCGCGGGTGCCTTGGGACATTCCAGGGGCAGGTTCAGCTCCCGCAGGCTGACCGTCCACGGAGCCTTAGGATCATTGCTTGCGGTGACGTATTCATAAATTTCAGCCAGGAAGCGTCCGTCCCTTAAGGCGTGCTTGACCAAACGGCATTTGACCCAGTCGCCGTTTTTGAGTTGTACATCCTTGTCGGTACGTACATCAGTGCAGGGAATGTGATTCCTGATCACCGGACTGTCCGGGGTGACCTGCAGGCGGCGCTTGCCTTCAGCGCTGTTTATCTTGATGCGGCCGACGAAATCATTTAATGAAGTTTCCACCAGGCTTTCAGGTTCAGCCTGGGACCTGCCGGTATTGTCCTCGGTGATGACCGCGTTTACCTTATCGCCATGCAGCAGGTTTTTCATGAAATTGGGGGCGATGAAGTAGGAGTTCTTGTCGCCGGTTTCCAGAAAACCAAAGCCGCGATCGCTGGCCCGGACCAGGCCTTCCTTTTTAATTTTCTGGCTGTTGAAAGTCTGCTTAAGCGCTTTTAACGCGGGATCGTCAAATAACATAAATGCTCCGAAATGCCCTGCGGGCTGGATTTAGTGCGGCTGCAGCCCAAGACTGCGCCAATGGTGACAATAAACTTCTTAAATTTCGGGCAGATTATACCGAAATTGTGCGTTCATGCCTGTTCCTGAGCTAAATAAAAGGCAGGACTTTGCAGACTGCAGGGATCCTGCTCAGAAAAGGGGGATTTTCGCTCGCTTGCAATGCCCGGGCACGCAGGAGAAAGTGCACGTTTATGGATCAAAATTAGGCTGGTCGGGCAGTTTTTTGCCTGAAAGCGGTGCAAAGCACGGCATTTGTGAGGCAATGATCCTTTTTAGGGTACATTAAGCCCACAGTTGCCCTGCAGCCCGTTGTGGTTTGCTTTAACTAATGCCGCGTAATTCCCCTTGCGTGAGCCTGGGGATGAAAGCGGCTGGTGTCGCACATTTTGCTCATGTACAATACTCTCTAAGAATTCAGGAACGGGCTTTTTTGCTCCGACCTGATGGGGGCATTGTGGACATGCCCGTAAGTGCCCAGTAATGGGTGCTTACTAAAAGTGAGGAACCGTCTTCACGAAACCTCGCACGTAAGTGCGTAGGTAGTTCATTTATATCTGTTATGCGATAACCATGTTGTCATGGTGCTTAGTATAACAACAAGGCCGCTTGACCCATGCCCTAAAGGTCATGGGATTGCGCGGCCATAATTTTTCAAAAGTTATTGCCTGGTTTGACAACTACTCAATATACGATGCAGCTTTAACCTACGGTGTTCTAGGCGGAACTCCCCTGTATCTGGATACGTTTTAAGAAAAAGTTTTCCTTTAAGGAAAATCTAAGGCGCAACATTCTTATCCCCAATGCCTTTTTCCTAGATGAACCACTGAATCTGCTACGCCAGGAGATTTTGCATCCTAAAGCCTATCAGGATGTTTTATATGCCTTGGCCAAAGGAGCCTCGCGCCTGAATGAAATTGCCACTGCCATCCATCAGCCCACCTCTGCCACCAGCGCCTTGCTCAATACCCCGACCGGTCTGGACCTTATCAAAAGGACTATCCTTATCTTGATAGCAGTTCCAGGCGTTCCTTATATCAGATAAATGATCTGATGTTCCGTTTTTACTTTACCTTGATCCAGCTTGCGATCTCTTCTACTTCCATGGGAGGCGGAGATCACTATTACCGGCTGCTAGAGTCACACTTAAGCGATTACATGGAAGCGGTCTTTGAAAAAATGTGTGGGCAATATCTATGGCATCTGCTGCGTACCGATCAAGCACCAGTTGCTTTCTTAAGTCTCGGGCGCTGGTGGGGCAATTCTCCACTCGAAAAGAAGCAGGTAGAAATTGATCTCATGGGAGAAGAATCTGCCCCAACAGCACTCTTTGCCGAATGTAAATGGAGACAGGATCCCGTAGATATTGATGTCCTCAATACCCTCAAAAGACGCAGTATGCTCTTTCACTACGAAAAATGCCATTACGTGCTTTTTGCCAGAAGCGGATTTACCAGACGCTGTCAGAACCAGGCCCGCGATGATAAAAATGTCACTCTCATCACCTTTGAGCAAATGTGCCAGAACTGGCGGACACAATCTGAAAGCTAAGATGAGGATCTGCGATAACGCTTACTGTTACCAGCCCCAGCCAAGAGCTATACTTTAAGAAAAATTGCTGCTGAGGACTTACCATGTCTGATCCCATCCTGTATGCCGCTGCCGGTACCGCCTTTACTTTTGCCATGACCGCCCTCGGAGCTGCGGCGGTCTTCTTTGTGGGACGCGAGATTAAAGAAAGTTTTACCAAACTCTCCTTAGGCTTTGCTGCAGGGATCATGATCGCAGCTTCAGTCTGGTCTTTGCTGATCCCTGCCATGGAAGGAGCTCAGGCGCTGGGGCAGGCGCCAGTGCTGCCTGCAGCAGGAGGCTTTATACTCGGAGTTGGCTTCCTGATCCTGCTTGACAGCCTGCTGCCCCATCTGCACGTCGGGGCAACTACTCCCGAAGGGCCCCGCACGACACTCAAACGCGACACCTTGCTCTTTCTGGCCATCACCATCCACAATATCCCTGAAGGCATGGCGGTGGGGGTGGCCTGTGCTGCAGCCGGGGCTGCAGGCGGCAGCGATGGTTTGTCTGCCGCAATGGCCCTGGCTCTGGGCATGGGTATACAGAATATTCCGGAAGGCACTGCGGTGACCCTGCCCCTGCTCTCAGCCGGCAAAAGCCGCCTTAAGGCCTTTGCCATGGGCGCCTTTTCCGGCATTGTAGAGCCAGCAGCTGCCCTGCTCACGGTGGTCTTTGCCTCAAGCTTTAGTCCTTTGCTGCCCTGGCTTTTAGCCTTTGCTGCCGGAGCCATGCTCTACGTCGTTGTCGAGGAATTGATCCCGGAGGCACATCTGGGTGAACACTCCAACGCCGGCACCCTGTGTGTAATGGCGGGCTTTTTGCTGATGATGATCCTGGATACCGCCCTTGGCTGATCTGCTGCTATTTAGCTCTGCAGCCAATAGTACTTACTGAATATCCGGCACAGGGCAGGCGCAAAATATGCCACTGTTGCAAACGCTCCCCCTGCCTGCCTTGATCGGAAGTCCCGTGGCACGCCAGTTTTCCACAACCGTCTGGACAGCTGCTGCTAAAAAAGATGTCTGCAGGCATAGCCTAATCTTTAGCCGCATCCTAAATAAAATTTAAGTTAAATCAATGTGAACAACTTCACAGTGTTAACACTCTCAATTTTCATTTCTGAAATAAAGAGGCTGTCAAGCATAAAATTTAAAAAATTTCCCCCACCCTGCCGGCAGCCTGTGGGAAATTTTGTGGGATTAGTGCAAAACAGTGGGAAAATCGGGTTTTATATACAGCACCAACTTGTGGGAAACTATGCTAATCAAGTATTTTTCGCGGACACACTATAATTTATTTATTATTTTTCAACATATTAACTTAAAGTCCCGATCTTATGGGATTTTTCCCACAAGCCTGCCTTTTCCCGCAGCTACTGTAGCTGCACGTCCACTGCCCCGGCGGCTTTCAAAGCCAGAGGGTCTGCTGCATTTTTGGCTTATATATCGTAATAACTGCTATAAATCACCGTTTCAGCCTGATTTTTACTTTCTCCAGGCAGAGCCGGGATCCGTTTTTCACTTCTGAAAAAACAATAATCTATTTTTTAGAACCCTCATATGCTGCTGACGCTGTGGGAAAGTGGTGGAAAAACCTTTTGACTGCCGGGGGTTGCAGCTGTTGTAAAACTGTCAGCACAGCTGCAGAGTGTACGCTGTTGTCACCTGCAAAACCGCCACCTGCAGGTTCTGCACTTAAGCTCAGAGTATGGCCAAGCCTGAACCTACACCACAAGCTAGGGCAGAACTTGCACCTGAGAAGACCACAAATGCCCGCAGATTCCGCCCACAGTTTGTTCCATTAATTCTGCAGACAGGCCTGCAAAACCAGGAAAAAGCTGTAAAAGGCAAGAATACAGCCTGCTGGCAAAACAGACTGATCAAGGGCATGCGCTGCCTGAACAACAACTGCAGGCTTCAGCTAAAGATCAAAAACCCAGACTGTACATGCGCAAGGCTTCTGGCACAGGACTCTAACCAAGGTTCAGGTAAGAAAAGACGGAAAAAGCTAAATGCCGCCTGCCCAGAGGGGCAGACGGCATGAAGATCAGCTTAGACTAAAAGCCATCGCGGCGGCGGATGCTGGCCGGGGCACCGAAGCTACGGCGGGTGGCCACTGCAGGTCCTGATCTGAAGTGCGGGCGGCGGGACTTGGGTTCGTCATAACCACGGCGCGGGGCTGAAAAATCAATGCCACGGCGTGCTCCACCCTTGGAGCCGAACTGATTCTGGCGGCGGGGATGATAATCCACGCTGTTGCCGTTCACATCGCCCGGCTCATGCCTGTACTCGCCCTCATCATTGGCATCCGGGGCAAAGTCAGGGGCGCGCAGCGGCTGATATTCCCCGCGCTGACGGCGCGGCGGTTCTGCCGTATATTCACGCAACTCCAGATTGCGGCCGCACACCCGCGCCACTGCCAGGATATGCTGCACCTCAGGCGGCATGCCGGCCGGCAGATCAACGGTGGAGAAAGTATCAAAGATGCAGATCTCACCGATGTACTTGCTCTCCATATTAGCCTCATTGGCAATGGCACCAACAATCTGACCGGGCTTGACCCCGTCACGGCGACCGACTGCCAGACGGTAGCGCACCATCTTCATATCCGGGAAGTCACGCAGCGGTGCCGGTTCTGCCGACGGCATGCGCCGCTCACGGCGGCGATCATCAAAGCCCTGATGTAAAGAAGGCTCTGGGGCGCTTTCATCAAGCAGCAATGAGGATCCGCGCTGAGCCATCTTGGCCAGGGCGGCGGCCAGGGTTTCAGGCTCCAGGCTGTCATCGGAAAGCAGATCGGATACTACTTCCACATATTCCTCAAGCCCACCGGCCTCAATGGTTTCCATGATCTGATTGCGGAAATTCTCCAGCCGGCGTTTGTTCACATCAGCAGCCGTCGGCATGCGCAAAGGCTCAATGCGCTGGCGGGTGATGCGCTCAATCTGCTTTAAGGCACGGCGCTCACGCGGGGAAACAAACAAAATTGCCTCACCGGTGCGTCCAGCGCGTCCGGTACGGCCGATGCGATGAACATAGCTTTCGGCATCGTAGGGGATGTCGTAGTTAAAGACATGGGTGATGCGGTCAACATCCAGCCCGCGCGCAGCCACATCGGTGGCGATGATGATGTCCAGGCTGCCATTTTTCAGGCGCTCAATGATCTTCTCGCGCTGGCGCTGCGGAATATCACCGTGCAGTGCAGCGCAGGCCAGGCCTCGGCCTGACAGCTTGGTTGCCACATCCTCAGCATCAGTCTTGGTGCGCACAAAGACTAATACTGCATCGTAAGGCTCAACTTCCAGGATCCGGGTCATGGCATCGATCTTATGCACCCCGGACACCACCCAGTAGCGCTGATGCACGGTAGTGGCAGTGGTAGTGCGGCTTTCGATGCGCACTTCTTCAGGGGAAACCAGATGCTGATGGGCAATGCTGCGGATGGCCTCGGGCATGGTGGCTGAGAACAAGGCGGTCTGACGCTGCTGCGGCAGCTTACCTAAGATCCAGTTCACATCCTCAATAAAGCCCATGCGCAGCATCTCATCTGCCTCATCGAGCACCACAAAGGACACTGCGCTTAAGTTAAGCTTGCCGCGCTCAATCAAATCAATCAGCCGGCCCGGGGTACCGACTACCACTTGAGCCCCGTGGCGCAACGATCTGATCTGATTTTCATAGGAGGCGCCTCCGTAAATAGGAGCTACCCTGAAATCATCGATATGCCGGGCAAAGCTCTGAAAGGATTCAGATACCTGCAAGGCAAGTTCCCGGGTCGGTTCCAACACTAAGGCCTTTAAGGATCTGTCAGCACCATCTATCCTGGACAATATAGGTAGGGCAAAGGCGGCAGTCTTGCCGGTACCGGTCTGTGCCTGTCCGATTAAATCACAACCGGAGAGCACCAGCGGGATAGCCCGTTCCTGGATCGGGGTTGGGCTTTCAAAGCCCAGATCGGAAACTGCCTGCAATACCGGCTCAGACAGCCCTAAAGAAGCAAAACTGACTAAGGGACGCTCGCTGTCAGGATTATCTGACTCTGCTAAATCCTGCTCTGGCTGACTTACAGCCTCAGCACTATCCTGTATTTCCTGCAGCAGCTTGCTTTCCTCTGCCCCTGTGGTCTGCAGCAGGCCGTCTGTGCCCACTCCCATCTCAGTCTCTTTGAAATCTGACATTAGCTAAATTGCTCCATTGCTTGATATTTGTGTAATTTATTTAGAAAGCCAACCACAATCTTATGCTTTACGGTTTCAGGCTCCTGATCCTGCAGGAGAACCGTAGTAATTGACTTGCCAGGGCTCGCGTGATTTTAAGTTAAGATGCCGCGGCCTGACTGCCGCTCCCCTCATATCCCTCACTCCCGCCAACTGATGCCAATTACCCGCACACCAGCTCAGCCCGTCTCCAAATGCGGGCTTATTATAACGAAAGGCTGTTTCAATTTAACAGATAATTCACAGATTTTTTGCCAGGATTCTTTTAGTTAACAAATCATTATCCAAACTACATCCAGTCGGCATTTGACTGAATAAGACACCTTAATAAGCGTGCCCCCTGATATCCTGCAACAAAGCAGCGCCACGGCTCAGTATTTTTGCAAAACCAGGCTGTTTTGCAAAACTTAAGTTTTGCAAACAAGAGTCATTTTGCAAAGAAAATCACGCACCATTTTATTGCAAACAATACATATTTTTAAACTTAATTTCCTTATATATCAACAAACGAACTTCATTTATAGTGTTTATTTGCAAAAAGTGATTGACGTGCGTTTTTTGTGGTTTTAGGATTCATCCATTCTTACAAATTTAACGTTTTCTGCAAATTGGGAGAAATGTTATGTCAATGCTTAAAGATGACAAGCAGGTGATCATTTTCGACACTACCTTACGCGACGGTGAGCAGGCTCTGCCCAGCTCCCTGTCTGTAAAGCAGAAGCTGCAGATAGCCCTGTGCCTAGAACAGCTTGGTGTCGATATCATTGAAGCCGGCTTCCCCATTTCCTCTCCCGGTGACTTTGAGGCGGTGCGTACCATTGGCCGGGAAGTGAAAAACTCGGTGATCTGTGGTCTGTCGCGCTGCGTGGAAAAAGACATTGATGCAGTGGCAGAATCCTTAAAGGATGTCACTGATCATTACCGTATTCACACCTTTATTGCCACCTCGGACATCCACGTGCAGGACAAGCTTAAAAAGAGCTTTGACGATATTGTGGAAATGGCAGTAAGAAGCGTGCGGCATGCGCGCAATTACTGCGATGATGTGGAATTTTCCTGCGAGGATGCTGGCCGTACCCCGATTGATCATCTCTGCCGCATGGTCGAAAGCGCCATTGCAGCCGGGGCCACCACTATTAATATCCCAGACACCGTAGGCTATACCCTGCCCTACGAATTTGGCGGCATCATTGAAACCCTGTTCAACCGGGTGCCCAATATCGATAAAGCAGTGATTTCTGTGCACTGCCACAATGATCTGGGCATGGCTACCGCCAACTCCGTGACCGCACTGCAGCATGGTGCCAGGCAGATTGAGTGCGCCGTAAACGGCCTGGGTGAACGCGCCGGTAACTGCGCGCTGGAAGAGGTAGCGATGATCATCAGAACCCGCAGCTCATACCTAAACGGCCTGTACACCAACGTTGTGGCTGAAAATATCGCCCGCGCCAGCCAGATGGTGGCCGGTATCTGCGGCGAACCGGTACCGCCGCACAAGGCTATTGTAGGCGCCAATGCCTTCGCCCACAGCTCTGGCATCCATCAGGACGGCGTACTCAAGAACCGCAGCACCTACGAGATCATCACCCCGGAGTCCATCGGCATTAAGGAAAACAATCTGCACATGACCGCCCGCTCCGGCCGTCATATGATCAAGGCCTGCCTCGATAAGCTCGGTTACAAGGAAGGCACTTACGACTTAAATGAGATCTACCAGCGCTTCTTAAGCCTGGCTGACAAGAAAGGACAGGTCT
Organism: uncultured Succinivibrionaceae bacterium; assembly: GCA_944390085.1. Classification (GTDB taxonomy): domain Bacteria; phylum Pseudomonadota; class Gammaproteobacteria; order Enterobacterales; family Succinivibrionaceae; genus Avisuccinivibrio. The sequence goes on from CALXOT010000011.1 coordinate 40,454, forward strand.
TTGACTATGATCTCGAAGCCTTGTTGTTCTTCTCCAATAGCGAGGAAGAAGAGACACAGTTCACCCTGGAAAAGATGAATGTGCTCTCAGGCGGCAAGGATCTGATCCCCACTGCCAGTGTGGCCATTAAGATCGGCAAACGCACCAAGGTAGAATCTGGCACCGGCAACGGCCCGGTGGATGCGGTATTTAACTGCATCACCCGCCTGACCGGCATTCGCTGCGAACTGACCAAATACAATATCACTGCCAAGGGCAGCGGTATGAATGCCCAGGGTCAGGTAGATGTGGATGTGATGTACAACGGCCGCCAGTACCATGGCAAGGGGCTGTCCACTGACGTGATTGAAGCCTCAGCCCTGGCCTTGATCCACGCCTGCAACAGCATTTACCGCGCCCAGATCATCGAACAGGAAAAGAAAGAAGAACAGGAGACCAAATAGCAAATGAAAAGCTATAAGATTGCAGTCCTGGCAGGAGACGGTATCGGCCCTGAAGTCATGGCCGAGGCCATCAAGGTTTTAAAGGTAGCTGCAGGCAAGTACGGCTTTAATCTGGAACTTACTGAAGCACTGGCCGGCGGCTGCGCCATTGACGCCACCGGCACCCCTTTGCCTGAGGAAACCTTAAAGATCTGTGAGCAAAGCGCCGCCATTTTGTTTGGCTCCGTCGGTGGCCCGAAATGGGATCACCTGCCTCCGCAACAGCGTCCAGAGCGCGGGGCCCTGCTGCCTTTGCGCAAGCACTTTAAGCTCTTTTGCAATTTCCGCCCGGCCTGCATCTATCAAGGTCTGGGCGCCCTGTCCCCACTGCGGGCTGACATTGCCATGAAGGGCTTTGATCTGTTGTGCGTGCGCGAACTTACCGGCGGCATCTACTTTGGTACCCCCAAGGGGCGCGAAGGCTCAGGGCCTGAGGAAAAAGCCTATGACACTGAGATCTACCACCGTTATGAAATTGAGCGCATTGCTAAAATCGCCTTTGAAGCAGCCCGCCTACGCCGGCACAAGGTGACCTCGGTGGATAAATCCAATGTGCTGCAAAGCTCCATCCTCTGGCGCGAGGTGGTAACTGAAGTGGCCAAGGATTATCCGGATGTCAGCCTCAACCACATCTATATTGACAATGCCACCATGCAGCTGGTCAAGGAGCCCTCACAGTTTGACGTGCTGCTGTGCTCCAATATGTTCGGGGACATCCTCTCAGATGAGTGCGCCATGATCACCGGCTCCATGGGCATGCTGCCCTCAGCCTCCCTGGGTGAAGGCGGTTTTGGCCTGTACGAACCGGCCGGAGGCTCGGCTCCGGACATTGCCGGCAAGAACATTGCCAACCCAATTGCACAGATCCTGTCAGCAGCCCTGATGCTGCGCTACAGCTTAAAGGAAAACGACGCAGCCTCAGCCATTGAAGCTGCAGTCAAGCAGGTGCTGTCAGAGGGCAAGCTGACTGGTGACTTAATGGAAAGTGGGGCCAGCCCCCGTGGACCGCTGTCCACCAGTGAGATGGGTGACGCCATTGCCGCGGCACTGCGTTAAGGCCAGCTCCAGGTTCAAGCAAAGTAAAATTAAAAGTAAGCCAAAGAAGTAAGCAAAAATGGGCAAAACTTTATATGAAAAGGTATACGACGCCCACGTCGTATTTCAAAAGGAAGGCGAACTGCCTACCATTTATATCGACCGTCATCTAGTGCATGAAGTCACCAGCCCCCAGGCATTTGCCGGCATTGAGGCTGCCGGGCGCAAATTACGCCGTCCGGATCTGACTCTGGCCACCATGGATCATGACATTTCCACCAAAAGCCTAGACTTAGCTGCCTGCAGCCCGATGGCACAGGAACAGATTAAGACCCTGATAGACAATACCCAAAAATTCGGGGTAACCCTGTTTGGCCTTGGTCACGACAATCAGGGCATCGTGCATATTGTAGGGCCGCAAACCGGCTTTACCTTGCCTGGCACCACCTTGGTCTGCGGTGACTCCCATACCGCCACCCACGGTGCTTTTGGTGCGCTGGCCTTTGGTATCGGCACCTCACAGGTAGAACACGTCATGGCTACGCAGACCTTAAAGCAAGGCAAGCTCAAGACTATGAAGATCGAGTGCACCGGCCGCCTTGGCAAGGGGGTATATGCCAAAGATCTGATCCTGGCCATCATCGGCAAGCTCACTACTGCAGGTGGCACCGGTTACGCTGTGGAATTTTGCGGTGAGGCGGTGGAAAACCTGTCCATGGAAGGACGCATGACCCTGTCGAACATGGCCATTGAATTTGGCGCCCCGGTGGGCATGATTGCTCCGGATGAGGTTACCTTTACCTATATCAAGGACCGGCTCTATGCCCCTAAGGGTGAAGATTTTGCTAAGGCGGTGGCCTACTGGCGCACCTTAAAGTCAGATCCGGATGCTCATTTTGATAAGGTGATCACCATTGATGCCTCCGCCCTGGAACCGCAGCTTACCTGGGGTACTAATCCCGGGCAGGAATGTGCCATCAGCGGCACGGTACCGGCTCCTGAGGATTACAGCGATCCGGTAGTGCGCAAGTCCTGCGCCGATGCCCTGGCCTATATTGACTTAAAGCCCGGGCAGAAACTTGCCGGCACCCCGGTTGATCTGGTCTTTATCGGCTCCTGCACCAACGGGCGCATTGAAGACTTCCGCGCCGCTGCTGCCGTACTCAAGGGGCGCAAGGTGGCGCCTGGGATCACGGCGCTGGCCGTTCCGGGCTCGATGTGGGTCAAGCAGCAGGCAGAGCGTGAAGGCCTCGATCAGATCTTCAAGGACGCCGGCTTTGAATGGCGCCTGCCGGGTTGCTCAATGTGCCTGGCCATGAATGATGATCGGGCACCTGCCGGCAAGCGTGTAGCCTCCACTTCAAACCGTAACTTCGTCGGCCGTCAGGGCAAGGGTGCGCGTACCCACTTAATGAGCCCGGCCTCAGCTGCAGCTTGTGCGGTAAGCGGCAAGCTGTGCGATGTCAGGGAATTCTTAGCTTAAGGAGAGGCAGGAAAATGCAGAAATTTACTGTACATGAAGGCGTGGCAGTACCGCTTGATTCTGCCAATATCGACACCGATCAGATAATCCCCAAGCAGTTTTTGCTGGCAGTAAGCCGCAAAGGCTTTGGAGTGCACCTGTTCCATGACTGGCGCTACTTAGACGATGCTGAAACCAAGCCCAATCCTGAGTTTAATTTAAACAAAAAGGAGTATGCCGGGGCCACCATCCTGGTGGCACGCGATAATTTTGGCAATGGCTCCTCCCGTGAGCATGCCCCCTGGGCACTGACCGATTACGGCTTTCGTGCCGTAATTGCTCCCAGCTTTGCCAATATCTTCAATAACAATGCCCTTGGCAACGGGCTTTTGACCGTAAAGCTTACTGAAGATGAAGTCGATCAGATATTCAAGGTCTTAACTGCAAAGCCCGGCACTAAGATCAAGGTCTCGCTTGAAGATATGACGGTTGACTGTGACAACCTGCACTTTAGCTTCAGCCTTGATCCCTTTATCCGCCATTGCCTGTTAAATGGCCTGGATAATATCGCCCTGACCCTGGAGCACGAG
>CALXOT010000012.1 GCA_944390085.1 uncultured Succinivibrionaceae bacterium
GGCATTGTGGACATGCCCGTAAGTGCCCAGTAATGGGTGCTTACTAAAAGTGAGGCACCGTCTTCACGAAACCTCGCACGTAAGTGCGTAGGTAGTTCATCAAGGAGGGACAAAGTGCGCATTACTGCGATGATCTGCGCCACACTGATGTTGTTTTGCCTGACGGCCTGTGGTTTTCACTTGCCGCATCAGACCAGTCTCAATGAGGCTATCCCCGAAATCAACGTTGAGGGATCGTATCACCATCTGTTTTACAAGCAGGTGGTGCAAAAATTACGTGTCAGTGGGGTAAAGGTCAATTCTGAAGGTGACAGCGACTTTGCTCCCAATGGGCAGGTACCCACCCTGCTCATTCCGGATCCGGCTGTGGACAATGTCGTAGTGGCGGTGGACTCCAGAGCCCAGGCACTGGAGCGCAATTTGTTCGTACAAGTGAGCATGACCTTGCTGATCCCCAATCACCGCCCCCTGATCATGAAAAACTCGCTGACCCGCTCTACTCTGAACAAAACCGGGCATTCGCTGGCCTCCAGCACCGAAGAGGATGTCATCCTTGAGGAAACCTATGAGGAACTAGCCTCACAGATGGTCAGCCGCTTAGGTTATTTAGGGCGCGAGTCAGATCCAGACGCCCGGATTCCTTTACCCCAGGATCTGCTGGTAAGCGCAGATGATCCCTCTACCCAGGTAAATGCCAAAAATCCTTATGAAGGCATGACGATAATTGAAGCTCTGCAGGCTCAGGATCGTGCAGAAGCGGCAGACGCCGCTGCAGTTGAGCTTGAACAGCTCAATAACGGCAAGATCTATACTGATCCTAAGCTGCCTGCTGTCACGCCAGAGCTTTTACATGAGGCTCCAGAATCGGTCAACACCTCCATGTAAGGATACCTGAACAGGCAGGGGAGAAAAGGCAGGATAACACCTGCCTTTTTCTTTGTTGGCAACCTGCCATGGCTACAGCATGTTCCGGGAAGCTCTTTCTTATAAGACTTGCCTTACATGTTATACTTAAGCTCACCTTAAGGCACCGACAATTCATATTAATAAAACAGTACAGACAGGAAAGTGCGACTCAACTTTCTCCACCTTAGGCTCGCCTTAATGCAGGCGGATACCGGTGGCTCAGTTTGTTAAAGCGGTTGTTATAGTGATGAACGAGGGCAAGGCCAATATTTACCTGATTAGCTCAGATGAGCCGCTGTTAAAAAAAGATCGCTCAGACGAGCTGTGCGCCATAGCACGTAAGCTCCTGCCTGATGCACAGTACCTTATTTTTGCCAGTGAAGATTTTAAGTCAGCAGGGCCACAGGCTAATTTAAGCCGCATTGAAAATGAACTGCGTGATCCAGGACTGTTTGGCGGGGATCGCATCATTAAGCTGTACTTTAAGGACTATGACAGCACCGCAGCGCAGGTTCTTGACTGCATCGCCCGCTATTTTCGCCCCGGGGTATTTGTAATAGTTGATCTGCCAAGGCTAAACTCCTCGTTTGCTAAATTAGCCCCCCGCCCCATTCCGGATAAACCAACCAAACGCAATGAACTTAAAAATGCAGCTATTTCTTATATCAAGGGCTTAGGCGGCAGCCTTGAGATCATCTATCCGCCTTCACCTGCCCAACTGCCGCGTTTTATTGGTGAGCGCTGCTTAAAGCATGGCTTTAGTATTGAACCACAGGCACTGCAGATGCTGTGCGCCCTTAATGAAGGCAATCTGACTGCCATTGATCAGGCTCTGCAAATCATGGATCTAAATACAAAAAAAGGGATCATCACCCAGGCTGATCTGTCAGTTTATTTCGTAGAGGATAGCCGTTTTTCTGCCTTTGAGTTTGCAGAGGCCCTGCTCTCAGGCCAGGGAACACGTGCTCTCAACATCCTGCACTCGGTTATGTCCTCGCAGGCAGGCGGAGCTAATGCGCATCTGCCCTTAATTCTGTCGCGGCTTGACTCCTGCCTGAACCTCATCTGTAAGATCAAACAGCAGCAACTGCCCGACCCCAGGGCAAATTCTATGCTGCAGGCTGCAGGCATCGTCACTCCGGCCTTAAAACGGGCCTGCCTGCAGGCTGCCCGCAATATGCCGGAAAACCTATTGTCCTTTTTAATCAAATCACTTAAAGACTGTGCCCTGCTGCACTCGCACTTCAAGGGAGATGAGGCTGTGGCACTGTTGCAGACCATGTCTGCAGCAGTCTGTAATTTTGGAGCCATGGCCTATGGCGCACGCAGCTAAAGCCCTGGGCTTCCTAGGGGGCTCCTTTGATCCAATTCACCGTGGCCACCTGTACCTGGCACAGGAAGTGCGCAAGGTTTTTGCTCTCGATAAAATTTACCTGATTCCCAACGCCAGTCCCCCTCATAAAGAAGGGAATTTCAGTTCTTACGAAAACCGCCTGCAGATGAGCCGTCTGGCATTATCTTCCTTAAACCACCGCCAGTACCAGGTTTCCCTGCTGGAGCAGGATCCCGGTAAGCTCCACTATACTTATGACAGCTTGAAAGCGCTGCGCAGCAGATATGGCGCGCAGGCTCGGCTGTACTTTATCATGGGCATGGATTCCCTGCTTGCCCTTGACAGTTGGTACCGCGGCTTGGAACTTACTGACTTTACCAACCTGGTGGTGCTACCTCGCCCCCATTACTGCCTTAATTATGAAAATACAGCGCTGCCAACAGCTAAACCATCAGATCAACAAACAAATCCGGAATCAGCTCAACGGACAGCAGACACTGTACTGAGTGAAGCACTTAAAAATTACCTTAAAGAGCATGTAGTAAAGGAAAATGCCCCTGACTTTAACAGACAGAAATTCTGTACTCAGGGCAAGATTTTTTTATTAAACTCACGTCAGTTTGACATTTCCTCGACCAGACTGCGGGCAACCCTTACGGCTTTAAGCGCCGCTGAACAGCCTAACCATTACCCCCGGGAAGTGCGCTCCATGCTTAACCCGGCGGTACTGCACTACATCAGCAGCCATCAGCTTTACCGCAGCGGCAACGGCTCTGACGGCACATCTTCCTGACGCTTGCAGCCTCTTATCTGTGCTATACTCTGCCTGCATTGTTGATGTACTGCAATCATCTTTATTTAAGTATATTTATTTTATTAGTATTGATTTTAAGCTGATTTTTTATAATGGCGCACCTAAAAACCCGGACCTTGCTTAACCACTGCCTATCCCTTGATCAGTTCATCCCTGGGCTCAACTCCTGCCTGAACGGCAGCCCCCTGCTGACCACACTGCTTAATACGCCAGCACTGCCACAGGGCATAAGCTTTTTGCAAGATCACCTACTCGTCAGCACCTTCAATCAGGCCATATCCGGGCACCGACAGCCCCTGTCAGACTTTGATGACAGCCTGATCACCGCCAGGAAAAACCATGACAATCCGATGACCATCAGCATCATCTACTACCTATATGCTGCAAGTGTGCTCATCCCCTGGCAGTTTAACAAAGGGATCTACCAGCTCTCAGAAAAGCGCCTTGCACAGTCGCTCTCAGCCTCAGACGCAGATGAAGCCTCACTGCTTGCAGGAGCAAGCTCCCTGCCACAATGGGCTATCTTTGTGTCATTGCCCTTTTACCAGGATTTAAACCACAGTTTTAAAGCCAGCTATCCTGCCGTATTACGTGACTATGGCGGCTTTTATGCAGCAGTACAACTAAACAGCCAGAATCATCCGGAACTTAGCATCATCATGGTCGTGCAAAACGGCAACACCATGGAACGCTTTACCGTGGATCTGAGCGCACACAGCTTTAAGGACAGTGCCGCTGCATACTTAGCTGAGCTCAAACAGCATTTTGCCGCTTTTGCCAGGGCTCAGCCTGAGATATTTAATGAAAAGGATGCTGCTGTCGATCTGGACACCGTACTGCAACTTATCCCTCCTGTCATTAAAATCCTCAATGAAATTGCCAGAGCCGGTACTGCTGCTGCAGCCACAGGATCTGGCTTTACGGATCTTAAAGGCAAAGCTGCCATACCGCATAACGTCAGTCCTGTCCTCAGACAGGGGGCAGAAGTGTATCTGCCACGGCCAAAGGAGCAGTTTTTTTGCCTGAATTAATCCCTTTGCCTGGCCTTTACCCTGTCCCTGAGCTGGCTGCAGGGTAAGCTGCAACCACGGTAATTAAGGCAGACTGCTGACATTAAATACCATTAAACTTGTAACTTGAATTGACACATGAGCGATTTTTCAATTTCCACTGAACCAAATTCCCTGGTGACAGGCTCTTGCAAAAACTTACAGATAGATCTTAAGCCGTCCACGGCACAGCTAAATGACAGTCGTGAGCTTAGCGCCATCTGCAGGCATTGCCTGGAGGCCTTAAAGGCTCTTGATATTGTACAGATTGATCTGCAGGGCCATTCTGTACTGACTGACACCATGTTAATTTGCAGCGGCACCTCCAGCCGCCATGTCAGCGCCATTGCCGAACGCATGATCGAGGCTTTGGGCAAACTTGGTCTAAAAAATGCCCAGATTTCCGGCGAACGCGAAGGACAATGGGTACTTGTTGATCTGGGCAGCGTGATGGTACATGTGCTACAGACTGAGGCCCGTAAGCGTTATGCACTGGAGAATTTATACCGCTGCATGGCCGCCGGGATCAGTGAGCAAGGGGACTGAGCTATTCATGAAGTTGCATCTCATTGCCATTGGCAGCAAGATGCCGGCCTGGGTAAATGCGGGCTTTGCAGAATATCAAAAGCGCCTGCCTGAACATTTTTCCCTGCTGCTGCATGAGCTGCCCATGGAAAAGCGTTCTGCCAATACTTCTGCACAACGGCTTAAGGAAAAGGAAGGTGAACTTATTTTAAAGACCTTGCCCAAACGTTGCCACGTCATCGCCCTGGATGAACACGGGCGTGAATTTAACTCACAGGAATTGGCGCAGAAAGTAGAAAGCCTGCAGGCTGCAGGCTCAGATGCTGCCATCATTATCGGAGGTCCTGACGGTCTTTCTGCTGCTGTAAAAACCAGAGCAGACGAACTGTGGTCACTTTCCCGCCTGACCCTACCCCATCCCCTAGTGCGCATCGTGCTGGCCGAGACGCTATACCGCGCCTGGAGCATCAGCATGAACCTGCCTTATCACCGGGCCTGAGATCATGCTGTTCAAACGCCGTAAGAAAGAGCGAGCGCTGTTTAAGACCGAAAAAAAGCGCCGCCATTCACACAATCAGGGCAAGGGCGGGATCTCGGTGCGCAATACCGAGTATGAAAATTTAATTTTCAGAAACCGCATGCTGGTCTGTATTTTCGGCGTGATCTTGATGGCGGGCATTCTTTTTGCCAATCTGTACTATCTGCAGATTGTCTCTTATGATGACTATTCCACCCGCTCCAATGAAAACCGCATCCGCGTGCTGCCGGTAGTACCGCAGCGCGGCATCATCTATGACCGCAATCATGTGGTGCTGGCCGATAACCGCCCGGTCTATCATTTAGTGCTCTTTCCGCACAAGGACTATAGTACCAAGGACACCATTGAACGCTTAAACACACTTCTTGACTTAAGTTTAAGTGCGCGTGAGATTAACAATCTCGTTTATCTGGCACGCACGCGCAACCGCTTCAATGGGGTGGAGATCGCAGAGGCGCTTTCTGACAAGCAGATTTCAACCTTTGCCGTCAACCGCCATCTGTACCCCAATGTCCAGATTGCAGCTAACTTAAAACGCTTCTATCCCTTTGCCAATATCGCCACCCATGCCATTGGATATGTCTCACGCATCAATCAGCAGGATGTGGAACGCCTGACGGCTGAGGGCAAGATTGACAATTACGAGGGCTCACTTGCCATTGGCAAACTGGGGATTGAAAAGTATTACGAAGATCTGCTGCATGGCACCACTGGCTCGCGGGAGGTGGAGGTGGACAGCCATGGACGGGTGATACGCACCTTAAAATACAACCCGCCCAAGCCCGGACTCGATCTGACCCTGACCATTGACATCCGCCTGCAATATTATGCCCAGGAACTTTTGGGCAATATGCGCGGAGCCATCGTGGCCATTGAGCCTAACAGCGGAGAACTGCTGGCCTTTTATTCCAACCCGTCCTACGATCCCAATCTCTTTGTGCGCGGGATCAGATCCTCTGAATATGCAAAGCTTTTAAATCATCCGGGCAAGCCCCTGATAAACCGGGTCACCCAGGGCGGTTATGCCCCGGCCTCCACGGTAAAGCCCCTGCTTACCATCATGGGGTTGAACGAGGGTCTTATCACCACCACCTCCACCTATTTTGGCGGGCCTGCCTTTATGCTGCCAGGCTCCACCCACCGTTTCCGTGACTGGAGATCCTGGGGGCATGGCTGGCTGGATATTTACCGTGCTATTGAGCTGTCAGCTGACACTTACTTTTACGATCTGGCCTACCGTGCCGGCATCGACCGCATCCATCAGTACCTTGATCTGTTTGGTTTTGGCAAGAGCACGGGCATTGATATTAACGAAGAATCCTTAGGGGTAAATCCGTCGCGCGAATGGAAGCAGCGGCGCTTTAAGGATCGCTGGCATTTGGGCGACACCGTGCCTATTGGCATCGGGCAAGGTTATTGGACCACCACCTTATTGCAGTTGGTGCGGGCTCACTGTATCGTGGCCAATTCCGGGCAGGAGGTGACCCCTCACCTGCTTAAATTTGCCAGGAATCCCTTAAATCCGCATGCTGAGACTATCAGCTATCAGGACAGCCTTGAGGGAACACGCTTTCCGGTCAAGGATCAAAGCTACTGGGATGTGTCACGTGCCGGTATGTATTTAGTGGTAAACGGCCCTGAAGGTACCGGCAGGCGCGCCTTTTACGGGGCTAAATACAAGGCTGCCGGAAAATCCGGTACGGCGCAGGTGGTGGCTATCAAACAAGGGCAGAAATATGATGCCTCAAAACTCAGGGCAGAACACCGTGACAACGCCCTATTTGTGGCCTTTGCCCCCTTCAGGCACCCGCGCATCCTGGTGGGGATTATTCTTGAAAACGAAGGCGGCGGCTCAGCCAAGGCCGCCCCACTGGCCCGGCGCATGATAGACAAATACCTGCTTGAGCTTTACCCCGATGGTTATATGGGTGAGACACAGCCGGTAGAACAAAAATTTGGCCTGGGCGGAACCGTATTGGTGCAGTAACAGCAGCGGCAGGACAGACAGAACATGTTGATTGATGAAAACAAAAGGCAAGATATTAATGAGCTGGGGCGCGAGCCTGCTTCCATCTTCGCGCGCTGGCATCTGGATCTGCCTCTGATCCTGGGACTCATCATGACGCTGCTTTTGTCCCTGTTCGTACTCTATTCGGCCTCCGGACAGCATCCTGACATGCTGTTGCGTCAGCTGATCCGCACCGGGGCTGCCTTCGTGGTGATGATCACCGTGGCCCAGCTACCTCCGCGCTTTTATGCCAAAAGTGCCATCTACCTCTATATTGCAGGACTTATTTTGCTTATTTTGGTGGAACTTGTCGGCGATATCTCCAAGGGCGCACAGCGCTGGCTGGATTTAGGTTTTATGCGCATACAGCCCTCTGAAATTTTCAAGGTGGTGATGCCCCTTACTATCGCCTCCTTTTTATCACGTAGCCCCATTCCGCCCCGTTTTAGTAATGTAATAATTGCCTTCATCCTGATCCTGCTACCATTTACTCTGGTGCTGCTGCAGCCTGATCTGGGCACCGCAGGGCTTATCGGCCTGTCAGGCTTTATTGCGGTATTCATCGCAGGATTGTCGTTGTGGTGGCTGGTAGCCGGTGGTGCTGCAGCAGCCGCAGCGGTGCCCATCATGTGGAATTATGTCCTGCATGACTATCAGAAACAGCGCGTACTTACTTTAATTGATCCTGAATCCGATCCCTTAGGGGCAGGATATCACATCATTCAGTCCAAAATTGCCATTGGATCCGGCGGGCTATTTGGCAAGGGCTGGCTGCAGGGTTCACAATCACAGCTTGATTTCCTGCCTGAACCCCATACTGACTTTATTTTTGCAGTGTTAGCTGAAGAGACCGGTCTCATCGGCTTTCTGATTCTGCTTGGGATCTACAGCTATCTGATCC
>CALXOT010000013.1 GCA_944390085.1 uncultured Succinivibrionaceae bacterium
TGGAATTAGCATTAACTGCTTACGTTTAGGTTCGGTTAATACAGAAATCTACCGTAATCTGAGAGCGACATTTGATTCTGAACAAGATTATCAAAATCACATGAAGAAAATATGCAGGCAATCTGGCGGAATGATTCCGCCAGAAGAAGTCGCTTCATACATAAAAATACTGTTGCTAAACCGCCCTAGCCACATGAATGGAGATACCGTAACGTTAACGGCTGGCTATTACGCTTAAATACAACTGTTTAAATCTAAGACGCTATTAAGGATACGATATCACCTAAAGTCTTGCATTTACCAATATCTTCAAAGGTACCGGTAAAACCGTTTTTACGGAGATATACCACAATATTAAACAGTGCCAAAGAATCAAGATCTTCACTATCTGCAATAACAGTATCAGCATCTATAGGATCTAAAGGATCAACAATTTCAATAATTTCTTTTAAAACTTGCTCGTAATTCATAACAACTCCTGCTTAAAACTTGTATATATCACCTTCAATACAAATTCCATAAATGATTAACGGCACATTATTCCCATTCTTTACAGTCTGGGCATAATTTTGCTCGGCACATCAAAAAACCCGGAACAATTATTGCTCCGGGTTCTTTTTAAAAGTTTGATTTAAGGTTATGCCACAGGCAGATTACATCATGCCGCCCATGCCACCCATGCCGCCCATAGCAGCCGGGTTAGGAGCAGCCTCATCCTTCTTCGGGGCATCTGCGATCATGCACTCAGTGGTGATCATCAGGCCGGCGATGGAAGCGGCATACTGCAGGGCGCTGCGGGTAACCTTGGCCGGATCGAGAATACCCATCTCGATCATATCGCCAAACTCTTCAGTAGCAGCGTTGTAACCGAAGTTGCCTTCACCTTCACGTACGCGGTTGGCGATAACAGAAGGCTCCTGACCGGCATTGGCCACGATCTGACGCAGCGGGGCTTCCATGGCGCGCAAGGCAACCTTGATACCGACGTTCTGATCCTCGTTGTCACCCTTAAGATCAGCGATCTTGGAGGCAACGCGCACTAAGGCCACGCCACCACCTGCAACCACACCTTCCTCAACGGCAGCGCGGGTAGCGTGCATGGCGTCCTCAACGCGGGCCTTCTTTTCCTTCATCTCAACTTCGGTAGCAGCACCGACCTTGATGACAGCCACGCCGCCTGCTAACTTGGCCACACGCTCCTGCAGCTTCTCACGATCGTAATCGGAGGTAGACTCCTCGATCTGCTTTCTGATCTGGGCTACACGGGCTTCAATAGCATCGCTCTCACCGGCACCATCGATGATGGTGGTGTCGTCCTTGGTGATGACCACACGCTTGGCCACACCTAAGTCGTCCAGGGTAGCCTTATCCAGCTCTAAACCGACCTCAGAGGAGATCACGCAGCCACCGGTCAGGATAGCGATATCCTGCAGCATGGCCTTACGGCGATCACCAAAGCCCGGGGACTTGACGGCAGCAACCTTAACGATGCCACGCATATTGTTTACCACTAAGGTGGCTAAAGCTTCACTCTCCACGTCCTCAGCTACGATTAACAGGGACTTGCCAGCCTTGGCAACACCCTCAAGGATGGACAGGATGTCACGGATGTTGGAGATCTTCTTGTCGCACAGCAGAATGTACGGATTCTCCAGCTCAACAGTAGCGGTATCAGTCTTGTTGATGAAGTACGGGGACAGATAGCCGCGGTCAAACTGCATGCCTTCAACCAGATCCAGCTGATCCTCAAGGCCCTGGCCATCTTCAACGGTGATCACGCCGTCACGGCCGACCTTCTCCATGGCATCAGCAATCAGGTTGCCGACGGTGGCATCAGAGTTGGCAGAAATGGTGCCGACCTGGGCAATAGCCTTCTTGTCAGAGCACTCGGTAGAAATCTTCTTTAACTCTTCAACGGCAGCGGACACAGCCTTGTCGATACCGCGCTTTAAGTCCATCGGGTTCATGCCGGCAGCCACAGACTTCAGACCCTCGGTCACAATAGCCTGAGCCAGCACGGTAGCGGTGGTGGTACCATCACCGGCGGCATCATTGGCCTTGGAAGCAACTTCCTTGACCATCTGGGCACCCATGTTCTGGAACTTGCCCTCAAGCTCGATCTCCTTGGCCACAGTCACACCATCCTTGGTGATGAGCGGGGCACCGTAGCTCTTGTCGAGCACTACGTTGCGACCCTTAGGGCCTAAGGTAACCTTAACGGCATTGGCTAATACGTTTACACCCTCAAGCATCTGGCTGCGGGCATCATTACCGAAAAATACTTCTTTTGCTGACATTTAACTATCTTCCTTTAAAGTAAAACCTGTTTTATTTAAGCTGGTCTTAGCCTTTACCTTTATTCAGCCACCACGGCCAGAATGTCGCTCTCGGAGAGAATCAGGACATCCTCACCGTCAAGACGCTCTTTCTTGGTGCCATAGCCTTCATTGTAGACGACAGTGTCGCCGACCTTTACGCACATCGGAGCGGTATTGCCGTTATCCAGGACACGGCCGTTGCCTACGGCAATGACCTTACCGCGAGTAGACTTTTGAGCTGCGCTGCCAGTTAAAACGATACCACCCTCTGACTTGGTCTCCACCTCAAAAGGCTTAACAATCACGCGATCATATAAAGGTACTAATTTCATTCTTTTCACTCCAAGTGATAAAGCATATAAAATTCTTTGCAGCCAGTATTATTGAGGGTCTGGCTCCAACCCCGTTCCAGCCCTTAAGGCTGAAACATATTTCAACATCACAATAAATGGGGATGCTTTGGACGCTTTCAAGGGAAAATCTTTAAAAATTTTGCTGCAATAACAAATTTCATGAAATATAAGGAAATTTATATAATGGCAGGCTACCTTGCGCCTGCTGTGCCTCACTTTTATAAGGAGGAAGCGGACAAAATAGCCACAACAGCCGCAATATCTGCACCGCCTACAGGAACTGCAACGCTCTTTTTGGCGGGGATAGGCAGCTACAAGCTACCTGCTTTACCTGAATTTTGCCTGGCAAGCACTTTTAACCACCTCAGTCCCATGCCTGCTGTCAGAACTGGCTGGAAATTTTTATTAGGAGCATCGCCGGCTTTAAGTGCGGGCACACAGCAAAAGAAAAATTGCAAAACTGCCGCTTTATCCTGCTTAACCCATGTCCAGGCTGCAGGATAAGCTTACTTACCCTCAGGGGCCTTCTCTGTACACTGCTGTGCGGCAGCCTCAGCCTCACGTTTTAACTCCGGGAACTTCTTTAACAGATCTGTTTCATGAGATGCCTTAGCGGAGCTGATCTCCACTTTTGAGCGCACCGTAAGCAGCACTCCCAGTGCAATCAGCACTGCGCCAGCCACTTGCGGCAAATGCAGGCTTTCACCAAGGAATAGCACGCCCACTAGCGCACCAGTAAGCGGCACTATATAAACGAAGACCCCGGCCTTACTTGCACCGACCTTAGCAAGTGCCATATTCCAGGCAACAAAGGCAAATACCCCTGAAAAGATCACCAAATATAAAAAGCCATAAAGCGCCGTATTATTCCAGGCATAGACCTCAAGCGTGCCGGTTGCCGCTCCCAAGACAAAGCAGCACAAGGCTCCGAAGGCGCTGCTTATGGCATTGAGAGGGGCTGACTTCACCCTGCCATGCGTTTTCCAGCCCAGAATGGTGTAATAGGACCAGGCCACCTCGCAGGCCAGCACCAGCAGATCACCGATATTAAAACGCAGTTCCAGTAATACCTGCAATGAGCCCTTGGTGACAATGCACAGCGCACCCAGGCAAGAGATGGCGATCCCCAGCCAGCCGAATTTGGTCAGGCGCTCACCGATGAAAATAAAGGCCAGGATAGTAGTGGCAGTGGGGCCGATACTCTCAATTAAGGCCGCATTAGTGGCAGTGGTGAAATGCAGACCGGTAAAGAGCAGGCCATTGTGCACAGTAACTCCCATGAAGCCCATGGCCAGCAGCAATAAAAACAGATTGCGCGGCATTTTTAGATCTTTTTGCTGCCCAGTAGCAAAGATCCAGATAAACAATACTGCCGAAATGCAGGCAAAGCGCAAACCGGTGATCATGAGCGGTGACAGGGAGGTGGACAGTAATTTGCCGCAGGCCGGAGTGGCACCCCAAATCATGGTCACCAGCACCAGCAGAACATAGTATTTGGCCTTACCCATACAGACCTCAGCCAATTATATGATTGTTATTTTGAGAAATTATTTTTGATTATTTTGGTTGTCAGCTGTTTTTTCAGCAGGTGTTTCCTGACTTGTGCCTTCAATTAGCCTGAAGTCGATCTTTTCCTCAGTCATGTCATCTGCAGCAGTAAAATCACCGTCAATGGTAGTACCTTGGCGATATTCACCCCGGGTATAGCTGAAGCTATGTGAGCCTACCTTCATGGTGCCGGCAAAATACTTGATAAGCAAATTCTCAACCGGGGGTAACAGGATTAAAACAGCCAGGACATCGGTGATAAATCCTGGGAAGATGAATAAAAATCCCGCCAGCGGCAACCACAGCAGCTTGATATTGACCTGATGACTATGCTGCATTTCCTGCATCAGCTGACGGGCACGCAATTTGACCAGCACCGCGCCAATCACCATGGCCAGGAACATCAGGGCAATGCACTGCAAAGCCCCGATAGCAGAGCCAATTTTAATTAAAAGCAGCAACTCTGCCACAAAGAGCAGCACAAAAATCAGGATAAAGCGGGACATAAACACCCCTCCACAAAACTGAGCACATTATGCCTACAGCTAAAAAAAACTTCAATCAGGCTGCGGTAAAGGCTGTTAATAAAAAAAACGCAGGTCAAGTAAGCTACTTGCCTGTTTTACTGCGTGCTCTTTCAGGGCATAATGTCTGGCACTGACTGAGAAATGACATAAACTGAAAATCACGAAAATTTCCCATGCGATTAAACCTCCAAAACCTTGCTTCATGCTTTCACCATCTGCAATGGGGCTCCTGCTTATTGCTTGCCCTGATCCTGACTTTTGCTGGCAGTGCCCGCTCTGATGAACTGGGTCTTAATCCGGATCTGTTTAACTTTCAGCAAAAAAGTGTCAGTAACGCTGCCGACTCAGCAAATTCCAATCCTGCAGACAGCACTCAGCCCTTCATCCTAAGTCTGACCCAGAAAGACTCCCTCATTCAGGCTGATTTTGTAATTGCCCCCGGAGCCTATATCTATAAAGACAGCATCCGGCTTGAAGCAGATGGCGCCGTGTTCAGCCTGCCGGCACTACCGCCTGCGCAAAAACATCAGGATATGCAGGGTACGCACGAGGTTTATTTTGAGCAGCTGCAGCTACAATTTGAAGTGCAACAAGTGTCAGCTGGCAGCACCCTTAAGCTTTACTATCAGGGCTGTGACAGTGCCGGGATCTGCTATCCACCTGCTACAGCAACTCTTAAGCTTGAACCTAAGTCGCAGCAAGGGGCTGACGGTGCTGCTTCTACTGCCACCGGCTCTGCTGCATTACAGGGAGCGGAGGCAACAGTCGCGCCTGACAGTGCTTCAGTCAGCACTGCTGCAGCTGACAGCGAAGGTGTGGATCAAAAAATTGCCCGCCTGCTTGCAGAAAATCTGTGGCTTGGTCTTATCTTATGTATTGGCTTTGGTGTGCTGCTTGATCTGACCCCCTGTGTGCTGCCCATGCTGCCAGTTTTTTCTGCCATGGTAAGCGGGGGAGCTCATTGCTCAAAAGGACAAATAATAAAACAGAACCTTGGTTACAGTGCCGGATTATGTGCCACCTACACCCTGCTGGGACTGTTATTTGCCTATGCCGGGGCTTCACTGCAGGGCTTGCTGCAACATCCGGCAGTTACCCTCATCATCGCAGCACTGTTGGTGCTTTGTGCATTAGCTTGCGTTGATCTGATCAAGGTAAAGCTGCCTGACCGCCTGAGCTTAAGCCTGCAGGAAGCTGCAGGCAAGCGTAAAGACGGCACTATTGGAAAGGCCTTTATCCTTGGCATTGTTTCAGCCCTGATAGCCTCCCCCTGTACCTCTGCCCCTCTGGCAGGAGCCCTGCTTTACGTGCTCTCAAGCGGCAATCTTACGGTGGGAGCAGCTGCTTTTTGCGCCATTGGGCTTGGCATGGCGCTGCCTCTTTTTATCATCGGGATCTGTGGGGCAAACCTGTTTAAGAAAGCTGGGCGCTACAGCAATATGATCAAAAAAGTGTTCGCAGCCCTGCTGGTCATCGCGGCACTGTATCTGTGCCGGAACCTGATTGCCTACGAATACTATGTTTATGCCTTAAGCACCCTGCTTTTTGCTGCCATCATCTACATCGGTTATGAGTTTATCCTAGACCAGGAGGGCAGCGTACAGTTCTTTCCGGCAGCCCTGCTCTTTGCCGCAGCTTTCTTTCTTTCAGATGCAGCAGAACAGGCACTGCTGCCCGCCACGCAGACAGAAACAGCTTCCGGGCAACAGTCAGCAAGTGCCTTTACT
>CALXOT010000014.1 GCA_944390085.1 uncultured Succinivibrionaceae bacterium
TTTAAAATCCATCCGGATGACAAAAATAAAAAAAGAGCAGGTAGCCCTGCTCTGTTTTCTAATGGTTAACCTAAAATTAAGGGAGCGACTTATTGGTCGCCCCCACTTCTGGCTATCTATTGTTAAAGCGGGTGGAGGGAGGGAGTAGCGTGTGGTGTTTTGGCAAACTGGCATCAGGGAGCAGCATAAATGGCCGGATCAGCAGGATCAGAGCATACGCCAGCCAAGGATAAATTCAGGCTAGCTGGAAGTTACTTTGTACAAACAATAAAGGCAGCTATAGCCGTCAAAACCATCAACCTGAGTCCAGGAGTAGGTTCAGCTGATGTCAGGGCAAGGGCAGGGGGGACATATTCGGCCAGAACCTGATCTAGGGTTAGCGATACAGAGAGCTTATACAGCAAGCTGCAGCATGCAAATTGTTGTACTGAGGGCGGTAAGCTGAAGCCACTTTCCTTATTTCAGGAGTGTGAAACAATGCAATAAATACAAATAATGCTGCTTTTTGGTGCGTGTACAAATTTTGATCATTATTGTGTGACTAATAGATTCTTTAATTATAAGCTGAATAAATAAGTCTGATTAAGCATAGTATTGTTCTTTAAACATGATTAAACTTCCTGAACTGATGACAATCGTCAATATAAGCAGAAATTTAATTGTAGTAAATATAAAATCATTTACTGTATTTTATTTTTGAAGGCGACTTTTATTCTGGGCACCAAATTATAACTGTGTGAACCTAAATGGGGAAAATATGACTCTGCCGGAAAAGCCACCTCCTGCCTGATTAAGATGTCCTTGACCGCCATGCAGAGAAGAGGAGAACAATGGCCATGGACAGAGCTGAAATTTTAAAGTTGATCAAGGATCGGAGCATTGAGTTTGCAGATTTGCGCTTTACTGATACCCGTGGCAAGGAAATGCATATTTCCCTGCCCGCTGAGGCCGTGAATGAGGAGTTCCTGACACAAGGCAAGATGTTCGATGGATCATCGATTGCCGGCTGGAAGGGGATCGACAAGTCAGACATGATCCTGATGCCCGATGCTGATACTTGTTTTGTAGATCCCTTTTATCAGGATCCGACCTTAGTGATCCGCTGCGATATCTTGGATCCGGAAACCTTGACCGGTTACGACCGTGATCCGCGTTCAGTGGCCCGGCGGGCTGAAAATTACCTGCTCTCCACCGGAGTGGGGGATGAGGCCTGTTTTGGCCCGGAACCTGAGTTTTTCGTGTTTGATGATGTGCGCTTCAAGACCTCGATGCGCGGATCGTGCTGTTTTGTCGATGATCTGGAAAGCGCCTGGAACTCAGATCGGGAGTATGAACAGGGTAACAAGGGACACCGCCCGCAGATCAAGGGTGGTTATTTCCCGGTGCCGCCGGTCGATTCCTCACAGGACCTGCGATCCTACATGTGTCGCACTATGCGGGATCTGGGACTGGTGATCGAGGCCCATCACCACGAGGTTGCCACCTCCGGGCAAAATGAAATTGCCACGCGCTTTAACAGCCTCACCAAAAAGGCCGATGAGGTGATGCTCTACAAGTATGTGGTGTTCAACTGCGCCGCCGCGCGCGGCAAGACCGCCACTTTCATGCCCAAGCCGATTGCTGGGGACAATGGTTCGGGCATGCATTGCCATCAGTCCATCTCCCGGGAGGGGCACAATATCTTTGCCGGGCACATGTACGGCGGGCTGTCGCAGGAGGCCTTGTGGTATATCGGCGGCATCATCCGGCACGCCCGCGCCCTCAATGCCTTCACCAATCCGTCCACCAATTCCTACAAGCGCCTGGTGCCGGGCTTTGAGGCTCCGGTGATGCTGGCCTATTCTGCGGCCAACCGCTCCGCCTCCATCCGTATCCCGCACGTGCAGAACCCCAAGGCGGCCCACATTGAGGTACGTTTCCCGGACTGTACGGCCAACCCGTACCTGGCCTTTTCAGCCATGCTGCTGGCAGGGCTTGACGGTATCTTGAACCACATTGAGCCTGGCGATCCGCTTGACAAGAATCTCTATGATTTGCCCCCTGAGGAGGCCGCCGGGATCCCGCAGGTAAGCTCGTCCCTGGATGGGGCACTTGATGCGCTTAGTGCTGACAACGAGTTCCTGCAAAAGGGCGGGGTGTTCTCAGCGGACTTTATTGATGCCTTTATCGCCTTAAAGCGGGAGGAGGCAGCGCGGGTACAGCAGATCCCGCACCCGGCTGAGTTTGAGCTCTATTACTCACTCTGACGCGCAGTCTGCGCATTATCCCGGCGCCGAGGCGCCGGGACTGACACGGATTTTCAGATGGAAGCACAAGGTTTATACAGCGCTCGGGAACATGATGCCTGTGGCGTGGGTTTTATCGCAGATATCAAGGGCAGGAAGAGCCGTTCGATTGTCAATTCCGGGCTGCAGATCCTGGTAAACCTGACGCACCGCGGTGCGGTGGGGGCAGATCCGCTACAGGGAGACGGGGCCGGGATCCTGATTCAGATCCCCGATGCTCTGTACCGAGATGATCTGAATTTCAGATACGGGCTGCAGCTGCCGCCTTACGGTGAATACGGGGTGGGCATGATCTTCCTGCCACAGGAGGCGGCTTCGCGGCATGCCTGCTGTGAGGAAATTGAGCGCGCTATCGCTGCGGAGGGGCAAATCCTGCTGGGTTGGCGTGACGTCCCGGTAGACACAGGCATGCCGATGTCCCCGGCGGTACGGGAAAAGGAACCGGTGATCCGACAGGTCTTTGTGGGGCATAGCCCGGATGTACTGTTAAGTGATGCCTTTGAGCGCAAGCTCTACCTTATCCGTAAGCGCAGTTCCATTGCCATCCGTGCCTTAAATCTCAGGCACTGCCGTGAGTTTTACATTCCGTCCTTTTCCTCGCGCACGGTAGTGTACAAGGGGCAGTTGCTGGCAAGTCAGGTCGGGCAGTATTACAAGGATTTAAGTGACAGCCGCTGTGAGTCAGCCCTGGCGGTGGTGCATCAGCGCTTTTCGACCAATACATTTCCGCAGTGGTCGCTGGCCCATCCCTTCCGGATGATCGCCCACAATGGTGAAATAAATACCTTGCGCGGCAATTTCAACTGGATCCAGGCCCGGCAGAAACATATTTCATCACCGCTGTTCGGGGATGATTTGTCAAAGCTGTGGCCGCTTATCTTCAAGGGGCAATCGGACTCCGCTTCCTTTGACAATGCCTTTGAGCTTCTGACCATGTCAGGCTATTCGCTGGCGCAGGCTGTGATGCTGTTGATTCCCGAGGCTTGGGAGCAAGATCAGTTGATGGATCCCAAGCTCAGGGCATTTTATGAATATCATGCCCCGATGATGGAACCATGGGACGGTCCTGCCGCCATGGTATTCACGGACGGGCGGCAGATTGGCGCAGCCCTTGATCGCAACGGCCTGCGTCCTGCCCGTTATGTGTTAACTGCAGATGGCAAGGTGATCCTGGCCTCAGAGTCAGGTACCTTGCCGCTGCCTGAAAAGGAGATTGTCAAAAAGTGGCGCCTGGAGCCGGGGCGGATGCTGCTTCTTGATCTGGAGCAGGGCCGCATCATTGATAATGCAGAGATCAAGACTACGCTCTCTACCCTGCGCCCCTATCAGGAATGGACGGAGCGGCTGAGCATCAGGCTTAAGGATTTGCCTGCAGCCGCGCCCTACCCGGATCAGGGACTGCCCTTAAACCAGTTGCTGGGAGCCTTCGGGGGCACGCGGGAACTGCTGGAGCGGATCATAAAGCCGATGGCGCAGCAAGGCAGAGAGCCCCTGATGTCCATGGGTAATGACGCCCCGCTTGCTGTACTTTCTGGCAAGCCCCGGCCTTTGTACTCTTATTTTCGGCAGATGTTTGCGCAGGTCACAAACCCGCCTATCGATCCGATCCGCGAAAAGCTGGTGACCTCCCTGATTTCCTTCATTGGGCCACGCCCGAATCTGCTAGACATCATGGCCGGTAACCCGCCGGTACGCCTGAAGGTGGAACAGCCCATTCTGACCGGGGAGGACATGGCCAAAATCCGGGAAATAGAGCAGTGCAGCAGCCATAAATTCAGATCACGCACCCTGGACATCACCTATCCGCTCTCCTGGGGAGCCGATGGCATTGAAGCCAGGCTGGCAAGTTTAAAGGCTGCAGCTACGGATGCGGTCAGCACCGGCATCAACATCCTGATAGTAAGTGATAGAGCCATCAGTCCGGAGCGGGTAGCCATCCCGGCACTGCTGGCGCTCTCGGTCATCCATCAGAGCTTGGTGGAAAAAGGGCTGCGTACCTCAACCGGACTTATCGTGGAAACCGGATCGGCTGCCACGGTACATCAGCTGGCATTGCTTGCAGGTTATGGGGCTGATGCCATCTGCCCTTATGCGGCGCTGCAGGCAGTACGGCAATTGTCAGCAGATCCGGCGCTGCAGCAGCATTATCTCAATAATTACATCTCTGCTGCGGATAAAGGGCTTAACAAAATCATGGCCAAGATGGGGATCTGTACTTACATGTCCTATTGCGGGGCTCAGATTTTTGAGGCAGTAGGGCTGGACCGTGAATTTATTGATAGCTGTTTTGCCAATACACCCAGTGCCGTGGAAGGGATCGGGCTGTTTGACGTGGCCAGGGAGGCGGTAGCCCTGCACCGTGCGGCTTTTGCCCCGCTGCGCCCGGATGAGCTGCTACCCTCAGGTGGGCTGCTGACCTATCGTCCGGACGGAGAGGAACACATGTGGACTCCGGATGCGGTAGTGCTGTTGCAGCGGGCAGTCAGGGAAAATGATTTTGCGCTGTTTGAGCGTTACAGTGCCATCATCAATGAAAGGCAAAGCCGGCTTATGACCTTGCGCGCGCTGTTGTCCTTCAGGGGAGGGAAGAGCGTGCCGCTTGACAAAGTTGACAGCGAGGAGCAAATCATGCGGCGCTTTGCCACTGCTGCCATGTCCTTAGGCTCCATTTCCACCGAAGCCCACTGTACGCTCGCTGCCGCCATGAACCGCATTGGAGGGATGTCCAACAGCGGTGAGGGCGGTGAGGATCCGCGTCGCCTGCAGCCCCTTAGCAAGGACTGCACCCTGCAGGATGTGCTTGGAGAAAATGCGGTGCTGCCCTTGCCTTTGAAAAAAGGCGACAGCCTGCGTTCACGGGTACGGCAGGTGGCGTCAGGTCGTTTTGGGGTCAGTGCTGAATATCTGGCCGGGGCAGATCTGATTCAGATCAAGATGGCGCAGGGCGCCAAGCCCGGTGAAGGCGGACAGCTGCCTGGTGACAAGGTATCGCCCTATATCGGCTATCTCCGGCATGCCTTACCGGGGGTAGGTTTGATTTCACCGCCACCGCATCATGACATTTATTCCATCGAGGATCTGGCGCAGCTAATCTATGATCTCAAGCTGGTAAATCCCCGGGCCAACATCTCAGTTAAGCTGGTAGCTCAGCATGGGGTGGGTACCGTAGCTGCCGGTGTGGCCAAATGCCGGGCTGATCATATCGTGATCTCAGGGCATGATGGCGGTACCGGTGCTGCCCCGGTCAATTCGGTGGAGTGTACTGGCTCGCCCTGGGAAATAGGGCTTAGCGAAGTGCAGCAGACCCTGGTGCTCAATAAGTTAAGAAGCCGCGTTAGGCTGCAGGTGGACGGTCAGATTAAGACCGGGCGTGATGTGGTGATCGGGGCCATCCTGGGTGCGGATGAGTTCGGTTTTGGCACTGCCCCGCTGGTATGCCTGGGCTGTACCCTGATGCGCAAGTGCCAGAAAAATACCTGTCCTGCCGGCATCGCCACGCAGGATCCTAAGCTCAGAGGCAATTTCAGGGGGCGGCCTGAGCATGTGATCGCCTATTTCCGTTTTGTGGCGCGGGAGGTCAGGCAGATCATGGCAGATCTCGGGGTAAGGCATTTTGATGATCTGATTGGACACACTGAGCTTTTGGTGCAGGAAGATCTCAGCTCGCTGCACAAGGCCCACAAACTTTCCTTAAGCCGCATCCTGTTCAGGCCGGATCCTAAAGCTCCACTCCATCAGAGTGATAAGCAGCTCCATGAGGTGGAACAGTGCTTTGACTATCAGTGGCTTCCCCAGCTTAAAAAAGCATTGCAGGATAAAAAGCCCATTGAGATCAAGGCCACGGTGAAAAACACGGATCGGGCAGTGGGTGCCTATTTGTCAGGGCACCTTGCTGCTGTAGCTCAGGATATTCCTGCAGATCTGATTACACTGCGTCTGCGCGGTACTGCCGGGCAAAGCTGCGGCGCTTTCCTGATGCGTGGCGTCAGGATTGCACTTGAAGGTGAGGTTAACGATTATGCAGGTAAGGGCTTGTCCGGTGGTCGGCTTGAGGTGAGCTGTGATCGGGACTTTGCAGGCGATCCCGGGCATAACGTGATTGCCGGCAATACCTGCCTGTACGGCGCCTTAAGCGGGCAGGCTTTCTTTGGTGGTATTGCCGGTGAGCGCTTTGCAGTGCGCAATTCAGGCGCAGCTGCGGTGGCAGAGGGAGCAGGTGATCACTGCTGTGAATATATGACCGGAGGTACGGTGGTGATTTTAGGCCCGGTGGGACGGAATTTTGCAGCTGGCATGTCAGGCGGTGTGGCCTATGTCTACGATCCGCAGGATAAGCTCAGGGAGCATCTGGCGGCAGGTTCCTTTAAGTTAAGCCGGGTGGTGGCGGCTGCACAGGCAGATCCGGCAGAACCGCTGCATCAGGGCTGTTCTGATGAGCAATTGCTGCGCACCTTGCTGACCGAGCATGTCAAGGCGGTGCACAGTCAGCTGGCTGCAGCCATTCTGCAGAACTTTGCTGCTGAGCTTGGCAATTTCTACAAGGTGTTCCCGCAAGAGTACCGTAATGCGCTGTTAAAGCTCAGCGCCACAGGAGCTTAATCATGGGTTATGACAGAGGTTTTATCGAGATAAGGCGCATTGAGCCTGCGGTGCAGGACTGTAAGGCACGCATCCGTCACTTCGGGGAATTTGTATCCGATCTTAGTGATGCCGATACTAAAAAGCAGGCAGGACGCTGCATGGACTGCGGCATCCCTTTTTGTTCACATGTCTGTCCCCTGCATAATGTGATGCCGGAGATCAATCAGGCAGCCTGTGAAGGGCGTTTTGCTGATGCCTTTGCCCTGCTCTCGCACAGCAATAATTTTCCGGAGATCACCGGACGTATCTGCCCGGCCTTATGTGAGGAAGGCTGTTGCCTGAGCCTGATTGATCAGGCGGTGGGGATTAAGTCTGTAGAGCGCAAGCTTGCTGACTATGCCTTTGCCCACGGGCTTATCAATCCTAAGCCTCAAGTAAAGCTAAGCGGACAGCGTGTTGCGATTGTAGGATCTGGGCCTGCCGCCTTAGCTTGCGCGCAGGAACTGACAAGGCGTGGGCATGCGGTCACGGTCTTTGAGAAAAACGATCAGGCTGGGGGCTTGCTGCGTTACGGGATCCCGGATTTCAAGCTGTCAAAAACCCTGCTTGATCGCAGGATCCGGCAGCTGGAGCAGGAAGGGGTTACCTTCAGGCTGCGGACGCTAGTCGGGGACGGGCAGCTGGAGGCCGGGATCCACAGTGATGCACTGCAACACATCAGCGCAGCAGAGTTAAAGCGCGACTTTGATGCTGTGGTGCTGTGCCCCGGTGCCGAGGTGCCACGTGATCTGAAGATAGCCGGGCGCGATTTGCCAGGGATACATTTTGCCCTGGATTTTCTGATTGCCCAGAACCGCGAGCACAGTGGCCTGGGGCTGAATCCGATTAATGTAGAGGGTAAAAAAGTGGTGGTGATTGGCGGCGGTGAGACAGCCTCCGACTGCATCGGCACAGCTCTGCGTAAAGGGGCGGCACAGGTGACGCAGCTTGACTATCATGAAAAGCTGCCGCAACAGGTGGATCCGCATCAGGACTTTCCTTACTGGAAGCGGAAGTTCCGCACCTCCTATTCCCAGCAGGAAGGCTGCACCCGCCTGTTTGCCTGCAGCACGGTAAAGTTTCTGGGCCAGGACAGGCTGCAGGGGATAAGTACGGTACAGGTCAAATGGGGGCCGGGTCGTACCATTACCCCGCTGCCCGGCACGGAAGGGGAGCTTGATGCTGATGTGGCTCTGATAGCCATGGGCTATGCCGGTGCTGCCAGCTTGCTGTATCAGTCCTTTGGTCTGGAGCACACTGAGCGCAGCTGCATTGCGGCAGCCACACAGGGCAAGCTTGCCTATCAGACCTCCTGCCCGGGGGTATTTGCCGCAGGTGACGGCAGAAGGGGGCAGTCGCTGGCTGTGTATGCGCTCAGTGAGGGGCGGCAGTGTGCTCAGGCAGTCCATGCCTGGCTTAATGCACAAGGCTGAGAGGGAGTAGCCGCAGAAGTTACCATAAAGCGGGGGCAGGTCTTGCAAAAGCGCGGGGGGCGAGCTACGGCTGTCCTGCCTCCAGTCAGCCAAGTCTTCCCGGTGGTGGCCTGTGCTTTAACCAGGCAAGGTCTGGTAAACAGTCACTGGATTGCAGACTGGGATGGGAAAAATCTGGGGGAAGACCAGCAACGGTTCAGGCCAGCCCCGATCATTACTCAAGCTCAGCTGTTAAGGGGGTAAAACCGGCCTGACGCAGGAAGGGCTGTGCCTCTTTTCCGAAAGTCAGTTTATTGATCAGGGCAGAAGACTCATCCTGCCGCCCCCCCTTTAAGGAGAGCGCGTAATAATACAGCGGCGGATACAGATCCTGCGGCACCAGCCAGTGGGAGCCCTGGGTACTGCCGTCTTTTGCGGTAATGAGCGGCAAGGTCAGGAAACCTGCTTGCACATTGCCGCCTGAGACCATGGCGTAGACCTGATATTCCTGCTCGGCGCGGTAAATGTGCTGCTTTATATAGTTGGTCGGAAAATCAGGGCGGGCGGCTATTTCTGCTGCGGCAAAGCCAGCCGGGGTCAAGGAGGCATTGGGCAGGGCCAGGGATTTGAGCTTGCGCCCGCTGATCGCATCCGTGCGTCCGTCCTTAAAAAGCTGCGGATCGGCAGAATAGAGCACTAATGGAACTCTGGCAAAGGAAGACATGGATCCGGGCATGGCCTTGCCGGAGCGGATCAGCAGGATCGGCAGGCGCTCGGAGGAGGAGAGCAGGACGTCGCACTTTAACTGATTGTTAGCAAGCTGCGCATAAAGATCAGTGGCGGTATTAAAGTACAGGGCAAACGGAGTGCCCAGGGCTGCAGGCTGTTGTTCCTGCAAGTTGGTGAGGGCCAGATACAGCTGTGGCTCGGCGCAGATCTTAAGGGCGTTATCTGTCTCTGTCTTAGCCGGTTTTTCAGTGCTGGCACCTTTTAAAAAGCTGATGAAATCATCAAAGAAGGCCAGCGCTTCGCTGCTTGAGGTAAGCAGGGCAAGGATCAGCAGCAGGTTAAGGCCACGGGAGGCCTTACGGACTTGATGGCAAATGCGGTTAAACATAATCTTTTTTCTGTGTGCAAGGTGGGCACGGAGCCTGATCTTGCGGGAGTTTTCTTCGTTGTTGTTTACAGTTGTGGTTGCAGTTTTGCCTGTCATGTGCCTGCCAGGTTTTTGCAGCGCTTATCTTAGCATTAAGTCAGCAAGTCAGCGTAAAACCTGTCGGCACTGTCATTTATATCAAGGCAGGTGCATATTGGGGCAGCTTAGTGCGCAATGCTGCGGGTGAGCTTTAATGAGCATTGCAGCAGGCGATCGTAAATCTCATGCCGGCTGCTGGCCTTGCGCAGTTTGTCGGCAAAGCCGGGTTCATTGAGCATCAGGGACAAACGCCCGAGCAGGGTTAAATGCGAATAACCGTCATCGGGACTTGCTATCAGGAAAATCACATCACAAGAGCTGCCATCCGGGCATATCAGATCAGCAAGCGGTTCATCAAGTACCGCCAGTGCCATGCAGGGGCGCAGGGCAAAAGGTCCGCGGGCATGGGCAATGGCTATGCCCTGGGCGATGGCGCAGGATGAAATCTCATGCTTTTTCAGGACGGCGGCTGTCAGCAGTGCAGCAGAGCTGATGCTGCCCAGGCGCTCAGTGAGGTTGCCAAGCTTATCCACAATGACAGGCAGGGTCAGTCCGTCAGCCTTAAGCCTGACAATGCAGCTTTTATCCAGGGCATAGCGCACCAGGGTATGGGTGGAAAAAGGCTGGATGTCCTGCAGGGAAGCTGCGGGAGCTGGGGCATCAAAGCTGTCAGCCCCACCGGCACTGATGTCACCGGCAACCGGGCTGTAGGTCTGCGTGCTGTTGTCCGGGTAATAGGAAGGCGTGAAGGACTGTTCACGCTCAGCCTTAGCTGTTTGTCCCATGGCCAGGGCTGTTGTATCCGCTCCGGCTCCTCCCCTGAAGGTCTGCCTTATCTGTTCTAAGGTGGAGAGCATGTTCTTAAAGAAAGCGCCATGCAGGCGGTAGCTTTTAAGATAGATCACCAGCATCAGGGCACAGCAGATCACTGCCATTATCAGCAGCATGCGGTAGCTGAACTGCGGGGGCACATTGATCCCGGAGGGCAGGGCAATGAGCTTGCTGAAGGCTGCTGAGAATCCGGTGATAAGGTAGGCTACCACCAGGCCTAATTTTACGCTCATGGTCTGGGCGGCAAAGAGCAGGGCTTCCGCGCGTACCCCGGTACGGAACTCCCCGTAATCCACGCTGTCTGCCAGCATGATGGTAGTAAGCACGCTGCATAAGGCAAGTCCTACTGAGAACAGGGTATAGGCGCAGGTTAAGTTGGCCAGTCCCAGGTTTTCAAAGCGCAGCAGGCATAAAAAGAGGATCCCGGCAATCATGCAGGCAGCGCCGGTGATAAAGAGACGGCGGCGCCCTAAAAGCGAGATTAAAGGCAGCAGAGCCAGTAATGTCAGTGCCTGGGCACAGGCTCCGGCTATGACCGCACTGTCCAGCGCTCCTGCCGGCAATCCCTCAGAGCGGGTGATGAAGTTGAAGATAGCGCTGTGTGACAGCCCGATTCCGGTTTGCAGCAATAAGGTTACCGCCATGATGATTAAAAGCTCGTCATTGCAAAGGATGAGCTTTAAGGCATGGCGTGCCTTAAACGGAGTTCCCTGATAGTTTTCTTGTTTGATCGGGATCAGGGCAATCAGGGATATCTGCGTGATCAGGAAAATCAGCGCGCAGGCAATGGCCAGAGTGAAAAAGGATCGGGTGAGCAGTACCGGGTCCGGGATATTGCGGCTTAAATAGGTGCCGATGGCGATGATCACCTGACCGCCAAGCAGGGTGCCCAGCCTGCCCCAGGCTGAGATCTGCTCACGGGGATGGGGCTTAGAGCCGAAACTTGGGATCATGGCCCAGTAGGGGATGTCGCACAGGGTGTAGCTCACGGTCCAGATGATAAACATCGCCGCCGCGTAGATTCGGTATTGATCAGGGCTTAAGTCTGGCACATAGAACAGCAGGACAGTGCTAATGGCACTGAGGATGGCACCAAGTCCAATCCAGGGCTTGAATTTGCCAAAGCGGCTTTTGGTGAGATCAGTGATAAGCCCCATCAGCGGATCAGTGATGGCGTCGAAGAGCCTGCCTGCAATGAACAGTGTCAGGATATAGGACTGGCTGCAGTTGCCGTTTAAAGTTAAAAACAGCAGAAAAAAGGCAGTGATGAGCCAGTAGATTAAATCCTTGCCGATGCCGCCGGCACAGTAGGCTGCCTGTTGCAGAGGCGGGATATAATTGTTGTTATGGTGCATAATCCCAGCAAAGCTGGCGCGAGCCGTCCTCCGGATGGCCGCACGCCTTCAAACTTCGTAATCCTTATTTAATGTAAGCCTTACCCGCTGCAGCTGGCAGGCGGGTCATTATTCGGTTAAAAAATTACTTAAATCTGCGTAATTGTAGAAAAAAACGAGTCATTTGGCAAAAGTCCTGAAATTGATGGATGTTTTCTGGACTTTTGATCTGATTTGTAGCGGACTGTGCCCGGGAAAGCATGAAGTTATCTCCTTTAGGGCATGAAGGCTTATTTTGGAGCAACAGGCTTTCTGCTGCAAAGGGAGAGACTGCAGGCAGATGGCTGTCAGTACCGCCAACATTGTGCAGTGCGATTTTCACCGGATCAGGGGCAGGTCGGTGCCCAAGGCTGTGACCTCTTGCCCGTGCTCCCGGGAGTTTGTTCCCGGGGGCTTATGGACTTACACAGATCTGAGGTCCTGCGCTGTAATGTAGTTATTCAACCGTGACTGATTTGGCTAAATTGCGCGGCTGATCGACGTCAGTGCCGTTGATGATGGCCACATGGTAGGCCAGAAGCTGCAGCGGCACACAGAAGGTGATGGGACTGATTAACTCAAGTTTGCTTGCCACCGTCAGTACCTGACACTGCTCGCTTGCCTTAATGCATTCCTGATCCGAGGCGAAGATATAGAGCCTGCCGCCGCGTGCCTTGACCTCTTCAATATTGGAGACCAGCTTGGAGAGCAGATCGTTGTTGGGGGCAACTACGATGACTGGCATCCTAGCATCAATCAGCGCAATCGGGCCGTGCTTTAATTCCCCTGAGGCATAGCCCTCAGCATGGATGTAGGAAATTTCCTTGAGCTTGAGCGCTCCTTCTAAGGCCAATGGGTACATGATGCCGCGTCCGAGGAACAGTGTATGTTCCAGGCCGGCAAAGGAACGAGCCAGCTCCTTTATTTCAGCGTCATGGGCCAGCTCGGCACGCACTTCGGCGGGAGCCTTCTTTAAGGCTGCTGCAAACTGCTGCCCCTCTTGCTTGCTGATACTGCCGTTGGCCCGGCCGAGGGCTAAGGTTAAAAGCAACAGTGCCATCAGCTGTGTGGTGAAGGCCTTGGTGGAGGCCACGCCGATTTCAGTGCCGGCCCGGGTGAGGAACACCACGTCTGATTCACGCACTAAAGAGGAATTGGCTGCATTGCAGATGCACAGGGTGGCGGCATAACCTTGGCTCTTGGCCAGGCGCAGCGCCGCTAAGGTATCAGCCGTCTCACCTGATTGCGATAAGGTGATAAAGAGCGAGTGTTTCGGTACGATGGTACGCTTGTAGCGGTATTCCGAGGCGATGGTGACCCCGGCTGATATCCCGGCATATTCTTCAAGATAATATTTGCCGATAAGTCCTGCATGATAGGAGGTGCCGCAGGCTGCGATCTCAATGTGACGGATGGAGGCAAAGAGATCAGGGGGCAGGTTCAAAAAGGCCTGAGCGCTGACGTTGTCCTGAGCCAGACGGCCAAGCAGGGTATTTTCCAAGGCCTCAGGCTGCTCGAAGATCTCCTTTTGCATATAGTGCTTGTAACAGCCCTTGGAGACAGCATCCGGGGAGATATCAAGATGAGTGCAGGGACGCTGGCAGATATTGCCCTTTGCATCCATCACTTCAGCATCCTCGCGCGAGATCACGGCAGTGTCGCCATCTTCCAGGTAAATAAAGCGCGAGGTTACCGGCAGCAGGGCCAGGGCATCGGAGGCGGCGAAATTCTCACCGATCCCCAGGCCGATGATCAGCGGCGATCCATGTTTGGCCAGATAGAGGTGATCCGGATCCTTGGCATTTAACAGTGCCACGGCGTACGATCCCTTAACCTGACTGAGGGCCTCACGTAGGGCAGAGTAGGGATCAAGATGTTTACTGCGGGATAAATAATCAATCAGCTTGACCAGCACTTCGGTATCAGTCTCAGAATAAAAGCTCTCACCCTGCTGCAGCAGCATGTCCTTTAATTCTAGATAGTTTTCGATGATGCCATTGTGTACCAGGGCAAAATCGCCTGAAACGTGGGGATGGGCATTATTGACGCTAGGTTGTCCATGGGTGGCCCAGCGGGTGTGGGCAATGCCGGAAAACCCGTCTGCACCTTCGGAGGCTACAGCTTCCTTTAAAGCGGCTACCTTGCCGGTGGTTTTAATAGTTTTAAGACCAGCGGGGGTTAAGAAGCAGATTCCGGCTGAATCGTAGCCGCGATATTCCAGGGCAGAAAGGCCGGTCAGCAGGATTTCAGCTAAGGGACGTTTGGCGATGGCCGCTACGATGCCGCACATGATATTACCTCTTGTAAGTCAAAGAAAATTTATGCAACAGGCGCTTTTTAGTTAAGTCTATCACAGCTTTTAGCCCTGCCTTGCAATGAGTTTAAAGCAGGGAATGCAGGCACTGCTGTCCCTGATGTATTTGATGCCAGAACTTATGCTATTTTGTGAAATGATCTGAACCCGTTTTGCTACAGCAAAACTTTAGTGTCCTTCTTTGCCTGCAGGGAACCGCCGGATGGAACCTGAGTTTTCAGTCTTTTGCGTTTGCATTTGCTGCTGTTTTTTCTGTTCTTGACAGGATTTTTGGCAAGTTCACGGCCTGAGGATATAAGGCGGGGGCTAATTTGGAGCAGCCTGTCCTGCGGCAGTACAGAAGTGTCCTTGGGGATGATTTTCTGGGTAGTCTCAATGCAGTGTCTGGGTAGTTTCTGGGTAGGGTATGGCGTGACCTAGCCATAACTCAGATTGTAATAAAGAAGTTTGCAGGATCTAAAACCTGCTCAGGATCCAGATCATGATTCCAAAGGAAAAATTAAACGGCATTAGTACCAGTTTTGCTGGTACATGCAGCAGGCAATGGCATTTTTAGAACGGCTGCTTTGCAGGCTCTGTTTTGTCCAAGTAACCAAATCCCACCTGTAGGTGCAGGCGGGATCAGTGAAGTGGGAGGGGGCTACTTCTTTTGCTTGCGCGGGCGCTGGTAATGGCTCTTATACAGAGCCCGGGTGCGGGTCAGGACCAAAGCCTCAGCCGGGACTTCCTTGGTGACGGTGGTGCCAGCGGCGATGGTGGCACCCTTTCTGACGGTGACCGGCGCCACCAGCTGGGTGTCAGAGCCTACGAATACATCATCCTCGATCACCGTCTGATGCTTGTTGGCGCCGTCGTAATTGCAGGTGATGGTACCAGCCCCGATGTTTACGTCAGCACCTATCTCGCTGTCACCCAGATAGGACAGATGTCCGGCCTTGGTACCCTTGCCCAGATGGGCCTTTTTAAGCTCGACGAAATTCCCTACGTGTACGTCATCTTCAAGAGTATTGCCCGGGCGCAGGCGAGCAAAGGGTCCTATGGTGGTGCGCTGCTTTAAGTGCGATTGTTCCATCACCGTATAGGGCGAGATCACGCTGTTATCTGCAATGTCACAATCGGTGATGATGCAGCCTGCGCCAATACTGACATTGTGGCCCAGCACACAATGGCCGCTGAAGACACAATTGACGTCAATAAAGCAGTCATCGCCGTGCAGGAGCTCACCGCGCAGATCAAAACGCTCAGGATCTGCAAGGGTCACGCCCTCCCCCATCAGGCGCTCAGCCTGCAGGCGCTGATAGGTGCGCTCGGCGGCTGCTAACTGCAGCTTGTTGTTCACACCCTGTAGCCGGCTGAAGTTATCTGAGCACAGGGCACAGACCTTGCCCTGATCGGCGGCAATCAGCCCGGTCAGATCGGTAAGGTAGTATTCATGCTGGGCGTTGTCACAGCCGATGCACGGCAGATAGGTTTGCAGCTTGTCTGCCTTCACGGCAATGATACCGCTGTTGATTTCCTTGATCTGACGCTGCTCCTCAGTGCAGTCTTTTTCTTCTACCACCGCGCTGACGGAGCCGTCCACAGTCCGCAGAATGCGGCCGTAGCCAAAGGGATTGTCGAGCTTGCATGTCAGAAGAGCCAGATCCGCGTTGTGTTGCTCCAGGGTCTGTAACAAGGCATTAAGATCGGATACCGGGGTCAGCGGGGTATCGGCATAGAGCACCAAGACCGTGCCTTCTGCTGACAGTTGCGGCAGTGCGGCCTTGACGGCATCGGCAGTACCCAGTTGCTGGGCCTGGCGGCAGCAGATCAGGCGCGGATCTTGCAGAGCAGCTACCTCACTTTCAATCAGTTCACCCTTGTGGCCGCTTACTATAGCTACTTTGCGGGGATTGAGCTGTAAGGCGGTATCCAGTACATGCCGGAGCATGGATTTACCTGCTACCTGATGCAGCACCTTGGGCAGGGCTGAGTGCATGCGTTTGCCAAGACCTGCGGCCAGAATAACTATCTCAAGATTCATTAATAATTCTCCCACTTCCCTTTTTTTAACAGGAAGATAACAAGGATTAACCCGCCTAAGGCAAAGGGTATGGATAAAAGCTGCCCCACTGTGAAGACAGTGTGGGTGGAGTAATCGGCCTGTTCGACCTTGAAGGGTTCGATGAAAAAGCGTGCCCCGTAAATTAGGAAGAACAGCAGTGCAAAGATGAGACCTTGCGGCCTTCTTTTTATGCAGAAATAAACCACACCCAGGATCAGGAAGGTCACGAAATAGCTGGCAGCTTCCATCAGCTGTGCCGGATAGCGCGGGAAGTCTTCACCCAAGCGCAGGAACACCACGCCAAAATCTGCATTGGTGGGCAGCCCCAGGATCTCTGAGTTCATGAAATTGCCCAAGCGGATTAAGGTGCAGACCAGGGCTATCGGCACGCACAGCATGTCAGCTAAGGTAAAGAAAGAATAGGGCGGTTTGTAGATTTTAAAGTACAGGAAGATGGCCAGCAGTACCCCTACGGTTCCGCCGTGGCTTGCCAGGCCGCCATGCCAGATCTTTAAAATTTCAAGCGGGTGGGATAGATAAAAGTCAGGCTCGTAGATAAGGCAGTGCCCCAGCCTGGCCCCTATCACCGTGCCCACGAAGATAAACAGCAGCAGCCGGTCAAGATCATTGGTGTCATAGCTGCGCTTTTTAAACATGTACTGCATGATGAAATAGCCTATAACGAAGCCTACGGCAAAAAAGATGCCGTACCAGCGTAAGGCTATGGGCCCTAAGGTCAGGGCGATGGGATCGCCGTCCCAGTAAAACATAATAAGCTCCTGTCAGAATATTGCGTCAATTGTAAACAAGAGACCTCCTGAATAAAAGCGTAAGTTCTGCCCTGCCTCTGCCCGCGGCAACAGGCAAGTACAGTTTCAGGGTATTGAGATTGTCATACTGGCATTACATGCTGATCCTGCTGCAAGTGATGCACAATTCTTATTGCCTGAGCTGCCTGGGTCTTGTCGGCTTACTGCAGCGTGGGCGAGGGATGCTGTCCTGAGCTTTTTCTCTTCCCAAGCTGCGCTGCAGGGAGCCCCGGGCACTGTGCTAAAATTCGCGCAGGGTTTTTCTGTTTACAGAACCCTCCCGATTTTGGATAAGCTGCGCGGCACTGCCGCTTAAAGGTGAAAATATGCAGGCTGTTGAAACTTTTTGTGCCGCTGCAGGCTGGCTGCTGTTTGCGCTGGGGGCGCTGCATTGCGTGCTGCCGCGATCCTTCAGGCTGGGGGTGGTACTGATCCTGCTGGGTGACTGTTTTTTGGCTGTGGGCATCGCTTTTCCCAAGAAAGTGCTGGCAGTGTTGGGCTCAGCCGGTATTGACTCTGCCGCCTTAAATTATGATCTTACTGCAGGCGGCGTGATCTGCGCCCTGGCTCTCACCGCTTTGCTTTATTTCATCTTCATTAAACTATTCAGGTTGCGGCCCTGGTGGAAAAAGGCTGCCTTAAGCCAAGGCAGTGAGCAAGCACAAGCCCAGGGGTTCAGTAAGGGCGCTGCCACGGCAGCAAAGCGCATAGCAGTAGACGGTAAGGATTCTGGCGGCCCTGGCAGGGCAGATCCGGGCCTGTTTGCCCACGTGCGCCTGAATAAGCAGGAAAAACTTCAGGACTGAAGGCGAGATGAACTACCTACGCACTTACGTGCGAGGTTTCGTGAAGACGGTGCCTCACTTTTAGTAAGCACCGATTACTGGGCACTTACGGGCATGTCCACAATGCCCCCATCAGGTCGGAGCAAAAAAGCCCGTTCCTGAATTCTTAGAGAGTATTGTACATGATCAAAATGTGCGACATCCGCCGCTTTCATCCCCAGGCTCACGCAAGGGGAATTACGCGGCATTAGTTAAA
>CALXOT010000015.1 GCA_944390085.1 uncultured Succinivibrionaceae bacterium
TTGGTATGCAGGTACAGGCTGCAGCTTCAACAGAAGTACCGCTTAACGCCAGTGTTACTGAAATCAAAACCTTAGGATTAATCCCAGACAAAGTTATTAAAATAGACAGCAAGGGACAGCGCCTGCCCCACATGGGATGGAATACGGTTCGGCATAACGCACATCCTTTGTTTGCCGGCATTCCTCAAGACACTTATTTTTACTTTGTGCACTCCTTCTGTCTGCCTGAATGTATCTCTACTATTGGTATTAGCGAATATGGCATGCGTTTTAGTGCGGCTATCGCCAGGGATAATTTTATGGGGGTACAGTTCCATCCAGAAAAATCAGGTCAGGCCGGAGCACAACTGCTTGAAAATTTTATTAAACTTTAGTTTTAGAAAACATACCCCTGAGCGGGTTTTACAATAAACGGATTACAGACGGATTACAGATGATTATTCCGGCAATTGATTTAATCGATGGCAAAGTAGTGCGCCTGCAGCAAGGAGACTTTGCCAGAAAGACTGAATTTTCCTTCGACCCTTTAGAACGCATACAGGATGCTGCCGCACAAGGCGCACAATTGATGCACTTGGTCGATCTCGACGGAGCAAAAGATCCAGCCAAACGCCAGCTAAAACTTATAAGCAGACTGGTCAAACAAAGTCCCCTGCCCATTCAGACCGGTGGCGGGATCCGAACTGAAAAAGATGTAACAGACTTGCTTGAAGCTGGGGTTAAACGCGTGGTGATCGGTTCTGCAGCAGTAAAGGATCAGCAGTTTGGCTGCCGAATGCTTGACACTTATGGTGCAGACAATATCACCCTGGCTCTTGATGTCAATATCAAGGATGGCACAGCCCTGGTGGCTACCGCTGGCTGGCAGGAAAGCTCTGGCCTTGAACTTATCTCCTTGCTGCACACCTTCTGCGATCATTCCCTGCAACACGTACTTATCACTGATAT
This sequence comes from uncultured Succinivibrionaceae bacterium, assembly GCA_944390085.1. Lineage (GTDB taxonomy): Bacteria > Pseudomonadota > Gammaproteobacteria > Enterobacterales > Succinivibrionaceae > Avisuccinivibrio. Next base: position 949 of record CALXOT010000015.1, read on the forward strand.
CAGCAAGGACGGCATGTTACAAGGCCCCAACACTGAGCTTTACCACTTTATTGCAGATAAGTTCCCTGAACTTGACATCATTGCCTCAGGAGGGATTTCCTCACTTCAAGACATTGCTGCCACTGTCCGTTCAGGTGCTAAGTCTGTGGTTTTGGGCAGGGCTTTGCTTGAAGGGCGCTTTAGTGTAAAGGAGGCCATAGCATGCTGGCAAAACGCATAATTCCCTGTCTTGATGTGCGCGATGGCGTGGTAGTCAAAGGCGTACAGTTCAGACAACATGAGGTAATGGGCGATATTGTGGAACTAGCTCGGCGTTACGCTAATGAAGGTGCGGATGAGCTGGTTTTCTACGACATTACAGCCTCTGCCGAAGGCAGGCGTGTAGATCGCTCATGGGTAGCTCGGGTAGCTGAAGTTATAAACATCCCCTTTGCTGTTGCCGGAGGTATTAAAAGCGTCACCGATGCCCAGGAAGTGCTTGCTTACGGTGCAGACAAAATCTCGATCAACTCCCCAGCTCTTGCAGATCCGGAACTGATCACCCGTCTGTCAGACCGTTTTGGGGTGCAATGTGTAGTAGTTGGCATTGACAGCTACTACGATAAAGATAGCGGCTGTTATCAGGTAAAGCAGTTTACCGGCAGCGAAAAGAGTACGGTGACTACCCGCTGGCAAACCCTGGACTGGGTGCGCGAGGTACAGAAACTGGGCGCAGGCGAAATCGTGCTGAACATGATGAATCAAGACGGTATGAGAAATGGCTATGACATAGATCAATTAAAAGCAGTGCGCGCAATATGTCAGATACCGTTGATTGCCTCCGGCGGAGCCGGCTCCATGGAGCATTTCTATGATGCCTTCAAGCATGCTGATGCAGATGGAGCGCTGGCCGCGTCTGTGTTTCACAAAAAACTCATCAACATTGCGGATTTAAAACAATATTTAAAGGAGAAAGGAATTGCCATCCGTGCGTAAATTCTGTTTTGGCTTTAAAGAAGTAAACGAACTGGACTTTGCCAAAGGCAACGGACTTATTCCTGCCATTATCCAACATGTACAGACCGGACAGGTACTGATGTTAGGGTATATGAATCAGGAAGCACTGGAAAAGACTCTGGAAACAGGTCTTGCCACTTTCTTTAGCCGGGACCGGCAAAGTCTGTGGACCAAGGGCGAGGAAAGCGGTAACTTCCTGCACGTTCGCTCTATGTGCTGTGACTGCGATCGCGATACCTTGTTGGTATTAGCCCTCCCAGATGGCCCTACCTGCCATCTGGGCACTGTCAGCTGTTTTGATGCGTCACCTTTTGCCGATGCCACAGCCCGTCACCTGATGCAGCATAAAATGCAGAAGGAGCAAGCTTAATGAGCACTACAGCATTAAACGTAGAAAATAATACTGTCAGCAATACCCATATTGGTCTTGAAACAGAAACTGTAGTAATCTTTTGTGTCCTGGCGGTATTAGCCTTCTGTGTAGATATCTGGGCACACCGCTCGGATAAACCAATTGCTCTCAAACAGGCAGTGGGCTGGACCTTATTCTGGATCAGTATAGCCATGGGTTTTGCCATGTTTTTAAACTATCACTTCAACTCAGAAGTTGCTTCTCTGTTCCTGGCAGGTTATCTTTTCGAACAGGCATTGTCCGTTGACAATTTATTTGTGATGATGGCCATTTTTGCCTGGTTCAAAGTTCCGGAGATCTATTGTCACCGGGTTCTTTACTGGGGCGTGTTGGGAGCCGTAGTGTTCCGTCTGCTGTTCGTGCTTATCGGTACCTCACTCTTTGCTTTAGGTCCAATCGTGGAGTTCGTATTCGCACTGTTAGTGGCAGGTTCAGGCTTCATGATGCTCAAGAAAAAAGATGGGGCAGAAGATGCCAATGCTGATTTTTCTTCCCATTTTGCCTACCGTGCAGTACGCTTCTTCATCCCTGTTTATCCACGCCTGGTAGGTCACAGCTTTTTTATCACCCAAGCTCATGTCAATGAAGAACTTAAAAAACCTGAAAATGCGGGCATTGTGTTAAAACGCCATGGTCCCTGGTTTGCCACTCCGCTATTTTTATGTCTGGCCATAATCGAGACTACAGACGTAATGTTCGCCTTTGACAGCGTGCCGGCCGTTATCGCCGTCAGCCGTGAGCCTCTTATTGTCTACTCTGCCATGATTTTTGCAGTGCTGGGACTGCGTTCAATGTATTTCGTACTCGACGCAATGCGGCAATATTTAATTCATTTAGAAAAGGCCGTGACAGTATTGCTGTTCTTCATCGCCTTCAAATTGGCCGCAGGTGCATCACTGCATCTGTTCGGCTGGGGAATTGACATCAGCGTCTATACCTCTCTTGCCGTTATTGCCGTTATACTAGGCTTAGGCATCGCAGCAAGTTTTGTGTTCCCAAACAAAACAAACACAGCATCAGCTTTATCCACTCCTGCTGATACCGACTGTACCACAGGCTCTGCAAAAGAACCTACAGATAAAAAATAGATCGTTTTTGAAAGAATAGCAGTATTGAAAACGCCGCCATGTGCGGCGTTTATTATGTGATCAGGTGCCTGAAGACTTTACGGCTGATAGGCCTGAAACAGCACATCGACAGCCGTACAGATCATTTTCACACAACCATCCACTCCGAAGCGTGAACTATCAAGCATCAGCTGACGCCTATCCACATTATGTCCAAAAAACTTACGGTAATCATTACGTTGCCCGTCTACCCTTTTGATAGCTGCCAATGCATCATCCTGCGACAAATTATAAAAACGCTGCACATTGGACACTCGGAAATTTAACGGTGCATACACATAAACATTAAGCACATGTGGATAATCAGCCAAAATAGCATCAGCACTGCGCCCTAAAATCAAGCAGGAATGTTCAGCCGCGTGCTCTCGGATAATTTCTTTTTGCTTTTGAAAGATCTGCTGATTCAAGTCATAAGAATTTAAATTGAACAACATCTTGTTGCGTTGCCAGAACTTTTCTCCATGTTTGTCATGACTGTCAATATGCTCTTGCTCAATGCCAGTCTCATCGGCAATACGCTCGATAATCTTCTTGTCCAAATATTCAATGCCTAACTTTTCAGCTGTCAGATGCGCGATCTCAAAGCCTTCACTGCCAAACTGCCTGCTCAAAGTCACAACGTAAGCCATGATGCACTCCCTTATTTGCTTTCTATTGCCTGCAGATTACTAAAATTTTCTGTCACATTCTTTGAGATTGCGCAAAAGCTTGGATAAAAAATCATTTTATGGCAAAATCTGCAATCTTGCGTTTCCCGGCTCCCTGGGGGCTCAAACTACGGCTAAAACTGCAGCTGCTGGAGGCTGTCATCATCATGTTCAATCAATATCCCCTGTTAAACTTTATTGTCAGATCCCTGCTGTCAGGATTCCTGATCGGCTTTGGCTGTCTGGTTTATGTAGTATGCGAAAACCGTTACATCGGCGCCTTTCTATTCGCTTTGGGGCTTCTAACCATATTAATTAAAGGATATTATCTGTATACTGGACGTGTCGGCGACTGGGTTCCCAGTGCCACCTTAAAATTGCTTGTCATGTTCTGTTGTAACGGCATCGGCGCAGCTCTGTGTTCTTATATGTTCACCTTCACCAGACTTGATCTTTCAGCAGTACAAACAATTGCAGCCACCAAACTTAATGACGGTTTGCTGTCTGTGTTTATCCTGTCCCTTGGTTGCGGGGCAATGATGCACCTGGCAGTGTTCAACTTCAAGCAAGAACGCCATCCTCTGTATGTGATCATGCCCATCATGTTCTTTATCATCTGTGGATTTGAACACTGTGTTGCCAATTCAGGCTATTTTGCCATGGCAAAAGTACCACTTAACCTTGATCTGCTAATCAGACTGGCGCTGATGGTAATTGGCAATGGCATAGGATCACTGATTTTTACTAAACTTATCAGTGTCCCACTTACTACAAAAAATCAGTAAACGATAACGCTCCAGATCTGCTAGCGCAGATCTGGAAGAAAAAATTACTGTTCATTCAGAACGCCAATATCACGATCCCTAAACACCCGCTTACCACTGATAATCCTTTGTACATAACCTTCTACCAAGGCTTTGACACTTCTGTCATAGATGCCTGTTATTTCAATTACGTACATATTGTTGCTCTCGCCAATCACCACCACATTGCTATTGGAGTCAGGACAAGCCGCAGTATAAAAACCGATACCAACTGCATGTTTCATCTGACAATGATGCTCCTTAACATAGTTATCAGTAAAAACTGCAGCACCTTGCCCCTTAGTGCGTCTGGTATAAGTTAACCTGACTTCAGAATTTACAGTATCAAGCTCAGACACACGCTTTTCTGGTGCTGTATAAACCACGCTGTTGCCATCCAGGCGCAGAGTCCAACGCATTGGTACCGGAGGAAAATATACAATATCAATATTCACATCTTCAGAAAAAAACTTGTTGGCAATAGCCTCCGGCTCTGCTGATATGGCAGCGGTCTGCTCGCCAGCTGCCACAGTCGTTTCAACACTAGAAGCGTTCTCGACATTTCCAAAAATAGAATCAATAAACCCGCTGATACGTGAACAGCCTCCGCAGCACAGAGTTACAAGCCCCAAAATCAGCGCTCCTCGCTTTAAATTCATAATCGGCATGTGTCCTCTCTGACCGTCTTATAGATAGATTACCTACTATTGCAAATATTAAGCCAACTTAATTTATTACTGCCCTTGGCTCGCAGCTTGTATAAGTTCATTCTCAAGCAATATAAGCGCGTCATTTTCTGAGCTGACACGGCAGAAAGTTTTAAAAAAATCTGCACAACATTCATCAGCACGCCGCACAAAACCTAAAAACTGCTTAGCGCGATCAAGACGGGACTTTTCGGCAAACCCCCTGCTTTGCAGTTCATTAAACAGCTTGGGCAACATTTGCAGCTTTTGCAAATAACTAAACGGCCTGGCATCTTTCTTTATCATGTTTCCCAAATTAGGTTGCATTAAAGCCGCACGTCCTACCATCAGGTTGGAATAACCACTGACAGCAAGACAACGCTGCGCACTTTCTTTATCTACTATATCACCATTAGCCACTAGCTCAATACCAGGGGCATAAGCTGCAAGTTCCCGGAGCTTGTCCCAATGCAAAGCATCCTTACGGTATAATTCCTTGCGGGTGCGGGCATGAAGAATTATCTCATTAAGACCAGGTACAGCCACAGCCTTTACCAAAGTTACCGCCTCAGAAGGATCAGCAAAACCAAGCCGCATCTTTACTGACAGAAAGACATTTTCCGGCAATGCTTCTCGCACCGTCGACGTAATGCGATGTAGTAATTCAGGCTCTTTTAACAACATTGCTCCAGCATGGTGAACAAAGCGCGATGGACATCCAAAATTTAAATCAATAGATTGCGCACCCAGTGCCACAGCCCGACATGCACTTTGTGCCATGGCCTGAGCATGATCACCCAAAAGCTGAACGCGTACCAAGGTGCCATCATCTGTACGACACCCTTGCGCAAGCTCTGGAACTTCCCGCAACAGCGTTTTTGCAGGCAAAACATGATCCGTTACCCTGATAAATTCTGAAAAGCATTCATCATACCCACCGACAGCACAAAGGATCTTGCGCAAAGGGGGATCACATACCCCCTCCATGGGGGCTAAATAGACCTTATTAACAGCAACCATACAAGTTCCGTCCTGCTCATGCTAAAACGCCGGGATTGTACCCTGTATGCAGGCAAATGAAAAGCAAAGGCATATGCTAAAATAATGCCAGGATTAAGGAGAAGCTTTATGCTAATTGCAACCCATGACGGCTCATTTCACGCCGATGAAACTATCGCTTGTGCCATTCTTACCTACATTTTTGATAATACATCCATTATCCGCAGCCGTAATAAAGATGAACTGGAGCAGGCAGATCTTATAATTGATGTTTCTGGCATAAATGATGAACGCCATTTTGACCATCACAGCAAAGACTTTACCTTATCCCGTGAAAATGGCATTGGTTTTGCGACCGCTGGATTAATGTGGCATAAATTTGGCCGCGAATTTTTAGATAAGCTGTGCCACAATGAGAAGTTAAATTATACGTCCAATGTGAAGGATAGAGCTCAATCCCGCATTGACAAGGAGATGATGGAGCTTATCGATTTGAATGACAATGGCATGCTCAATACTTATTTAAACCAGAGCATCAAACCGCAGGGCGACGAGGCAGAACGTGTTTTCAACAGCCTGAATGAGTTCTATCAGCAAGATCCTTCCATTCCATATATTGTGGCCATGCAAAATCCCCCCTCAGCCACAGCCGAACAACAACACAAAGCATTTTTAAACACGGTAAAAATGCTACGCCAAATCCTGATCAATACCGCACTAAACGCCCTGAACATAGAGGAGGGCATAGCAAAAGTTCTGTCTCTCTACGACGGTGGCCCAATTTTGATCATGCATGAAAAACTCCCCTGGACATCTGCAGTACTATCTCATCCTGAAGCCTTCTGCCACTGCTCTCTTGCAGTATATCCTGATCGCAAACGGGGCTTTCGGGTACAATCCCTGCCCATGTCAGTGGCAGAACGTTTTAAGAACCGTGTCACCGCCCCAGAATCCTGGTGTGGTCATGACGAGCAAGAGCTTGACCAAATCTGCGGCTTAAACGGCACCATTTTCGTACACAAAAGTGGTTTTACCGGAGGTGCCCTCGAATTTGATACCACCATGGAAATGGCACGCCTTTGGCTACGCGACGGAAGATGGGATCCTTCCTGGAAAAAACAGCAAGAGCAACAGGGGTAATAAACCAGTACTAACTAAAAGTAAAAAGATAGAACTGGGTATCCGCTTTAATTTTTCTGACGCAAACCGCGCTGCAATAAGCGCGGGTGTCCTTTGTTACTTTATATTGATCTGGGCTTTACCCTGACTGGCGCTAGCACGTACAAAACTAACGTTGCGAGTGGCCTGCTTCAAGCCGTCACTTTGGGCATAAAAGAAAGAACCATCCGCTATCGGCAACTTTATTCCCTGAGGGTCGGAGATAGCTTTACCGTTTTCCAATTCAGCATAAAGATAATAAACATCATTATCTGAGTTGACGCTCAAACTACCTGAACTTTGAGCTCCGACGTTGTACCAACCGTCCACCACCCATTTACCACTGTCCTTATCAACATAGGAAAAAGCAAACGCCGCCTCTGCTGTACTGTCATTATTAATAGTAATATCGAGCGCAGACACCTGCAGGCTCACGGCACACAAAGTTACTGCGGTGCTGATTTTAGTCAAAGTCTGCATGCTTGCCAAACCTCCTTTTCTACTTATTATGCACTTTCTTTTATGCGATAAAAGTGCCACCGCGACCTTTGCCTGCAGAATTATCTGTCCCTTTGTCCGAGGGGTTGGCTTTACGGCCACCTTCATCGGGAGCTAAAGGAGTTGTATTATCTGCCATTGTTTCAGATGAGCCTGAGGCGTTACCTGACCCATCAGATTCCTGTTCAGCATTTCTAGCCGCTTCACTTCCGGCTGCGGGAGTCCCATTGCCAGTAAACTGATCACATTGAGACTTACGCTGCATCTGTGCAGCTTGCTGCATTGCCAAATTACGCAGATCCCTACCAAAAAAGATACCGTAGATTATGGGTAACACCAGCATCAAACCAAATGACAACGGCAAATAGATGAAAAACTGCAAGGTAAGCACTACAGCACAAATAGTATTAGCATAGGCCATGAGGCGCAGACACTGCCCATAAGATAGCAGCAGTCGAAATAACAATACAAATAACAGTTTGCACAGCAGACCAGTCAATAGAGTATTAAATGCCAGCATGGAGAAAAGATACACTGCAGCGGCAAGCCAGAAAGCTACGGGAGATGAATTTAAAATTTCATCTAACATCATAGCGCTCTGATAGGGCTCAAAATCAGCATTCGTGTTGAATATAGCACTCCAGGGGATCGCGTTACGGCCATTTTGGGTGCTGACTATCAGGTTACGGGCGCCCAGCTCAAAAGGAACAGCAGCAAGTTCCGGCGGCAAAGCCTGCCCTCCGGGGTTATACACCATGACTGTCTGATCTGAGCTGTTATTAATCACGGCAAAGTTATCTGCGCTATTCTTGGGACTGAGCACTCCATCGGCACTAATATAACTTGGCGGTATCTGTGCAACGAGCTTGGAAACTTCGTAACTTTTAAACAATTGCACCAGTCCATTAAGTTGATAAGTGGCAGGAACTGCAAGAGCTAGGCACAACAGTAGTAAATAGCGCATCCCCACTCCGCGCATTGCTAGAACCTGCAGATAAAAATTTTTGGAAAACAACGCTAAAAACGGAATTTTTATGCCTATCTTAATTTTATCCAACATAAATTTAATATGTTCCTTCTATAATCACCTTTGCCAACTCTAAGTGCCTTAGTGTTTTAAGCCAAGCAGCAGGCGACATTGCTCTGGCATTTGCGGTTTTTCCCGCTGTGCAGGAGATGCTGGTTTGACCCTGGGATCTGGCGGCATAAACCAGGATTGCAATTCTGCACCACAACCTGTGCCCTCAGGCACAGCAACCTGAGACTTACAATAGGGACTGTCTACCGGACATGACAGCCTCACATGCATATGTGCCCGGTGCCCAAACCAAGGCCTTAAGCGTCTTAACCAGGCGTCATCACCCTTGCTCTCATACAAATGGCACATGCCTTCCTTAATCCGCGGAGAGACGAAAATACGTTCCACCCGATCATCCTGGGCTGCAAGGTAAATAAGCGTAGCACGCTGTGCATCAAAATTATCCGTCAGCCTGCCATTTTTTACTAGATAAAAATTATCCGGTGTAGTCCTAGCACGCTTTGACACATCTGCTGCAAAACCAAAAGGAATATCTACATCAAGCCCCACCATATGACTGGAATGATTGGATCTGACATAAGGCCCGCCATGTATACGGGACAGATCCCCTATCACTAATGCAGGCAAGCCGGCTGCTTTGGCTTTGGCTGTAAGTTTTTTTATGTAATCAATCAGATCTGGATGTGCAAAATTACGGCCAGCACCCCATTGCTGGGTCACGTAATGATCTCCCTCTAACGGAAGTTCCTGTGCACCTTCCAGACAGCCCATATTATAAGAGCCATAAACTTGAGCTTCTGCAGCTAGCACTGTGACGCAACAGACAGCGCTATAAGCAATGATGCAACCTGAAATAAAACGTCTTAATGCACATTGAAAAAACAGCATATGCTTTACGCAAACGGAATGCTAAAAATTAAAAATACGGGAGAACAGCGAACTCTTAGTTTTAACCTGTACATCTATCTCCACTGAGGTTCCCTGAAAAGTAAACTCATTGTGATATGCCCCATCCGGATCTTGATTAATAGCATTAACCGTCTCTATCAGATTGCGCTTAAGTTCACTTTTCCAAGGTAAGCTCTCTAGTGTAATGATTTCATGCAAAAAGTCCCTGCTGCGTTTTAACAGCTCCTCCTCACCCTGATGAGGCGGTGCAGTCAGTTCCTGCCAGCTAAAACCGGTTATATATTGTACCCACTGCCGCAATACAGGCGGAGTCCAAACTGACGCGAAAGGATCCTGAACCTCATGAATAAAAGCTCTAAACAACTCATTTACATAATTTATGCACAATTCACGATCATGCTCATTGCCTGAAATTTCATAGCGCCGGTATAAGGCCCCCTCATTGCGCCTTGAGATCTCTTTGAAGCAACGTACAGAGCAGCCGTCTGGCCGGGCTTGATGGAATATAAGGCTATTGTCCTTT
>CALXOT010000016.1 GCA_944390085.1 uncultured Succinivibrionaceae bacterium
TCCACAATGCCCCCATCAGGTCGGAGCAAAAAAGCCCGTTCCTGAATTCTTAGAGAGTATTGTACATGATCAAAATGGTGCGACACCAGCCGCTTTCATCCCCAGGCTCACGCAAGGGGAATTACGCGGCATTAGTTAAAAAAGCAAAAGCCCGCAGGCAGAACCGCGGGCTTGAGAACCATGCCCTGCACAGCCTGCAGGGGTATGGCTTATGCTTTATCAAAGCACGGTAAAGGAAGCACCATCAGCGGCATAGGTTTCGATAATGGTGGCCTTGCGCCCTGAGATCTTCTCATACTCAGCGTCAATGGCTGCCTTAACCTTTTCAATCTTGGCAGGCTCAACCACTGCCACCACGCTGCCACCAAAGCCGCCGCCGGTCATGCGCACTGCTGCGTTCTCACCGATAGCCTTGCGCATGATCTCAACCAGCCCGTCAATCTCAGGAATGGTGATCTCAAAGTCATCGCGCATCGAGCAATGCGAGGCATACATCAGTTCAGCCAGCTTCGACAGATCCCCGGACTCAAAGGCCTTGACTGCTGCAAGCACCCTGTCATCCTCAGTGATGACATGACGGGCACGGCGGTAAGTGACATCATCAAGCTCTGATTTCCTGGCGTCCAGCATTTCCATGGTAGCATCGCGCAGTGCCTTGACTCCCAGCACCTGAGCTGCCTTCTCACACTGCTCTCGCCGCTCGTTATACTCACCGCCTACCAGTGCATGCTTGACATTGGAGTTGACAATCAGGACCTCAAGCCCCTCCGGTACTTTTACCTGCAGCTTTTCCAGGCTGCGGCAATCAAGGCGCATCGCACAGCCCTTCTTGCCACAGGCTGAAATGGTCTGATCCATGATGCCGCACTTGCAGCCGATATAGGCCTCAGCAGCCTGTCCGATTAAGGCAATATCCTGCAGCTCAATATTAAGGCCAAAGGCATTGGAAAGCAGATTGCCAAATGCCACCTCCAGGGAGGCAGAAGAAGACAGGCCGGCTCCTAAGGGTACGTCACCTGCAATCGCCACATCCAGTCCTCCTACCTTGCAGCCACGCTCACAAATAAGCTTGGTCACGCCGCGCAAATAATTTGACCAGGTCTTGCTCTCATGCTTGACCATGTCAGCGCTGGCGGGGAACTCATCAAAATCACCGTTCACATCCACAGCCAGCACCCGGATCTTATCGGTACCATTCTTGCGGGCAGCCATGGCTGTGCCAAACTTAATGGCGCAGGGCATCACAAAGCCATCATTGTAATCAGTATGCTCACCGATCAGATTCACGCGGCCTGGAGCATAGGACAGCATCTCAGGCTTGGCTCCGAACTGTTTTTCAAAAGCCTCAATGGCCTTTTGCTTCACATCAGTCATGTTCAATTCCTTTTTGCTATTCCGCCTGCGGCGGATCACTATTTATAAAGCAGGGCTCTTTGCCCTGCCTGCAGTAAACCTTACTCAGGCACGCTTGCTGTAATGCACTTCAGAAAGCTCGCGCAGACGAGCTGCAGCCTGCTCAGCTGTCAGATCGCGCTGTTTTTCTGCCAGTAGCTCAAAGCCTGCCACAAACTTCTTGACGGTGGCTGAGCGCAGCAGAGGCGGATAATAATGGGCGTGCATCTGCCATTCAGGATGTTCCTCTCCATCAGCCGGGGCATTGTGCCAGCCCATGGAGTAAGGGAAGGAGCACTCAAACAGATTGTCATAGCGGGTAGTCAGCTTCTTGATGACAAGAGCCAGATCATCACGCTGAGCATCGGTCAACTCATTGATGGAGCAGACCTTGAACTTGGGCAGGATCATGGTTTCAAACGGCCAGAAAGCCCAGAACGGAACTAAAGCCACAAAGAACTCAGTTTCGCAGACAATGCGTTCCTTTTTAATCAGTTCCTGCTTGACATAATCAAGCAGCAACGGGGTACCGTGCTTCTTGAAGTATTTCTGCTGCTGGGCCAGTTCCTTGATGATCTCCTCAGGCAGGAAGTTGCAGGCCCAGATCTGCCCGTGCGGATGCGGATTGGAGCAGCCCATGATGGCGCCCTTGTTCTCAAACATCTGCACCCACTTATAGGTCTGTGACAGCTCGGTCAGCTGATCTGCCCACAGATCAACCACCTTGCGGATCTCAGGAGCTTCCATCACCGGCAAGGTCTTGGCGTGATCGGCACTAAAACAGATAACCCGGGCGGTACCGCGGGCAGGCTGCAGGCTGAACAGATCGTCACCTTCCGGGGCATCAAGCGGAGTATCCGGAGTTAGGGCAGCAAAATCGTTGGTAAAGACGAAGTTGCTCTCATACTGCGGATTTACATCACCAGAAACCCTGGTATTACCCGGGCACAGGTAGCATTTGGGATCATAGTGCGGCTTATCTTCAGCAGCCTGCTTTTCCACCTGGCCGTTCCACGGGCGCTTGGCGCGGTGCGGAGAAACTAAAATCCACTCGCCGGTTAAGGCGTTAAAACGGCGGTGCGGGTGATCGGTTACGTTAAATGCTGTCATTTTCAGTCCTCATAACCATTGGGGTTGTTCTTCTGCCAGTTGTAAGAATCGCGGGTCATATCATCTAAGGTCAGCCTGGCCTTCCATCCCAGTTCACGCTCAGCCTTAGACGGATCAGCATAGCACTGCACCACGTCACCTGCCCGACGCGGGGCAAACTGATGTGGCAGCTCCCTGCCAATGGCCTTGGAGAAAGCGTTTACCATGTCAAGCACGCTGTAGCCGATGCCGGTGCCGAGATTATAAATATGCACCCCGCCCTGATTCAGGCAATGGCGGATAGCTGCCACATGACCTAAGGCCAGATCGACCACGTGAATGTAATCGCGGATGCAGGTGCCGTCCTTGGTGGGATAGTCATTGCCAAAGATATTGAGTACCGGCAGCTTGCCTACCGCCACCTGGGTTAAGTAAGGCATCAAATTATTGGGAATACCACGCGGATCCTCGCCAATCAGCCCTGATTCATGGGCGCCCACCGGGTTGAAATAACGCAGCAGCGTGACTGAAAACTCAGGAATGGCACGCTGCAGCTCCTGCGCCATATATTCAATATCTATTTTGGTCTGCCCGTAAGGACTGTTGGCGCGCTTTACCGGGGAGTCTTCAGTTAAAGGAACCTTATCAGGCTCACCATAGACGGTAGCTGATGAGGAGAAGATGAAGTTATAGCACTTAAAATCGCGCATCACTTCAAGCAGGGTACGGGAACCACCGACATTATTGTCATAGTATTCAAGCGGCTTTTTGACCGACTCGCCCACAGCCTTCAGGCCAGCAAAATGAATAACGCCGTCAATCTTGTTTTCCTTGAAAACGTTTTCCAGCTGCTCCCGGACACGGATATCGCCGAAGTAGCACGGCACATGCTTGCCGCAAATCTTATTGATGCGAGCGAGCACAGCGGGCTTGGCATTGCTGAAATTATCCAGAATGATGGGATCATACCCCGCCTTGACCAATTCAATGACGGTGTGAGAGCCGATGAAGCCTGCGCCGCCGGTGACTAAAATAGTGGTCATATTGTCTCCTCAAATGCAGATTAACACTGGAATGTAAACGTTTACAATTATAGAACGCACAGAGTTTTTTACAATCGCTTATAGTGTGCTCAAGATCTAATTTTTGGCATAAGTTATCAGCATAAGAGTAGATAAAACATATAATGTAAACGTTTACTCAGATTTTTACATTCCAAAGTTTTGATATAAATCGCAAAGGTACAGTTGATGGCAACCATCCGTGACGTGGCAAAACTCGCCAATGTTTCAGTGGCCACGGTATCGAGAGTTTTGAACGGGTCCTCAAAAGTAAGTGCCCAGGCACGTGAGGCCGTACTCAAAGCTCAGCGCGAGCTTGATTTCCATTTAAATGCCAATGCCCGCACCTTAGCGCGCAAAGATTCCGAAATCATCGGAGTAACGGTATCAGATCTGTCTGATCCTTATTTTGGCAGCATGGTACGAGCCTGCGAAAACGCAGCCCACAAATTGGGCTGCTCGCTTCTGGTATGCCAGGGACTGCATGAGGAACAACGCGAGATTGTAGCCATTGAGAACCTGCTGTCACATCACTGCCGTGGCATGATAGTACATGCCCTCACGGTTCCGGATGAGCGTTTGTCTGACTATATGCGCAGGGTTCCTTCAATGGTACTGATAAACCGCGAAATTCCAGGCTTTGAAGACCGCTGCGTCAACATTGACAATGAGCACGGCGAATACCTAGCTGTAAGCCAGCTCATCGCTGCCGGACACCGTGATATTGCCTATGTCGGCTCCAGACACAGCATTCTGGATGCCAAGGAACGCCTGGCGGGCTATCAGCGCGCCTTAAAAAGTCACAACTTGCCGCTCAAACCCTCCCTGGTGGTGGCAGATGAACCCCTGCTAGACGGAGGGGTACGTGCGGCCAAAGAACTCATTTCACGGGGAGTGAGCTTTACGGCAGTGGCTGTATATAACGACACCATGGCTGCCGGACTTATCTCTGTGCTCAATGAAAAGGGCATTTCAGTGCCAGACGATGTCTCAGTGGTAGGCTTTGATGACATCATGCTCGCCCGTTGTCTGAATCCGCCACTTTCTACCATCACCAATCCGGTAGAGGAAATGGGGGAGGCTGCGGTCAGGCTGTCAAGCTCCCTTTATCACAAAGATCGGCAGGCCGCTGCCCTGCCTGAATTTGAGGTACGTTTTGTCTCACGCAAATCGATTGCCCCACCGCCTGCCAAAAGCTGGACCGATCAGCTAAAGGAGCGATCTTCAGGCAAAGCCGGCAGCCATGAAAGCAAGGTCAGTGCCGCCTTCAGGCGGGCTCAGCTTGAGGCAAAGCAAGGCAAGTAAGGAGATTACCTCTCCATATACATGACGCAGGCCGTCTCCTTGTAGCTCCGGCCTGCGCAAAAAAGAATAAACAGTGTCAGCTATTTGCTAGAAGCAGCCTGTCCGGCAGCACCACCTGCCTGCTTGTCCTCAGGCTGCGGCACTACTTCCACTAATTCCACATTGAAGATTAAAGCGGAATTGGGCTTGATGAGGTTACCAGCGCCATTTTCACCATAGGCCAGGTTGGCCGGGATATAGAGCTCATATACCGCCCCTTCCTGCATTAGCTGCAGTCCTTCAACCCAGCCTGCGATCATGTTCTGCAGTGGGAAACTTACCGGTTCAGTCTGCTCATCAAAGACCTGACCGTCAATGGTGGTACCCTTATACTTGACCTTGATGGTATCGGATGCCGCAGGCTTCTTGCCCTTGCCCTCCTTCACCACCTTATACTGCAGGCCGGACTTGGTGGTCACCACGCCTTCCTTTTTGGCATTCTCGGCTAAAAATTTCTGTCCCTGCTCCAGATTCTGCTGTGCTTCCTGCTGCATCTTCTGCGCCATCTGTTCCTGCACCTTCTGATCAAGTGCCTGCAGGGTCTCTTCTATCTGCTTGGGGGTAAGGCTGCTGTTACCTGCCAGCGCATCCTTAAAGCCCTGCTCTATCAGGCTGACATCCACCTTGCCCAAAAACTCGCCCTGCTCGCTTACGATCTGCGAAATATAGCCGCCTACTGAGGCACCGATAGCGTAAGCAGTCTTCTCCTCAAAGCTGCTCTTTTCAGTAACCTTAGCAGCAGCTGTAGCGGCCGGAGAATCCGACGCAGCCTGAGCTGCCGCCACCGGCTTGGCGCTTTCATCATTGCAGGCACTAAGGGAGATTACGGCAGCAGCCATTAAGGATAAAGCACAATACTGTTTAAATTTAAACACGGAAAAACTCCTCAAACGGGCATTATCGCCCCTGTGGTTCCGCCTGCTGCTTATCAGGCAGCAAGCCGGCACTAATTAAAATCTGTGCAGTTTAGAGTAAGGTCAGGGCTATAAAGTTCCATGCCCTCTGTCAAAGCTTACAGGCTTTTGTCCAGCTGTACTCAGACTTTTGCTCAAACTGCTGTTATATGATCCTAAAAATGTTCAAAGCCAGGCTTTATAGCAAGCTCCCTGTCATCTTGCAGCAGCCGGATGGCACTGCCTTCCTTGCCTGCAGTACCAGCAGCACGGCTCCTAGGGCTTTCAATGCGTCCTATCCTGGATACCGGCACCTTAAGTCCTGCAGCAAGGTCCTGCAGCTGTGCCCTGCGATCAGGTGTAAGGCAAAACAGCAGCTCATAGTCACAGCCGCCATAGAGGGCATGTTCAAGACTTTGCTCCTCTGTCACCTGTCCTGAGCTTAAGGCCTCAGCAAGTACCGGGCTTAAGGGCAGCTTATCCACCCACACGCTCGCTACAACCTTGCTGTGTTCCACAATATGACCCAAATCGCCCACCAGTCCGTCTGACAGATCAATGGCACAGCGGCAGCCACATTCTGCAGCAAGTCTTGCGGCAAACTCAGTGCGACAGGGCAGGATAAAGGAATCATGGCAGGCACGCGCCTCAAGCTCCGGGCTTAGCTTAATCTCCCCAAGGCCTGATTGCACATGCAGACCGCTGCAGCCGAGGCCACCGGTAACATAGAGATCATCGCCAGGTTGCGCTCCGGAGCGCAACAGCGCCTGTCCGGGGATCACTTCCCCGATGGCGGTAATGGTGATGGCAAGCTCCCCCTTGCTCATATTTCCCCCGACAAGGGCAATACCGGCCTGGGAACTTAAGTCAAAAAGCCCGCGGGCAAATTCTTCAAGCCAGGCCTGATCGCCTGAGGGCAGGGTAAGGGAGAGCAGGAAATAACGGGGACAGGCCCCCATGGCCGCCAGATCTGACAGATTGACGGCCAGGGCCCGCCAGCCCAGATAATAAGGCGGAGTACCTTTAAAAAAGTGCCTGCCTTCCACCATGGTGTCGGTGGTAAGGGCCAGTTCCCCTGCTGCAGATGGACGGATCAGGGCACAATCATCCCCAATACCAAGGGACACCCCCGGAGCCTTGTCATGTCCCGAGAAAATCCTTTGGATAAGTTCAAACTCCCCTGCCATCTGCGATCTGCCTTAAGCTTCAGTTCTGTCCGCGCTGCACGGCACGCACTACCTTGTCGAGCACACCGTTTACGAACTTGTGACTATCCTGCTCGGCAAATTCCTTGGCCAGCATGATAGCCTCATTAATCACCACCTTATATGGCACATCCTGGCGGTAGAGCAGCTCAAAGGTGCCCAGACGCAAAATGGCCTTGTCCACCTGATCAAGATCCTTAAGCGGACGGGACAGGAACGGAGCAAACACTTCGTCCAAATGCTCCACGTTCTCGACGATCCCCTGGATCAGATCATGCATATACTCAAGATCTGCCCCATGTACCGGCTGATCCTCAAGGAACTGTGCTTCAATCTGCCCGGGAGGCAGGGCAGTCATCTGCCACTGATATACTGCCTGCATGGCAAAGTGGCGCGCCTTGTGACGCATGGCCGGGGAAACGGAACCTTCAGTAGGATTGCGCATATCAGCTCCTGCCTAGGCCTGAATGGACTTGATCACGTTCACCATTTCCAAGGCAGAGGAAGCCGCCTCAGAGCCTTTGTTGCCGGCCTTGGAGCCTGCACGCTGCACGGCCTGCTCCAGGGTATCTGTGGTCAGCACTCCGTTGGCCACCGGCAGGGCATGGCTTAAGGTAACCTGGGTAATGCCCTTGGCACACTCATTGGCCACCACCTCAAAATGATAGGTGGAACCACGGATGACGCAGCCTAAGGCAATCAGGGCATCGTATTTGCCGCTTCTGGCCAGATGTTCCAGGGTCACCGGGATCTCAATGGCGCCTGGAACCCACACCACGGTGATGTTCTCCTCTGCCACTTCACCCTCACGCTTTAAGGTATCCAGGGCGCCTGATAACAGACGGTCTGAGATAAAGGAGTTAAAGCGCGAAACCACAATGGCAAAGCGTCCTTCCCGGCAGGGCTTTACCCCTTCAATTAACTGATAAGACATAAATCCTCCGCATAAGCTGCGTCAAAACTGCAAAGCGCAGGCCCAACAGCGCCTGTGCTAAAAACTATCAAAAATCAAAAGCCATTGGCAAGCAAAGTGCTTAAACTAAGCCCCGCCGTTGTCTTGTCCACCTTGGAATCTGCCCCTGACTGCAACTGCGGCTGCAGCAGGCGTTCAAGATAGCGCGCCAGTACATCCACCTCCAGGTTGACCCTGCGCCCTGCCTTGTAGCTCCTTAAGTTGGTGATCTCCTGGGTATGCGGGATCACCGTCAGCCGGAATGCGCTTTCACTTAGCTCATTGACGGTAAGTGACATGCCGTCCACAGCTATGGAACCCTTATGTGCGATATAGCGCATCAGCTCAAAAGGCGGTTCAATCCAGATATCCACAGCCTCAGAGCGGCGGCTTAAAGAGCGCACCAGCCCGATGCCGTCCACATGTCCCTGCACGATATGCCCGCCCAGATGCGTGGCCGGGGTACAGGGCAGCTCCAGATTTAAAAGCTCCCCGGGGCTGTAATGGGCAAAACAGGTCAGCGCCATGGTTTCTGCTGACACATCGGCAAAAAATCCATCTTCCTGTACCGTCACTGCAGTCAGGCACACCCCGTTAGCCGCCACACTGTCCCCGATATGTACGCGCTGTGCTGCCTTGAAAGCAGGTGGGGTACTTACAAAGACAAACGCCCCCTGTCCCCGCCGTTCCAGACGGTCAAGACTACCTACCGCCTCTATAATGCCGGTATACATCAGTCCTCCAGCTCCTGCTTTAAATAATGCAGGCGTACATCACTGCCACAACGTTTCACTCCCTCAAGTGACCAGCGCTCAGCTGCCGCCACGGCAGACGGTACCGGCAATTGCAGCGCACTTAAGCTGTCAGCTCCCAAAAAAAGCGGGGCACAGTAAAAATAAATTTCATCGGCAAGGCCCTGCTGCAGGACAGTAGTACTCAGGCGACTGCCTCCTTCCACCAAGACCGAGCGCAATTCCAGCATACCAAGGTAATACAGCACAGTACGCAGATTCAACTTGCCATCAGCCGCCCGGCTCACAAAGAGCCGGTCATGGCGTTCACCTAACTGCTGCAGGAAGACACTGCTGCCATCGGGCAGGGCAAAAGGAAAAATCCGGGCACTGCTGGCATCGGGCAGGTGATCACTGGCACAAACCTGCAGTACCTTGCCAGAAGCAAAGATGTTAAGGCGCTCAGCCATTTTTGCGTCAAGACGGCAATCAGTATCCAGCACCACCTTCAGGGGTTGGCGCAACTCTTCTGGGGCTATCAGGTTACGTACCTTACCAGGCAACTCCGCATAACGCACGTTATAGCGCGGATTATCAGTAAGCACGGTATTGACCCCGGTGATCACAGCATCTGACATGGCCCGCAACAGCTGGGCATTGGAGCGTGCCTTAGCTCCGGTGATCCATTTGCTCTGCCCGTCTGGCAGCGCTATTTTCCCATCCAGGGAAAAGGCGCTTTTAAGCCTGACCCAGGGCAGGCCGGTACGCATGGACTTGAAGAAAGCACGGTTGAGCTTTAAGGCTTCCTGCTCACACAAGCCCACTTCAGCCTTGATACCGGCTGCACTTAGAATAGCCATGCCACGCCCAGAGACCTTGGGATTGCAATCTGTCACTGCAGCCACCACCCGGCGTACCCCGGCCTTAACCAGAGCCTTGGCACAAGGCGGGGTACGGCCATAATGAGAGCACGGCTCTAGGGTAACATAGACCGTAGCGCCAGCTGCGGCACTGCCGGCGTTCTTTAAGGCCGCCGCTTCAGCATGATCAGTGCCGGCCTTTTTATGCCAGCCCTCTGCAATCACCATGCCGTCACGCACGATAACACAGCCGACACAAGGATTGGGGGATGCCGTAAAGCGGCCGCGCCGCGCCAATTTAAGGGCGCGGCGCATAAAGGTTAGATCAGCACTTGAAAACTTATTCAAGGCATATTCCTGACTTAAATTAGTCCTGATAGACCGGGAAGCGGGCGCATAAGGCCTTGACCTTTTCGCGCGCTGCGGCAATCACTGCCTCATCCTTATAATTGTCCAGCACGTCGCAGATGATGTCGGCAAGCTCCAGCATCTCTGGCTCCTTGAAGCCGCGGCGGGTGCAGGCCGGGGTACCGACACGCAGGCCGGAGGTTATAAAGGGAGAGCGCGGATCACCTGGCACTGAGTTCTTGTTCACGGTGATGTTGGCCTGGCCTAAAGCGGTTTCAGCATCCTTACCTGTCATTTCAAGACCGATGAAATCCATTAAGAACAGATGGTTATGGGTGCCACCGGACACCACTTTATATCCACGCTCCATCACCCGTGCGCACAGGGTCTGGGCATTTTTCAGCACCTGCTTCTGGTATTCGACAAACCAGGGCTGCATGGCTTCCTTGAACACCACGGCCTTGGCAGCGATGACGTGCATCAGTGGTCCGCCCTGGGAGCCCGGAAATACCGCTGAGTTAAGTTTTTTATATAAAGCTTCATCATGGCAGTTTGACAGGATGAAACCAGAACGCGGGCCGCCTAAGGACTTGTGGGTAGTGGAGGTTACCACATGGGCATAGTCAATCGGGCTCGGATAGACACCGGCTGCAATCAGGCCTGCCACATGAGCCATATCCACCATCAGATAGGCTCCCACCTCGTCTGCGATCTCGCGCAGACGCTTCCAGTCAACAATACCGGAAAATGCAGAAAAACCACCCACAATCACGCGCGGATGGCACTCCAGGGCCTTGGCACGGATCTCTTCATAATCAAGCTCGCCGGCCTCATTGACTTCATACTGCACGGACTTATAAAGCTTGCCTGAAAAATTAACCGGGCAGCCATGGGTGAGGTGACCGCCGCTGGCCAGGGACAGGCCTAAAATGGTATCGCCTGGCTGACACATGGCCATATAGGCGGCATTGTTGGCCTGGGATCCGGCATGGGGCTGAACGTTGGCATAATCGCAATGAAAGAGCTTGCAGGCACGCTCAATGGCCAGGCACTCAGCCTTGTCGACAAACTCACAGCCGCCGTAATAACGCTTGCCAGGATAACCTTCAGCATATTTATTGGTAAGCTGCGATCCCTGCGCCTCCATCACGCAGCGGCTGGCATAGTTCTCAGAAGCGATAAGCTCAATATGATCTTCCTGCCTCTGATTTTCAGCCTGCATGGCTTCCCAGAGCTCGGGATCAAATTCTGCAATCGACTTTGCCTTATTCATTGCGACCATGAACACACCTCAAAAGAGCGGATAAAAGAAAGAAAGAAAAACAGCGCTGATTTTAACATTTTTTGAGCCTGATTCGCTAATAGTTGCACCAGATCACAAATCTCTAGTGCGCTGTTCCTGTCATGCTCTTCAAATATTAAGCGCACTAAGTTTATTTTTTATTCATAAAAATCATGTAGTAATATAATTTACTAAAAATATCTTATAAATTTAA
>CALXOT010000017.1 GCA_944390085.1 uncultured Succinivibrionaceae bacterium
CAATGGGGGGCGCGTGGACCGCCCCGTAGTGATACGCAATCTGCACTCCAAGCTGGATTGCGCAGCACTGCTAAAAAAGGGCCGTCGAGCCCTTGAAACCCTATGCGTAAGCGTAGGGTAGTTCATAGATATGAGGTAAGCCGCCCTTACATCTTTGCCATTTGAGCGCCGTTAGCCTTGCTCAGCCTGATGCAGGATGGCGGCAGCCAGGTTTTTAATAAGTTTTATCTGTCCTGCACTGGCATTAAGGCAGGGCAGATAGGTAAAACTCTGTCCTGTGTGCTGATAAATATCGTGGCGCAGGCAGCGATCAATCTCGTATAAGGTTTCCAGACAGTCCATGGCAAAACCAGGACAGATCACCACGGCTTCAGTGCTGCCATAGTCATGGGATAACAGCGCATCCCTGAGTAAAGGTCCCTGCCATTTAAGTGGTCCCATGGTTGACTGAAACACAGTTTGATATGATGCAAGCTGGCAGCGTCTGGCCAGCTTGTCACTGGTTGCCTGACATGACTTGATATATTTGCTTTCACGTGGATCTCTGAGGTATGAGCAGGGTAAGGAGTGGTAGGAAAAATAAACCGTGCTCTGCTTAAGCCGCTCACTGCCCAGGCTTTGCAGATCTGAGCACAAGGCATTTAAATAACACTCATTATCATAATAACCGCAAATGAGCCTGAGCTTTGGATGATAATCAAGGGCGGATAATGCTTCTTGGATTTTAAAGCTGGCAGCTTGCACGGTGGTGCCAGAATCCTGTGGAAAGAGCGGTAAGGCTATGATCTCGCTTACTCCGCGTTTCTTTAAGGTGTCAAGCAGCCCTGGCAGCTGGGGTGGTGAGTATAGAAATGCGTAATGTAATGTAAATTCATCAAAGCTCAGTTGGCAGAGCCGTTGCATATACAGTTGCTGTGGCGGCAGTCCCTCATGGAATACACTACGGTATGGTTCAAGCAACCGAGGCGCACGGATTGCCGGCACAATGTGTTGCAACAGAAAATGCAATGGTGGGGGCAGGCGGAATACGTGGCGGTCTGCCATGAAATTCTTAAGGAAACTACGGATATACCAGACATCAGCCTGCAGGGGGCTTCCAGTATTAATTAAGATGACGGCAGGCTGCATAGACGGTACAGATCCTTACAAAACAAACAGCTAAGAATAACATGACACTATGGGGTGTGGAGGTAAAAATAACGGTCTGTTAGCCAATTATTTGTTATATAAAATATTTTATTTACACAAGCTCATTATCGGTAGGGATGAATACAGGGGGCTAAGCTGAGGTGGATACCGGCGCATAATATATGGGGTGGCTTATCTGCTATTTCAAGGGATCTGGCAAAATAAATAGTTTAAAAATAAGCCTTTAAAAAACGTGATGAATCCCCACTTTATTAGGTGTAAGCACTGGAGCTTGGATTTACGCAGGCACGTCCTGCAGGAGAGTTAAAAATGACTGCTAATGACAAAGTGATGAGAGCGCAGGAAATGTCACGCCGCAATGGCCGCACAGGTCTTACCATCTGGGATCTGTTCAACCGTCCTTTAAATTCATTGGGGGATTATATGCCAATGATGAGGCAGCCGCAGTCCCTGGACATGAAAACTGATATCAGGGAAGAGGCAGATCGCTATGTGTTAAGCATTGATGTTCCGGGAGCCAATAAAGAAGATTTGCAACTTGACTTTGCTGATGGTGTCCTCAGTGTGCAGCTGAACAGAAAAAGTGAAACTACAGAACAAAATGAACAGCAGGGCTATGTTTTGCGCGAACGTAGTTCAGGCAGTACAGTACGCCGTTTTTCCTTTGCAGATGTTGATGACGGTGGAATTGATGCTTCCCTGGAGCAGGGGGTGCTGCAAATCTTTCTGAAGAAAAAGGCTCAGGCTCAGAAGAAGAGTATTGAGATTAAATAAGGCTCACTGCTTTATTTTAAGGTGAAGATAGACGCATCCTGCAATTTGGGGTGCGCCCGTGGACAGAAAAAGAGGTAAATAAAATGGCAAATTTAATTTCAAGAGACAATGCGCCGCTTACTATCTTTGATTTGATTTCACGGCCGCTATCAAGTTTTGATGATGATTTTGCTCCGCTTGAGAGCTTTGCTGGCAATTTTAAGACTGACATTAAGGACGAAGGATCCTGCTATAGCTTGCGTGCTGATCTGCCCGGCGTTAAGAAGGAAGACATAAAACTAGATTTTGCAGATGGTCAGTTAACTGTCAGTGCTGAACATCATTCTGTCCGGGATGAACAGGGTGATGATGGTTATATCCTGAAGGAACGGGTAGCCGGCACTTACAGCCGCAGCTTTAGTTTTGATGATGTCGATCAAGACGGCATTGAGGCTACTTTTGATAACGGAGTACTTAAGGTAACTTTGCCCAAGCAGCAGAACGTGCAAAATGCCGCACGTATTGAGATCAAGTAAAGGCATAAATATAATTGCTGCCGCCTTAAGAACGGCAGCCTTAAAAGGAGACTTACCATGGATTTTAATAGCAGGGGGCGTCGCACCGGCCCGGTTACCATTTTTGATCTGTTCAGCCGTCCGCTTACTGACTTTGATTATGCTGACAGCTATGCAGACCAAGAGTCCTCAAACCGCGAGGGAGCTGAAAGCTTTTTAGTGGATATATACGATTGTGGCAGGGGCTATATCCTGACAGCTGAAATGCCGGGCGTGAGCAAGGATAATTTACAGCTTGATTTTGAAGATGGCGTGTTGTCCATTAAAGCTCCACACCATCAGCAAGCTCCGGATGCCCTGGGTCATTATTTATTGCAGGAGCGTGTAAGTGGCCTATATCAGCGTGCCTTTGCCTTTGATGATGCTGACAGTTCTGCCATAGAGGCATCCTTTGAAAATGGTTTGTTGCGGGTAGTATTACCAAAATTAAGCTGCAGACAGCACAGATCCTCTATTGAAATAAAATAGTAAGTCTTAACATTTGAGCGGCAGGACATTGCGGTGAGCCTGTTGCAGTGTTCTTTGTAAAGTGGCCTACTCTCTTCCTTAAAGAAGGTGGGGCTGCTTCTCGCTCAAGACTTCTGACGACGCTGTATCAACGGGCTGTCCCCGCCACGTCCGGTGGTTAAAGCAGCACGGCAGAGCCGGGTAGAACCTGTAGTGTCACAGGGTGTTGGCAAAGCTGTTAAGTTCATCAAGTAAGGCTTTGCCTTGGATGCTATCCAGCAGCCGCGCCGAGCAAAATTCAGGGCTAAGCCTGGCCTTCATGCCACAGCTGTGATAAAGCAAGGCAATAGCTTCTTTAATCTCTCCCAGATCAATTTCAGAGCAAAAATGCAGTTCTGGCTCACCCCAGGCCGCGGCAAGTAAAAAGGCTGCAGCTAGGACCCGTGCCTCACGGCTGTTACCGCGGTGGGCAATCCGATGGGTCAGCGCACCAAAGCAGTCATTATCTGGTAAAAAGATGGTGCCATCAGCAAATTCCAAATCTATGGCTCGTTCGCCAGGACGGGTCCAGCGGGAGGCTATATCCTGTGGTTGTGCCGGTGGCTGCAGCAACATGCGCCAACCTGGTGCCACCGCGCGCTGTGCAAAGTCTTCATCAGCGGCGGTTATGGCGCAGGCCAGCCTCGCACAGCGCAGAGCTGCTGCATCAAAGGCCGGACCGCTGATTTTCCCTTCAAGATATTGTGTGGCAGGCAGACGCTCTTTGTTGATGACGTCATAGATCTCAAAATTATCCTCAGCAGCGTGCCTTAGCAGTAGGGGACTTAAGGTAGTTTGTCCTTGCCGCTGCAGCAACATACTTAGTTTTTTCAGATCAAGGCGCAGAAATTCACGTTCTTTATATTCATCAGGCAAGTCAAGCCCTTGTCTTAGCTTTGCCGGATCTTTTTTCTTCAGCTGCCTCTCACGCACATAATAGGCAATTCCCATGTTCTCCAAGCAGGTAATGCTCTGTCCGACCTCCTCTGGACTAAGTCTTAAATGCAAGGCAAGCTGATAAAGGTGCTGTGTCTTTTGGAAACGGCTGATTTTATCGCGGGTATTCCAGTACAACAGGGCTGACAGCACCAGGCTTTCAGGGCCGTGGCGGCCGTCAAACAGTGCGGTCAGTTGTGGATAATAGGGCAGGCGGATAAGTCCGGTTTTGGCCATGTGCATAAAAAAGACCGCGTAAGCGGTCTTTTCCTTAACAAAATAAATGAGAGATCAGAGCTTATGCCCCATTTCATAGGCGTCAGCGTGTACATCTGTCACTGCGCGGCCTGAAGGATCAGCCATATTCTTGAACTTTTCGTCCCAGGCAATGGCGGTTTCAGTGGAGCAGGCCACTGATTTGCCGTAAGGAACAGTCTTCACCGCTGAAGGCAGTTTGAAAATTTCCTCGAAGATCTCACGGTACAGATAGGCCTCCTTAGTCACCGGGGTGTTGACAGGGAAGCGATCGGCACGCTCGGCAAACTTACGGTCTGAGACCTGCTGTTCGGCATAATCACGCAAAGCGTCGATCCAGGAATAGCCAACCCCATCGGAGAACTGCTCTTTCTGGCGCCACAGCACTTCGTCAGGCAACATGCCGCTGAAAGCCTCACGCAAAACCTTCTTTTCAATAGTTTTACCCGGGCACATCTTGTCAGCAGGATTAATGCGCATCGCAGTGTCGAGGAAGCGTTTGTCTAAAAACGGGACACGTCCTTCCACACCCCAGGCCATCAGGGATTTGTTAGCCCGCAGGCAATCGTAAAGATGGAGCTGGGAGAGTTTTCTTACCAGCTCTTCATGAAATTCCCTGGCATTGGGGGCTTTGTGGAAGTAAAGATAGCCACCGAAAATTTCATCAGATCCTTCTCCTGAAAGCACCATCTTGATTCCCATGGCCTTGATGTAGCGAGCCATTAAGTACATCGGGGTGGAGGCACGGATAGTGGTCACATCGTAGGTCTCGATGTGGTAAATAACATCGCGCAGCGCATCAATGCCTTCATCGATGGTGTAATGGATCTCATGGTGTACTGTGCCCAGATAATCAGCAACCACCCGGGCTTTCTTTAAGTCCGGGGCGTCCTTAAGCCCGATGGCAAAGGAATGCAGGCGCGGGAACCAGGCTGCGCTTTTGCCGCCATCTTCAATGCGTTTTTCGGCATAGAACTTGGCGATAGCAGAGATCACTGAAGAATCAAGGCCACCAGAGAGCAGCACACCGTAGGGAACATCGCACATCAGTTGCCGCCTGACGCTGTCCATCAGGGCATCTTTCAACGCGCTGACGTCAGTGGTGTTGTGCTCAACGTTTTCGTAGCTCATCCAGTCGCGCTGATAGTAGGGATGGAAATCCAGATCCTGTTTGGAGTAGAGATAGTGCCCCGGAGGGAATTCCTTGACGGTATCACAGACAGGGGTTAAGGCCTTCATTTCAGATGCCACGTAGAAACGGCCCTCATGATCAGTACCTACATACAGGGGAACGATACCGATATGATCGCGGGCAATAAAGTAAGCATCATCGTGGGCGTCATAGATGAGGCAGGCAAAGTCGCCGGTAATGCGATCCAAGAAGAGTTTGCCGTCCTGCTTGAACTCCTCAAACAGAGGAATCAGCACTTCACAGTCAGATCCGGTCTTGAAAGTATAGGGATGATTAAGCTCGCTTTCTAATTGCTTGTGATTGTAGATTTCCCCGTTAACCGCCAGCACCACGCTTTTGTCATCATTGTAAAGAGGCTGCGCACCGTTATTAGGATCTACGATAGACAGGCGTTCATGCACAATTAGGGCACGCTCCCCCTGATAAATTCCTTCCCAGTCCGGGCCGCGGTGCAGCATGCGGCGGGACATTTCCAAAGCGGTGCGGCGCAGCGCTTCAGGATGATCCTTAATGTCCAAGATTCCAAAGATAGAACACATATAAGTTCCCTAAATTTTTAATCTACGCGTTAATAATGGTACGTGGTTTATCAGTCTTAATGTTAATGTGCAATTTAAGCTTAAGCAAAACCGCTGACATTATACACAATCACATTGATTTTGCCCTGATACGCCCTAAAAAGACGCTGACACTGAGCTGTCAGAATTTTGTGACCCAATACTAAGAAAAATAAGTATGGCGGATTCATCTACCTGATCAGGATCACACTTCCCGCAGACCTCTGAAGCTGCCGGTTTAAGCCTGATGCTGCACATTCCGTGCTGTATCTGTTCTTTAAAAATCCGTTTTAACAATGTGATTCCTGCTGCTGCCGGGCTCTGCGGCTGTTTTCAGGAGTTACCGCTGTCACCTGCTCTTAAAATGTGACGCACCGATCAATGTCCTGATATATTCTGTGATGCAGGGATCAAAATTCTGCAGCCATGATCGACATAAAGCCTAAAAAATGATCCCATACTGATTAATTTTGGTTTCTGTTTTACAGAGGTCGGTATTGGACGGTTTTCTCGCATCAGAGGGGCTGCAGAAGCTTGCATCACAG
>CALXOT010000018.1 GCA_944390085.1 uncultured Succinivibrionaceae bacterium
GATTTCTGGAGCGATTTACGCAGCAAATCCGCGAACAAATGCCAGTTGAAGTCAATATTGATTTTTAAAGAGCTAAAACCGATGTAAAAACCAGTTTTTACAAAATGTTAAACTTAACTATCAACTAGGAAAGTCGAGATATTAAGAAATAAGTGTGTGTTTTTAATATATTACAGCCATAAATATCTAATATTTTTTACTCTGTTTAGTTGCTTTAAATATTCTGATGTTGGTGTGTTTAGACTAATAGTGGGCTGATCTTTTTTCGCTATTTTTGAGGATCTTTGTGGGTAATAGTTACCATGTGTCATGGCTTGGACTTATCCGTTAAGGAGCCTGTTTCGCTGTCCCAGACTTCATTAAGACGCAGCAGGCACCAATGTTTGCTTCTAACGTTCTAAGATCACCAGATCATCCAGCATGACATGCAGCGGTGCCTCATTGAGGGATACCGGACTTAAACGGGCGGTTTCAGGGAAAACAGCGCTTACCTTATACATGGCAGTACTGCGCTCAAAACTGCGGAAGCGGCGCTGTGATCGGTCATAGTTTTCGCTCTGATGGCTTACTCTGAAAATGAGGCCTTCCTTCAGTCCGTCAGTGCTGCCGAGGTTAATCAGTACATCGTCTCCCTCAATGGCGATGATGCTGGCAGCAGGGGGCAGGCAGGACAGAGCATTTATCACATCCAAGGCAGCATCCTGACATAGCTGGCTTAAGCGTTCCCCGTAGGCAGAGCTTTGAAAGCGGTGGGATCGCAGATCAACATATTCACCTTGTTTAAAGTCCCAGTCTGTTTCAGCCCGGTAATTTTGCTTGAAGACCACTGCCCCGCTGAGGGCGTGATAGAGCACCAGGTTAAAGTCTATGGTACGGGTTCTCTTATAGATGATATTCTCAAGGAAGTTATCCCCGCTTTCAGAAGGGGCTGCTGAGCGCAGGGTACCCACCAGCAGGAATTGTGTCTGATAGTGATCGGCAATTTGTTCTAAAGCCGCTAATTCTTCATAGGAGGGCCCGGAGGATTCACTGTGAACAAAAAAACGGAAATTAGCCGGGGGCAGCAGGCGTAAATAAGGACTTTGCCCCAAATCTGCGAAAATCTTATGCCCGACTTCTGCCGGTAGATCTTCAAGTCCGGCGGCAGACTGATAAGCCTGATTGTCGGCAAAACGGAAGATCAGGGGAAGTACGGATTTGCGTACTGCACTCATCGGGCAGGGATTGATACGTTTTTCATCAATAAAGGCCCTTACCTTGACGCTCACTGAGCTTAAGGTGCGCTCTTCTTCCAATACGGTGACTTTGCGTATCGGGCTGTTGCTTTGCACATTGATGCGCGGTTCAGAAAACAGGCCTGAGCTTGAGTCCTGCTGTTCCGGTGCCGGCATGCCGTTTTCGAGCATGATATTTTCCAGGGCATCATTAATGGCTGCCTGCCGTGCAGCTGCCACGTCATCATTAATAATGGCTGCGCTGCCAAAGGCAGTATGCCATTCAGCCAGGGCTGGATGGACGGTCAGGGTTAAGGCCAAGGACAGCAGCAACAACCTGATGGTTTTTGAAACAGAATGCATATAGCTCATATATTGCATGATTCTCTCCTGATGGGCGGGAAGGCAACTTAAATGTTACGCCCGGCAAAAGCTGATCCCGCGTCTTTGGTCTTCAAAGCAATATCCGTGCCGCTTAATCTGTAGCTAATAAAGATTTTGGCATTTAGTTTGCATGGGTTGGTATAGCAGAATTACAAAAATACGAGGCTCAGGATGAAATTACGCGCTTTGTCTATTCTACTGTGCGCCGCCTTGATCGGAACAGCAGGCTGCGCGGCAAAAACTGCCATGCCTGATACTACTGTTTATAGCCAGCGGGGCATGGAAATCAGCAAAATTGCTTCAGCCATGGCAGATACATTGTATCAGACCATGTTTGCCAATCTGGCGCAACAGCAGGTGGAGGCCGGTAATGCCGCCGCCCCTGAATATGTCAAAAAAGTGACTATGCCGCGGGTGGCCGTCACCTCCTTTGTCGATACTGATACCTATGAGGCTGCCGGACATTTGGGCCGGGTTTTGGGTGAGATCTTTATACATGAGCTTAACCGCCGGCAGATTAACGTGCTGGAATATAAACTGACCGGTAATCTGGCGGTGGGCAAGAAGGGGGAGTATGTATACAGCCGTGATTATAAGAAACTGGCGCAGACTGCAGATTTATCCAACCTTCTGACCGGTACTTTTTCCCGCAATGAAGATGGGGTGGTATTGGTAGCTCGGGTGGTCAATTTAAGCGATCACATGGTACTCGGTACAGCCACTGGCTTTATTCCTTACGAGCTTTTGCCATATTGCTACCGTACTTACGAAAAGGGCTGTTCGCTTGGCAATGTGGCTGAATATCATGGCAAGGAGGAAAGTAAGCAGGTTGCAGGCACGAAGGTGACAGCAAAGACAGACACAGTGTCGGCATCTCCATCTGATAACGGCAAGCAAAAGAGTGCTGCCGGTACAAGTGCTGCCAATCCAGCAGTGGCTCAGGCTCTGCCTGCTGCTGCCTCAGACAGGATTTATCCTCCCACCTTGTCAGGCACTTATCCGCAATACCTGCAAGAACAGGGGGAGATATCCTGGTTCGGTGGTCCTGAAGATCCGGTGATTTATCCTGCCCACAGTTATCTTGACCGTAACCGCATGGTGCGCGATGTGGGTGATGAAAGCCAGTATCAGCGCCTGGACGGCCGTTAGGAGGTAGTGATGAAAAAGATTTCTGTGCTGGTGGCCGTCGTGTTGCTCAGTGTGGCGGGATGCAGTAATTTTCTGAGTTCCAGTACCGTATACCGTCAGGCCATTTATACCGATACCGGGGTGCATGAGCCGGATGATTTCCCGGTACTGCGTGCCACCGGCTATGCCCTGATTTCTGAACAGCGCGGGCCATCTGCCTCCCAACGTACCCTGCAGGCGATGCGGGCATCTAAACTTGACGCTTACCGTGAGCTTACAGAGCAGGTATACGGGGTTTATATCCGGGGTGGCAGCGCCCAGCAGCGCAGTGTGGAAAGAACAGAGCATCTGTCAGCTGAGGTCGAGGGGATCATTCAGGGGGCGCGGGTGCTGCGCCAGTATCCGCTGGCTGACAGCTATGTCACTGAGCTGGAGCTCGATACTAAGGTTTTATACGATTTATATCAGTTGCGCGGCGCGCTGTAGCTTGAGTCAGAGAGGAATTAAGAGCATGTTTAAGAAGTTAAATACCGGCAAGATGGTAAATGGTACCGTGCGTCCGCTGCTGGATTACCTGGTGGAGCAGAATAAATTGTTAGATGAGATTGGCAGGGTGCTGGCCCAGGAAAACCGGGCGGTAACCGGGCGTGATACCGATAAGATCAATGAGCTTACAGAACTTAAGTCCAAGCTCATGATCAAGCTGCAGCAAAATGACCAGAAGATCAAGCTGCATCCTGATTGTGCCTTGCTCAAAACTGAATTTGCCAACCATGTGCGGGTACTGAAGGTAAAGCTTAGTGAATGTAAAAGGCGCAACGAGGTAAACGGCAGGCTGATTGCGCTGTGTCTGGCCTCTTGCCGCCGTTTGTCTTCAGTGTTGATGAGTGCTAGGGACAAGATGACCGGATCACTTACCTACACCCAAAAAGGCGGGGTCAATGCCAGATCACCGCTGCGCCTTAATATTGAAGCATAAGGGATTTTTCTTCAGGTATTATGGTTCAGTCCGCTGCAGTCCCTTCAAGGCCGCAGGCTGCAGCCATAAAAAACGGCCTTTTTTATGGTCAAAATGACCATAAACTCGCCCCCAGCCCTCCTTGTCAAAAGTATAGGATTGAACTGAGTTCAATTAATGCAAGGAGGTTTCTATGCTGCAAAGCAATCAGGTTACCTTAATAGGTCAGGTGCTGCCTGAAAGGATGGTGCGCTGTCTTATCCGCGGCGGGCAGATGTTAAGTTTCATGCTGCGTACCGTTGAAGTCTGGCACACGCGGGCAGGTGGCAGCGATCAGGAACACTATGAATACCACAAGATAGTGGTACGCGACAGCGGCGGTTATCAGATGTTAAGCAAGGTGCAGAAGCTGATTGCACCGGGCAACCGGCTGCTGGTCTCAGGCAAGCTCCGCTACCGTCTTATAAAGGATGCTCGGGGACAGGTTTCAGGCGCTGAAACCGAAATCGAGGCGGATGCCATTGAGCTTTTGGCCGAGCCTGGACGGCGCAGGCGCAACAGTAAGGATATGCCCGGTGAGCTGCCTGCAAACGCGCCCTTTTCTGTACAGGAAGACAGTAAGAGTGCGTAAGTGCCCGGATCTTAGACAGAAAAATGCACCGCTCGTGAGGTGCAAGGAGGCCGTTATCGCAAATTGAGACAGGGCGGCAAGGCCGCCGCAAATATCAGTACAAACGGACGTAAGGTGTATTCTCGGTTTGGTTAAGGCTGCAAGCTAAGGCAGCCTTGTTGGTTTTCAGGGATGTGGATCAGGCGAAGATCGAGGAAATAGCGTCCTCGGTGTCCACCAGTTTGTTGGCAACACTCTGATAATTGACACTGTAGCTGCCATCAGCTAAAGCTTGACGCAGGGCATCTATCTTCTCATGATCCATGCCATCTGCCGCCCGAGCTTTTTGCGTGGCACGGCTTAAGGTCTTAGCCTCGGCAGTAAATTCAACCGCATCGGCGCGGGCTGTCTGTGAGGCGGCGGATGAAGAGGCAGCAGCCTTGACATCGCCCTTAGGGCTTAGGATGCCTCCCGTGGTCTCGGGCATTGTCTTCATCGCGCGATCGCTTAACATATCGATTGCCATGATGCTACCCTCTTAAATTCTCAAATCTCTGTTCCTGAACGTAATAAAAGATCTAAACGTCTTTCTTTATACTGTTAACGGTACGTTTTAAAAAATCTTAAGTGAATTTTAAAGTTTTTTGTCTGGGCTTTAAAGTACTGCGTACAAACAAGCAAAGCTCTAACGAACGCTCCTGCCCGTTCGTTAGAGCTAAGATGCAGGGATTCACTGCCCTGATGCTTTATTAACGGCAGCTTGGGTGCGGGCTTTAGAATTTTTTTTACGAAAAAATCTGGACTGAAAGCTCTATTGCTAAAAATCTATCACTACCGTGTCATGGGAGGCTACACGTCCTAGCACTGTTTTTTTAGAGCGGGCGTTTTGTACCCGGATGTTTTCGCCGATGCTGCCATCTTCGAGGGCTACGCCGGTAGTTTTAAGGCTAAGCCCCCCTTTATGTGCCTCCAGCTGTACCTTGTCGCCCTTGCATACCACGCAAAAGCTGCCAGGGGCAAAGACATTACCCGCCCGCAGATCGCGCTTTAGCCTTGAGCCTATCAGCAAATCCTTGCGGGTGATGCCGTAGGAGTTCTGCCGCACGTCCGGCACGAAGCTTTCATTTATATCAGCGGCTGTAAGCAAAGTGTCCCTGCTCAAGTCACGCGCCGCAGTCAGGGTGGCGATGAGTCTTTCGACTTTGACCGGTATAAATACGGTAAAGGGATGATCCGGGGAGGCGCATACAATTTTGACGCTGTTATTTTGCCTGATGGTATTGCCCTGCAGTTCTGCAGTGAGATAGCCCTCGCACTTGCCGCCGTAATCTTTATTGGGGTTGATGGGGCTGGCGCTTACGTTCAGCCTGACATCGGGGGGCAAATCCGTAAATTGCGCCAGGATATATTGTTCAGCTGCATGCTGCAGGAAGTCTGCCTCGGCCTGCGAAGCCTGTGCCGTTACGGGGACAAAATTTAAGGACAGCGCCAGCGCTGCCGATAATAGAATATGTGCGTATGGCACCATAGCCTGACACCTTTTAGTGTTGTGCAAATCTGTGAGTTAGGGAGCTTTTATCTGACCTAATTCTAGCGCTAAACCGTGATAAAATACGGCAAGTACAAGATTTTTGCTCATTTTACTGATAGCGAAGGATATCCACATGGCCGGAGTAATGGACAGTGTAAACCAGCTGACAGAGCTGGTTGGTCAAAACCGCATGGAGCTGCTGCTTTTCAGACTTTCAGGTTTAAATCAGCGCTACGGCATCAATGTTTTCAAGGTGCGTGAGGTACTGGCCTGTCCGCGTCTTACCGTCATGCCTAAGCTGCATCAGTACGTCATCGGCATTGCCCATATCCGCGGGCAGACCCTGTCAGTAATTGATCTGGCCTATGCCATTGGCGGCCGCCCGACGCAGAATGTGCAAAATCATTTCATCATTATCGCTGAATATAACCGCTCCACCCATGCTTTCCTGGTCTCCAGTGTAGAACGCATCCTGAATATGAACTGGAGCAAGATCATGCCGCCGCCCAAGGGAGCAGGACACAGCAATTACATGACCGCGGTGACGGAAATTGACAATGAATTGGTCGAGATCCTGGACGTAGAGAAGATCTTGGATGAAATTTCGCCCAATACCGTCTCTGTAAGCTCTGAGATCCAGGATAAGGCTGCGGAAGTTGGCCAGCAGATCCCTGAACATGTCAAGGTGCTGGTGGCAGATGATTCCAAGGTGGCTATCAAGCAGGTCGAACGGGCCATGAAGGATATCGGCATTGATGTGGTTAAGGCCGCTGACGGCCGTGAGGCTCTGGATTTACTGCGTGAGGCAGCAGCTAAAGGACCTATCCGCAATACCTATGAGCTGGTGATCTCGGACGTGGAAATGCCGGAAATGGATGGTTATACCTTATGTGCCTCTATCCGTCAGGATCCGGCCCTGAAGGATCTGTATGTCATCCTGCACACCTCGCTTTCAGGCGTGTTCAATCAGAGCATGGTCAGCAAGGCCGGTGCCAATGACTTTATTCCGAAGTTCAATCCGGATGAATTGGCCGGAGCCGTAGAACGCGGCATCAAGACTGTGGAATCAGGGGTCTCGGGTTCTGACTGCATCATGAACAGCCAGCTTAAGAAATAATACATAAAAGCCTCTGCCCCGGCTCTGGTGCGGGGGCGTTATGCTGCGCAAAATGTGAGCTTGACTCAGAACTGTAAAAATAGTTGCGCATGCTGCCGTTATGCAGGCTAAAGCGCAGTAAGATTAGAAGGATTATTCAGGAAAGGCAGCCCTTTTTAAAGTTAAGTTTGTGTTCTGTACCGTTCAATCTTGCCGATGATTCGGAGGATGGCCGCAGAGTAAGGGCCTGTGGCAGCAGACGGGAGGAACCTGACTTCAGGTATAGAACAGAAAGATGGCAGTTACTAAATTTTCGCAGAGCAAATTAACTAATAAAGAAGAGCTGTCAAAACCGTTGGGTCTGACCCGTACAGCACCGCAGAATACCCCATCAGCTGTTACCAGTGTGCTGCGCTCTAATACTAATACTCCGCAGCGCGCCAGCTTTACCCCCAGCGCTTATCCTGGTGCTGGCTCTCTGGCCATGCAGGCACAAAAAGCAGGCTGGCAGGGCGTAGCTGCGCGTAATCCCAATGTAGTGCCGGCTGCCCCCAATCAGTTGTCCATTCAGTCCCGTACCGTTTCTGATGTACAGTACCGCCGCTTTGCTTCATATATTGAGCAGCAGTCAGGAATTGTGCTGGGAGACAACAAGCATTATTTGGTTAACAGCCGCCTGTCCTCGCTGTTGCTGCGCTTTAAGGTTTCTACCATCGACGAACTGATTAATCTGGCCATGGATCCGGGGCGCAACAGCGAAATTTCCTCGGCAGTGATAGATGCCATGACCACCAATGAAACCTTGTGGTTCCGTGATACCTATCCATATCTTGCTTTAAAGAATCTGATTCTGCCTGATATCGCCCGCCGCGGCAAAGTACCGGTGCGTATCTGGTCTGCTGCCTGCTCGTCCGGGCAGGAGCCTTATTCAATTGCCATGGTAGTGCAGGAACAGGCAAGCTCAATGATGCATGTTGATCCGGCTACCACACAGATAGTGGGCACGGACATCTCCCCGGAGATGCTGGAGCGCTGCCGTCAGGGCATGTACGACAATCATGCTCTAGCCCGTGGCTTGTCAGCTGAGCGCAAGGCCCGTTTCTTCAGACCCACTGAGGATCCTAATTTGATGCGCATTGATGATAGGGTCAAGCGCATGGTCTCCTTCAAGCAGATGAATTTATTGGGCTCGTTCTCGCTTCTGGGACGCTTTGACGTGATCTTCTGCCGCAATGTATTGATTTACTTTAATAATCAGACAAAGGCTGAGATCCTCAATAAGTTTGCCTTAAGTCTCAATCCGGGTGGTTACCTCATTTTAGGTTCATCAGAGTCCATGACCGGTCTGTGTGACAAGTTTGAGATGGTGCGCTGCAACCCGGGTCTTGCATACCGCCTGAAATAATCAATATACCTGAACATTGGGGGCAGGGGCTGCAGTTTGCTGCCCCTGTCTGCGTTTGGCCGGTGCTTAGCGTTACTTTTTCCATTTTTTCCATTCTTTCCTAATTTCTATTCAGACTTTATTCAAAATTGCAAAGCAGTGTTGCATCGTGGAAGGTGCTAGGGACAGATCTTGCGTAAGCTGGCACGCTTTTTGAAGTATTAGCTATAGCTTTAAGAGCACAGTAAGAATTTTGACGCAGAGGATAAATTCATGGCTATATCTTTTGACAAGGTGTTCGGCGTGCATCAGCACACCATGCGCATCCGTAATGATCGGGCGGAGACGATTGCCGGAAATCTGGCTAATGCTGATACCCCGGGTTATAAGGCTCGTGATATTGATTTCAATACCGCCCTGGTGCAGCAGGCCGGCCTGAAGCTTGATGAAGACTTACCTGCCATGAGCAAGACTTCTGCGCGTCACATGGATCTGTCCGATCTGCCGCAGGATCCGGAGTTAATCCTTAAATACCGTTTGCCGTATCAGGCTGATACAGGTAATGGTAATACCGTGGAAGTTAATTCCGAGCGCATGAACTATTTGTCCAATAATATTGAATATCAGGCAACCATGCGTTTTTTAAATGGCCGTATCTCCAAGCTGATGAGCGCTCTGAGATCGGGATCCTAATTTAGTCTGAGAGGTGCAAGATGAGCGTATTCAGAATTTTAGATATAGCCGGTACCGCCATGAACGCGCAGTCGGTGCGCTTGAACGCCACTGCCTCCAACTTAGCTAATGCCGAAAGCGTCAGCTCTTCAGTGGAAACAACCTATAAGGCCCGTAGGCCCTTGTTTTCAGCAGCCATGGATGAGGCTTTGCAGTATCAGAAAAATACCGGGGAGCGTGGGGATCCGGTAAGTGGTGAGCCATATGGCATAGGGGTCAGCCTGCGCGGCATTATTGAGTCAGATGCACCGGCAGTGGTGGAATACAATCCCAATCATCCTCTGGCAGACGAAAATGGTTATATTTATCGCCCCAATGTCAATCCGGTTGAGGAAATGGCTGACATGATAAGTGCCAGCCGCTCCTATCAGACCGCGGTACAGGTGGCAGACAGTGCCAGGCAAATGCTGCTGCAAACTCTGCAATTGGGGCAAAGTAATTCCTAGGGCCAGTATCTACAAAAGCGCAAAAGCGATAGTTTTTTGACAGCATGGCAGCTAAATCCACTACCTGGCTGACAAAAACTAAAAACCCGCCATATTAGGCGGGTTCTGCAAAAAAATGACAGGACTTAATTAAGCCTGCTGGAACATGGCGGAGATACTTTCCTCATTGCTGATGCGGCGAATGGCTTCAGCCAGCATCGGGGCTAAGGTCAGGTAACGCACCTTTTCGAGTTTGGCTATCTGGCTGGTTGCCGGAATAGAGTCAGATACCACCAGTTCATCCAGGCGCGAAGTGCTCAGATTTTTGACAGCATCACCGGAGAGTACCGGGTGGGTGGCATAGGCAATGACGTGCAGAGCCCCGCGATCCTTTAAGGCATCCGCGCACTTGCATAAGGTGCCACCGGTGTCGATGATGTCATCGACGATGATGCAGTCACGGCCTTTGACTTCACCGATTAAGTGCATGACTTCAGAGACATTCGGACGCGGGCGGCGCTTGTCAATGATGGCAATATCTGCGTTATTGAGCAGTTTGGCAATGGCACGGGCACGTACCACGCCACCCATGTCAGGGGAGACCACCACAGGATTGGTCAGGTTCTGCTCCAACATGTCCTCCACGAAGATCTGTGAGGAGAAGCAATTATCCACCGGCACATCAAAGAAGCCCTGGATCTGTTCTGCATGCAGATCTACGGTCAGCACGCGATCTACACCCACGCTGGACAGGAAGTCTGCCACCACCTTGGCAGTGATAGGCACACGGGCAGATCTCAAGCGGCGATCCTGGCGGGCATAACCAAAATAGGGGATCACGGCGGTAATGCGTCCTGCTGAAGCACGGCGCATGGCGTCGATCATGACGATGAGCTCCATTAAATTGTCATTGGCAGGAGCGCAGGTGGACTGAATGATGAAGATGTCGCAGCCGCGGACATTTTCATTAATCTGCACATGGATTTCGCCGTCTGAAAAGCGGTCAACGGTAGCGTTGCCCAAACGAGTGTATAAACGTGCCGCGATGCGCTTGGCAAGTTCCGGAGTGGCATTGCCGGCAAACAGCTTCATATCAGCCATATTTTCTTAAACCTTCAGGATAAGTTCAGAGTGTTAACAGAGCATCATGCACAGGCGAACGATTGAGGCTGCGGGCCAGGAAAAGCGGTCCGTGATGCTGCGATTTTATTGCGTTAAATGCTTTTTCAGCCGCCTGACGGCTGTCAAAAGAGGCAAAGCAACAAGCCCCGCTGCCTGACAAATGCGCCGGTGCATATTTTACCAAGAGCTCTAATAGCTGTCCAATTTCAGGGTAATTTTTTACCACGCTGTCTGTGAAGTCATTGTGTGGCGGCAGGCGCAGCAGTTCATCCAGGGAGCGCTGTGGGCTGTCCCGCTTTAGTGCCGGATCGGCAAAGGCGCGGGCGGTATTGACCTGACAGTGGTGGGGGGCGGCCACCAGATAGTAACGCTGTGGTAAATCCACAGGCTGTAGCTTTTCGCCCACCCCTGAGGCAAAAGCGCTGTGCCCCCTGGTAAAGACCGGTACGTCAGCCCCAATCTTCACAGCCAGTGTACACAGCTCGTCATTGGTAAAATTAAGTCCGGTCATGCAGTTGGCAAGCAATAGAGCTGTTGCACCGTCTGAGGAACCACCGCCTAGGCCACCTCCTTCAGGGATCCTTTTTTCTACCTTAAAGCAAATGCCGTGTTTAACTTCCTTGCCCCGGCAGTGTGCCAGCTCAAAGAGCAGGGAACAGGCTTTGAACATGCTGTTGCGCTCAGGCGGAAAATCAAAAGGGCCGTGCAGCTCAATCTGTCCGGCTTGATCTGTCAGCTGTGCCTCAATGTCATCACCATAGTCAAGAAAGGTGAACAGGGTCTGCAGGTTGTGATAGCCGTCAGGACGCTTGCCGGTAATGTAGAGAAATAAATTAAGCTTGCAGGGGGCGGTGATCTTAAGGGGCCCGCGAATCGGCTCAGCCAATGCTCTGTACCTCGTTTATTTTGATCTTAAGGAACATCTTGTCCTTACTGACGTTAAGCTCGGTGGGCAGGGCGTAACCTGAAAACTCGGCAAAGGAGATATATTGCACGACAAAGCCGTCCTGGGCGGTGCTCATCAACTGGCCTGAAGAACTGAGGATAGAAGCAGGTCCGATGAGGCCTAAAACAACTTGGCGCAATGAGGATAGCGGCAGGTTTAAATTAAAGGTGTCATAAAATAGGCTTTGGGCGTCAGGGGCGGTATAGGTTTTACCCTCAGAGAACAGTTCGGCATGCCCAGGCTGCACTTTTAACCAGGCTATAGTGGCCCCAAAGGGGGAGGTTAGCTCCAGGCGGTAATTGTCGCCTTCACCTTGCAGGGTGAAATTGGCTGAAAAGCGGGTGCTGCCGCTCATGCCCAGGCGTCCGCTCAGGGCATAGTGTGAAACAGTGCCAAGTTTTTGCTGCATCTGCTGCCAGTACTCGACCCCGGAGCTTACCGCAGTTTGCTCCATGCTGGTTTGGCAGCCTGCAAGCACGATGGCTGCGGCACATAATACGCAGGCTGCAGTGCGTTTTAGCAGGGTTGAACTGTGTCCTTTTTGCTGGTTTGCATGTAGTGTATATTTTTTTAAAGCTGACATCTTTATTTTGTATTCCTTATTTTCTATCTCTTAATGGAAGCAGCGTTAGAATGTCCTGCAGCTTACAGCTGAGGCTGTTCGGGCAGATGCTCTTTTTCATAATCCTTAAGCCTTGAGAAGAGCTCAATTAAGCGTTGCTGCAGCTTAAAGCCCCTGAGGTTCAGATCACTTGCGGCAAGCAGGTTAAACTGCGCCCGACCCTCGATATGATCGCGCACGCTTTGTACCGTGTCCTGTCCGTACAGCAGGATCAGGGCTTGCTCAAAATCTGCTGCATTCAGGGTGGGATTGGTCTTCAATTCCAGGGCGGTGCTCAGGCAGCGGTAGAAGGTAAGGCGCTTTAGGCTGAAGATCTGGGCATTGAAGGCACAGGTCCAGCGGGCATAATGCAGGGCACTGTCATAATCCTGTGCGCACAGTGCAATCAGGCATTTGAGCTCACCCAGGCGCAAGGTGCTCCAGGGGCTTTCTTCATCAGGAAGCAGTCCTAAGATCGGAGCTATCAGATCTGCATCGTCCAGATCCTCATGTTCCAGCTCGGCCAGGTAGGATTTAAAGGTTTCAGGTTCTTCTTTGGCCTGCGGCAGGGTCAGCAGAGATTCCTGAAAATCAATGGCGCGGTTTAAATTGTTATAAATCAGATCATCTACCGGATAGATCTCGGACATGCCGGGCACAATCACGCGGTAGGCTGGCACACCAAGCCCCAGGTAAGGGCGTACATAGATGTCAAAACCCAGTTTATCTATCATGTAACGCAAGGCCTTGTACTGATCGTGGGTATTGCCGTTAAAGTCCCAGTGCACGAATTTGAAGTCAGGCTCATCCTTGAACATCTGCAGGGGCAGCAGTCCGGTGGAGTCCACGAATTGGCTTACCAGGTTGGTCGGATCCCCGGTCTGTTCCAGATCAAAGACCGGTTCAGCAAAATCATCAAGATCTGCAAAAGAACGTCCTTGCATCAGTTCAGTCAGGGTACGGTCAAGGGCTACGGCAAAGATCGGATGCGCGCCGAAGGCTGCAGCGCAGGTGCCATTTGACTGATTAAACAGCAGGGCGCAGACCACGGGGAAACGTCC
>CALXOT010000019.1 GCA_944390085.1 uncultured Succinivibrionaceae bacterium
GGTATTGTTCTACAACCTCTGAACTGCAGCTGGAGCAAATAAAAAGCAACAATGCAGGCAGCCACCGGGGTTGCATTATAGAACGGATCATGAAAGCCTTCCCCCCCCCCCCACACACAGCGTTATGAAAATCTATTTCCTCAGTAAAGGGGCTGCATCAGAGCTGGTAGCTGTAGTTGCAAAATATACTCAGTTTGCGCTTGTGCGGAATTTGTTTGCACAGCAAAAATCCTTCCTTT
The DNA here is from genome assembly GCA_944390085.1 of uncultured Succinivibrionaceae bacterium. Classification (GTDB taxonomy): domain Bacteria; phylum Pseudomonadota; class Gammaproteobacteria; order Enterobacterales; family Succinivibrionaceae; genus Avisuccinivibrio. The sequence goes on from CALXOT010000019.1 coordinate 240, forward strand.
AAGAATATTTCCTGCCGGTATAACTGTTTGCCGTAAATTGTTTTTATGTGCGCGGGCACGATTTTTATAACTAAACTCCATGAAATTTTGATAATACATAAAAATCAAAACTTATCTACAGTTATGCATTTAGAAAAAAGTGTTGAGTTTAATGGTTTATGATTTTTAAAATCTTTTAAAAATCAACTAATAATCAAAACAGCCAGCTTATTAAATGTTGATTTAATAATTATTTGACTTAGATCAACTTTTAATTGATCCAAAAACGTAAAATAGCGCACATTGCGGCAGATGCCGCTGGAAACCATGAGGATACCAACATGACCAAAGTAAGAGAAAAGAAACAATTGTCCTTCTTCTGGGCAATTGTTCCGGTCTTCGCCATGATCCTGTTTCTTGGCGTGGGCTACATCAGCCTGAACCTGCGTGCTGAGCCAATGATTCTGCTTTCAGCAGCTGTGGCAGGCATCATCGCTTATTTCCACGGCTACAGCTGGCATGATATTTTGGATGCTATTGTAGAAAAGCTATCTAAGGCCATGCCTGCCCTGCTTATCTTGATTTCAGTGGGTTTCCTGATCGGAGCCTGGATGATTGGCGGCACCATCCCGATGATGGTGTACTACGGACTTAAATATATCGATCCGAGCTATTTCTATGTGGCAGCCTTTCTCCTCACCGCCATTACCGCTACCTGTACCGGTACCTCCTGGGGTTCTGCCGGTACCATCGGTGTGGCTTTGATGGGTGTTGCTGTCGGCCTAAACCTTTCCCTGCCGATTGCTGCCGGTGCCATCCTTTCTGGCGCCTATTTTGGCGACAAGTGTTCCCCGCTGTCTGACTCCACCAACTTGGCCTCCATTGCGGCAGGCTCACCCCTGTATGCCCACATTGCCCATCTGATGTGGACTTCAGGCTCTGCCTTCCTGCTGTGCTGCGTGCTCTATACTGTGATTGGCCTTAATCAGGATATCGGCCACATTGACACCCCGGAGCGCATCGTGGCCATTACTACTTCCTTGGAGAGCGTCTATAACTTTAACCTGATGGTGGTATTGCCGCCGTTGGTGGTGCTTGCAGGTTCCATCTTGCGTCAGCCTACCATCCCGGTTCTGTTCCTGGCTTCCCTCATCGCCATTTTGTGTGCCGCTATGTTCCAGGGCTTCAACCTAAGCCAGATTTGTGAGACCGTGATCGGCGGCTTCAAGCTCTCCATGATCCCCAATCAGGAAGCTGTAGCGTTGTTCCCGTCTGATGTGTCCCGTCTGCTTGAGCGTGGCGGTATGGTGGCCATGATGAACACCCTGGTGATCTGCTTCTGCGCCTTTGCGCTGGCTGGCACCATGTCGGTGGCTCACTCCCTTGAGATTATCATTAGCGTGTTCTTAAAGGGCGTAAAATCCGTGTTCCAGCTGATTTTAACCACTATTATTTCCACCATCCTGATCTGTGGCATCACTTCAAACGGCCAGCTGTCCGTATTGCTGCCAGGCGAAATGTTCAAAGAAACCTACAAGAAGTTTGGCCTTGCTCCGACTAACCTCTCGCGTACTGCTGAGGACGCCGGCACGGTAGTCGAGCCTATCCTGCCCTGGACTGCCGCCGGTGTGTACATGGCCACCATGCTCGGTGTGCCGACCCTGGAATACCTGCCTTATGCTTTCTTAAACTATACCGGTATGATTTTCGCTTTAATCTGGGCGGCAACTGGCATCGGTATTTCACACCTGCCCAAGCGTCAGCAGGAACAGGAGGCTTAATCTAAATGATGGATTTTGATACCCCGGTAGTACGCCGGGGTACTGACTGTGCCAAATGGGATACCTTCGATAAGATTTACGGTGGTACTGATCTTATCCATGTCGGTTGTGCCGATATGGACTTCAAAAGCCCGCCTGAAGTCTGTCAGGCCTTTGCAGACGCAGCAGCACACGGCGTATTCGGTTATACCGATTTAAGCGATGATTTCTATACTGGGGTAGCGTCCTGGTATCAGCGCCGTCATCAGGTGAAAATCGGTACTGATGAGATCATGTTCACTCCGCGTATCAACATTGCCTGCGGATTATGCATTGAGGCGCTGACCCGCCCGGGGGATGAGGTGATCCTAAATGCCCCGGCCTATCCGCCGCTGGCACAGGCAGCACAGGATAATGGGCGCTTTATCATTGAAACCCCCTTCAGGGAAGAGGGTGACAGCTTTGTGCTTGATCTGGAAAGCCTGGAGGCCAAGGTAAGTGCCAAAACCAAATTCATGATCCTGGTCAATCCGCACAATCCCACTACCCGCTGCTGGACGGTAGCTGAATTACAGCAAATAGCTGATTTCTGCGTCAGGCACGATCTGTACTTGTTCTGCGATGAAATTCATGCAGATTTCATCAAGGCAGGCTGCAGTTTCCATTCCATTCTGGAAATTTCAGATCCGGCATTTCAGAGCAGGCTTATCGTAGCCAATTCTCCGGCTAAGACCTTCAATGTGATGGGGGCGCTTGCGGCCTATCTTATTATCCGCAATCCCAAATTGCGTCAGGCCTTTTACCGTGAGATGCAGCGCATCGGTGAACACAATCCCAGTCTGTTTGCCAATGCTGTGCTCAAGACCGTTTATCAGCACTGTGAATATTATGTGGCAGAGGTAAACGCCTATATAGATCAAAACGAGCTTTTTATCCGCAAGGAATTTGCCCGCCTGTTCCCGGGGCTTGAGATCAAGCGCCGTGAGGGTACCTACCTGTTGTGGATGGATTTTCGCAAGGTCTTTGCCAGTGAAGAGCAGATGTTTGATTTCTTCCTCAATCAGGCAAGGGTAGAGGTCTATCCGGGCTCGCATTTTGGCCGGAGTTTCTCAGGATTTATGCGCTTTAATTTAGCTGAATCCCGCTCTACGCTCCAGGAAATCATCGAGCGCATTGAAAAGGCTCAGAAAGCCTGAACAAAACACTTGCCGCCGTCTGCTGCGGCGGCATTTCACTTGTGTTGCTGCAATTAATTACGTTGCAGCATCTTCACCCCTGTAAAAGAACGTGTATCCCTTGAAGGAAGACTGATGTCTAAGCCAAGCAATACTGATAATATCGAACATAGCAATGTTTTAAGTCCTGAGGATCAATTGATTCTGGAGGGGTTTAAGCCGGTAGTTGATGCCATTGGGCAGATTTTTGGCAGCAGCTGTGAGGTGGTACTGCACAGCCTGCAGGATCTCAGCCATTCTGTCATCTGTATCCACAACGGAGCTAAAACAGGCCGCGGTATCGGTTCGCCCGTCACCGACAAGGCTCTTTCCATTCTCAAGAGCTTTGAACATAAGAAAAACGGCAATAGTGGTCTCTATCAGACCAGAAGCAGTGACGGCCATATTATGCGTTCCTCCACTACCTTGATAAAAGGACTTAAAGGACAACCTATCGGCCTTTTGTGCATTAATTTTGATACATCCACTCCTCTAAATGAGCTTGCACAAATCTTAATGCAGCCTCATCTTAATGATGCTGATAATGAGCACTTTGCCATTGATATAGATGACTTGTTCTTAAATCAGGTGATGAAAGTAAAACAGGAAGTAATGGCTGATGACAAGATTTCGCAGCGCCAGAAAACCAAGGAGATTATCTGGCGCCTCAATGAGGCCGGTGTATTCAAATTGCGCCGCTCGGTCACTCGGGTGGCAGAGATCCTGAAAATATCACGTGATGTAATTTATATGCATTTGCGCGCTGTCTGAAGATTGTTGACCGCAATCCCGATGACAAATTATGTGATTTTTGGACAATGTTATCGGTAACATTGGTGAAAATAAAAAAATTACATTTAAAGAAGAGAGCGGTGGCTGGGGTACAAGGACTCGAACCTTGGAAATGGCGGAATCAGAATCCGCTGCCTTACCAACTTGGCTATACCCCAATTTGAAAAGAAGAAGGAGTGGTAGCTACGACTGGAATTGAACCAGTGACCTCAGCATTATGAGTGCCGCGCTCTAACCAACTGAGCTACGTAGCCACATTTGGCTGGGGTACAAGGACTCGAACCTTGGAAATGGCGGAATCAGAATCCGCTGCCTTACCAACTTGGCTATACCCCAAAATTTTTCCTTAGATGGCAGGGGTACCTGGACTCGAACCAGGGAAGTGGCGGGATCAAAACCCGCTGCCTTACCACTTGGCTATACCCCTATAGCCCTACGCATCTAAGCTCACCTGCAGGCTTATGCTTTGCTGCTGCAAGGAACGGAGCACATTATAAAGACAAATTTTTCATTGTCAACAAAATTTTTAAATTTTTTGTATACAAATAACGATTGATTTAACTGAAAGCCGCGAAATTCCCCATGCGTGAGCGTGGGGATGAAAGCGGAACGGTCGTTGTTACATCGGCCGTTGCTGATTGCTGATGTATCTATGATCTCAGTGCCGGCACCATCGCCAGCA